>JAJZZA010000044.1 GCA_021797825.1 Bacillota bacterium | reverse complement strand
AATCCGCCCCACAGCGTGAGATCCGACAACATACATCCCCAGACAACTCAGGTGTTGTGTGCGCCTGTCAGCAACGCCGCTCGGCGTTGCGCGGGTTGGTCTGAAATCTGCCCGTCGCACGGCAGGGGGCTCGATAGGGGAATGGCCCATCCGCACCCGGCTTATCCGAACGGGAAACCCGACGGGGAGGATAGCATGCCGGGAAAAGCACTAGTCAGCCAACCATCCGGCGGCGACGGCGTGTCGAGAGGAAACGAACGGTATGAGGATAAAGGCTGATCGGCCTGAACGACCGCCCGCGGGGCTTTATTATCGGCTACGGCGGCAGCTGGTTACAAACGCCGTCTGGACGGGGGGTGGCGTTGATAACCTGACGGCGACCACCCTCATATCCCACGTCCGCCCAGCCGCCCTCAGCGGAAAATGGCCCACGTCGTATTCGACACCCGTCCGCGCTGGTGCAGACGAACCTAACCAGGGATGACCTAACCCGGAGCGCCGGGTGACACCCGGCGAGGAGTTCGGGCTCTGAAAATCCGGCCGGGTTACGGAGCTCTCGGAGTCGTCCGCGACGGGGAAAGCCCGTCACCTGGCGAAGGCGAGCAGTTTCCTCTCCACGGTCCGAAAGGAACGGTGCGTGAAGCATCATAAGAACCTCCAAGGGTCGTGGATCCTCTACCGATGCCCTCAACAGCTCTCGGTAGAGCATGAGTGAATGGAGAGCCGTATACATTGAGAGGTGTACGTACGGTTCGGGGGCGAGCATCCGGAAACCGGTCACCGCAAGGTGGCAAGGCGCTGGATGGTTAGCCTACTGTAGGGACAGCGCGCCACTTTGGCCATTGAGGTAGGCGATGGTGCTGGTGGAAATGAGGCCGGATTTGGCGGGGTTTTGGGTCCGATCGTGTCACCTAGTGACACTGAGGTCCGATCGCCCGTTCGCCAGACGCACCTCAATCGCCCGGGCTATGGTTGCGGTCAGCCGGGGGGAACAGGTATGCGTATGCATGAAGGGCCTCGCCTTACGTCGCGTAGGGATGCGGGTGACTGCCCAAGCAGGCTCCCAGCAAGCGCTCCGCGATCCCGTTGCCCAGGTGCCGGCGGTTAAACCGGTAGGTGTATTCCTCCAGGTAGAGCTGGCGTCGGGTGCGTCCGTGATAGGTGCCGTCAATAAAGGTCTGGGCCAAGCTGATGACGGTGTTCACCCAGGTGGAAGACCTCCGGTGCCTCGGGGTCATTACTATGCGTCACGCGGTGGTCTGCTTGATGCGCCTTCGCCCCCGCCGCGTAGATGGCAGCCACGTCGCTCAGCCAAACCCCATAATCTTCGACCCGCCTGAGCTGGGCTTGATGGCGGCCGTTGGTATCGGCTAAACAATCGATGATCGCCTGTTTGAACGGCCCAAACTTCGGATAATACCGCCCATGGAGGCAGTCGGCCTTTACCAACTTCCCGAGCCGTGCGATGAGGTTGAGGTGGGGGGAATACGTCGGCAGCCAGAGCCAGGTCATCTCGAGGCGTGCCGCCTCGGCCATCACCTAGGCATGGCGTTGATAACGAGCGTTATCCAGCACGAGGGTGATGGGCAGGTCCGTGAACTGGGCCGCCAGTGTTTTCAGGAGCGTGACCACGCTTTCACTGTTGATGGTGGTGTCATGGGTGACCGGGATGACCGGTGGTGTGATCGCGGGTCAGGCCCCGAGCTCGTTAACGCGTTGACGCCCGGAGGGCGTCGGCAGCAGGATCCGGGTCAGACACCACCAGGAGCCCAGCCCGGCGCCCAAGACAACGTGCGCGGCATCGACGAAAAAGACATGGCGGCGCCCCGCCTGGGCCTCGTCTAAGGTTGGGGTGAGTGGGGCATCCAGGCATAGCGGCTTTGCGACCGGGTCCGCTTGGGCCGGGATTTGGCCGGTTTGACGACGGCCAAACCCGTTTTGTTTAGCCAGGCCCGGACTGGGGTCGGCCCGCGGCGGACGCCGGTCAGGGCTGCGATCCGGTCCCCGGCCTCTGGCCCGGTGTGGGGCGGTGGGCGGCAAAGGCTTCCCGCAGGGTGGTGGCCTGGCGGTCCCAGGCCGCCGACTGGGGATGGGGGTTAAACTGGCGGAGGGCCGCGAGGCCTCCGGCCAGGTAGGCGTGAAGGGTACTCCGCACGGTGCCTTCAGAGACGCCGATAATGCGCGCCACCTCGTGGCGCGGGTAGCCGAGGCCCACCCAATAGAGCGTGGGCAGTTTTTGCTGCACGCGGGGATGCGGATGGGTATAGCGCTCTGCCTGGCTTATCGGCAGGTCCTCGGGGGGAATCGCAATCCGGACCATGTGCCCGTCCTCCTCCTCGTCGTCGCTGGGAAACTTCCACGTCCCCATCAAGCGTAATCGAGCAGGAACCTTCTGTCCAGTCCTTGAAAAAACGCCGCAAGCATGGGCAAGGAAAACCCTGAAAACCCTCAAGACTTATCCGCGAGGAGTATATGAGGCGCCATCCGCTTTACCAGACGTACGTCGGACGGGTCCAGCAAAAGCCGCGGCGCCGTTGGAGCCATTTTGCACCGCGATCGCCTGAGACGCATCGGGTACCGCTCTCACACGACACGTTGAACGGTGCGGGGGCCCCGTTGGTTCCCTCCCCATAGCCGACGGCCTCGGAAGTTGTTTCTACCGCGACCCGGATTTCCGCGGTAACCCAGGAGGAATTCTGGTCCGTTGTCCCAAGCTCTAGCTGGGGATGAAAGAATCCGGCCGGCCCCGATTCCAACTCGCCGTAAGCTCTTCACGGATTGCGCCGTCATGGCTAAAATATCGGTGGGGCCGGATAGCCTTCCCCAACCAACCGCTCGGCCATGATCCCCAGGCGCATGCGAGCCAAGCCGGGGCATTTTCCCCATTTGCGCAAGGGCTTCAGCGTACTGCCCTGGGTGTCCATGATGTTGACCATGAGGCCCCTGCCCCTGGACAGACCTCTTCGCCGCTGCCCCGGGCCCTGGGCTTGGCCATCGGAGGTACCGCTTGCCCTCCACCTTCCGCACTGAAGGTGCCGCTGGCGGACATGTTTGTGCCGGCACGCCGCAATCGACGCCCGCCTGCATGCTACCGCGCGCGGGGCGCGAAGCTCGCCGTTATCATCGCCAACCATAACCGCGCCGAGCGCCCCCAGCAAACCTCAAGCCCAGTGCGTCAGGCCTGGCCAGCGCACTGGGACAAGCACCCCTAGCCGCCACCGGCGCGGACATTATGCCCGCCGATCACGAGGTCAAGAGCGGAGACCGGGGCACCACCGGGTCCCGCACCACCCGCGCCGGCACCGATATTCCCATCACATCGACCGACAGCCGCCGTTCGAACCCGACTTCAATCGGCAAATAGGCATAAGCCAGACTCTGTCGCACAGTGTAGCCGTAGCCGCCGCTGGTGACGCGGCCGATCACCGCATCACCGTCCTTGACCGGCTCGCCGCCTTCGGCGATTTGATGCGGGTCGTCCAACAGCAGACAGCGAAGCCGCCTGGTAATCCCCTGGGCTTTTTGGCGGATCAGCGCATCGCGACCGACAAATTCTCCCTGGTCGAGCTTGACGCAAAAGCCCAGGCCCGCTTCCCACGGAGTGGTTTCCGGGGTGATGTCGGAACCCCAGACCCGGTACCCCTTCTCCAGCCGCAACGAGTCGATGGCGCGGTACCCGCCCGGAATCATTCCGAACGGTTTGCCGGCTTCCGTCAAGACTCTCCACAGCCAAGCGCCATACTCGGCTGGGCAATAGAGCTCCCAGCCCAACTCTCCCACATAGGTCACCCGCGACGCCCAGCACGGCACTTCCGCGACGGTCACGGCCTTGCCGGTCATGTACGGAAAGCGGCCGTTATCCCAGTCATCGCCGCTCACGGAAACCAGGACATCGCGCGCGCGCGGTCCCCAGATCCCCAGGCAGGCGTAGGCCGACGTCACGTCGGCGATATCCACCGTGCCGTCATCCGGCTGATGACGGCGCATCCATCCGAGATCATGATCGCCGAATGCCGTGCCGGTAATAATCCGGTAACGCGCGGGTCCGAGCCGGGTGACGGTCAGATCGCACTCAATTCCGCCCCGCGGATTCAACATTTGCGTATAGATCACCGACCCCACCGGTTTGTCGATGTCGTTGTCGCAGATGTGTTGCAAGTAGGCGGTACTGCCGCGCCCGGTCACTTCGAATTTGGCGAACGAGGTCTCATCGAACAAGGCGGCTGCGCTTCTGGTCGCCCGATGTTCCACGCCGATGGCGGGCGACCAGACTTCGCCCGCCCACCCCCGCGGCCGTTCTCCGTCATCGCCGCCCGCCGCCAGCGTATCGAACCAGTTCACCCGCTCCCAATTGGCTTTTTCCCCAAAGGCCGCCCCCAGTTTAAGCAATTCGGGATAGACCGGGGACACCCGCAAGGGACGCGCGCTGCGGTTTTCCTCGTGAGGATAGCGGATATCATAGTAGGTCGAATAGACTTCCACCGTGCGCGCCAGCGTCAAGCTCTGGCTGCGGTATTGCTCGCCAAAGCGCCGGATATCCATTTTCCACAAGTCCAGACCCGGATCGCCCTCGGCAATCCAGCGCGCCATGACCTGCCCGACGCCGCCGCCGCCCGCAATCCCGTGCGCACAAAACCCGGCCGCCACAAAAAATCCGCGCACCGCCGACTCGCCCAGCACAAACTCGCCGTCAGGGGTAAACGCTTCGGGGCCGTTGATGAAGCTTTGCACGCCGGCCGCGGCCATAGCCGGCACGCGCCGGATTGCCCCTTCCATAATGGCATCGAAGCGTTCCCAGTCGGCCGCGAGCAACTGCCCGTTGAACGACGGACTAATCCCGTCCAATCCCCAAGGTGCCGGCGTGCGTTCATAGCCGCCCATCGCCAACGCCTGGCCCCACGGCCGAAAATAGACCAGCCAGTCGGGATCGCGCAGGGTTGGCATGCGCTCGATGGCTGGGGCCGAAGCCTCTTGCGGCAAGGGAGCGGTGATCAAGTATTGATGCTGCATGGGAATAATGGGCACCGTCACCCCGGCCATCCGGCCGATTTCGGGAGCAAACATTCCCCCGGCGTCAACCACGATCTCGGCCGCGATGGACCCCTGGTCAGTTTGGACCCCGCGCACCCGTCCATCCACCACCTCAATAGCCAGCACCCGGGTGTTGGTGTATATCTCCGTTCCCCGGTTGCGCGCCCCCCGCGCCAGGGCGAGGGTCAAGCCACTCGGATCGAGATATCCGTCGGTGGGCAGGTAGGCAGCCCCCAGCACCCCCTCCCGATCCATTAAGGGAAAGAGGGTCTGGGCCTCCGCCGGCCCCAACAGTTCCATCGGCAGGCCGAAGGTCTTGGCCCATCCGGCCTGTCTTTGCAATTCTTCCAGACGAGCCGGGGTGGACGCCAACCGCAGGCTGCCCACCTGGCGCCAGCCGGGATCCACCCCGGTTTCGGCCGCCAGCCGTCCGTAAAGCTCGACGCTGTACATCAGCATGCGGGTGAGCGAAACCGAGGATCGGAGTTGGCCTACCAGTCCCGCCGCATGAAATGTCGACCCGCTGGTCAGTTCGCTGCGCTCCACCAGCACCACATCGCGATATCCCAGTTCGCCCAAATGATAGGCAATGCTGGTTCCCGCCACTCCCCCGCCAATAATCACCACTTGCGCGTGCGATTTCATTCCGGCCCGTCCCCTGTCCTTTGGTTAACATGATCCTCTGCCAGAAGTCCGCTGTCCCCACCCGGATCGCGCCGGGCGGTCTCCCAATCGGCTGCAAACTGCGCGGATGACATCGCGCTCGCCACCCTCGTCAGAAAGCGTTCGCCATAGGCTTCAAAATCAAATGCAATCGATGAAATTTGCGTTTGCACGTAACCCCACAACGCTTCCCGCAAATCGGACATGACCCGCAGCAGGCGCAAGCCGGCCAAGCGGCCGCCATGCAACTCGCCGTAGTAGGCGGCAATCAACCGTTCCTCCAGGCGAGCCGACAACTCCTGGTTCGCCGAGAAATTGGCCAAATCAAAGAGCCCCATGCCCATCCCGGCATACTCCCAGTCCACCAGCCAAAGCCGCTGATCGGGACTCCGCAGAAAATTGGCGGCCAGCAAATCGTTATGGCAAAGACAGTCCAGGCGATCGCGCACTACGGCCTCCATCCGGTCCGCCGTACGCAGCGCGCTAGCGACCGCAGCCGGCACCGTACGCGATCGGCGGAGAAACTCCACATAACTGCGCACGACCTCAAACACCGAAAACTTCCGCGCGACCCGTCCGGCTTGGTGAATCCGGCGCAACATGCGGGCAACCTGCACCACCCCGTCGTCAGTCGCTAAGTCGGCTGGCTCCAGTGCGCGTCCGGCGACATGCTGGATGACGAAAATTCGCCGCCCGGCCAGGTAGGTCTCGACCGCGGGCGCCACTTGCAAGGTTGCCGCGATCAGGTTGGCGCGATACTCGTTCTCCCGGTCTATGCCCAAAATCTCCGCCTGCTCGCTTCCCCAGCGGACAAAATACGGGTGGTCGTCCACCCAGACCCGAAAATTCCGGTTGGTCATCCCTCCCGACATCGGCTCTGCCCGCATTGCACGCTCCCGCCAGGCAGGAATCTCGCGCCGCAAGATATCGGTCAGGGTAACACTCATTGCTTCCTCAGCGGACACCACCGCCACACCCCCTCACCGGACCTGTTGGGGCCGTTAGGATGCCGCGTTCGGGCGGGACGCCCCATCACGCCCTCCGTCTGCGGATGTTCACCTCACTGTAGCGTGCACGTGCGCCGTGCGGAATAGTTCTCCTCTCCTATTGTACATCGACCGGTAGGTCGCGGGGCCTATGACCCAAGGCCCGGTCGGTCATGCGCGGGCGGTTGCGGGGCCAGTTGCGCGTGGCAAATAGGGCCGCTTGGGTGCGATCGCGCAGCTGCAGTTTGTCGAAAATGTGGCAGATGTGATTTTTCACCGTGCCATCCGCGATATGCAGATGTTCGGCAATTTCGCGATTGCTCATGCCGCTCGCCAAACACCCTAGAATATCCCATTCGCGATTGGTCAGCCGATCCCGTTCGACATCGGTCGGCACCGGTTCCAGTCCCGGATCGTCCGGGACGCCGGCGCCTTTTTTCAATCGGCCAAACTCCCGCAACAGCTTCATAGCGACTTTGGGGGTCACCATTGCCTCGCCCCGGGCCACCGCCCGCACCGCCTGAATCAGCTCGTCGGTCGAGACGTCTTTCATCAAATAGCCGGTGGCTCCGGCCAGCACCCCGTCAAAGACGTGATTGTCGTCATCAAATACCGTCAGGATGACAATGCGGCAGTCCGGCATGTGCTGCAGAATCCGGCGGGTGCTTTCCACCCCATCGAGTCCCGGCATGTTCAAATCCATCAAAATGACGTCGGGTGCGTACATGAGCGCCTTGTCCACCGCCTCCTGACCGTTGCCGGCGGTGGCAACCACCGTCATATCGTCTTCCAGGTCAAGAATCGTCCGAATCCCCTGACAGACCAAGGCCTGATCGTCTACCACCATTACCCGGATAGATTGCGACATGCTGAATCCCTCCGCTCCCAAGCCGTGTTCCAGCGCTCCTCGCCGTCTTGTTGCACCGGTACGCACCAGGCAATCACGAATCCCCCCCCTGTTGCATTGCGCACGCGCATTCTGCCCCCGAGCGTTTGCACCCGCTCCCGCATGGCGGACAGCCCGAATCCCGCTGCCAGGTTGCGGCTCCCCTGTCCGTTGTCCCGGATGCGGACAAAGAGCCAGCGGCCGGATTGGCGAACCTGAATCAGCACCCGCGTGGCGCGGCCATGATTGAAGGCATTGGTTAATCCCTCCTGAATCCCCCGGTAAACAGCCACCTCAACCTCCTCATCCAAACCGAATTCCTCAGCCGGCAGTCTGAGCTCCACCCGCACGCCGCTAAAGATGGCAAAATCATCCACCAGACGGTCCACCGCCAGCAGCCATTGGCCGGGAATCAGGAGCGGCGGGCGCAGCGCCTTGATGGCGTGCCGCACCTCCACCGTGCCTTGTTTGGCCAGACCCAACGCGTGCTGCAGGTGGACGTCCGCCTTCGCCACGTCGCGCTCCAAGGTTCGGCTGGCAGCTTCCAACTGCACCATCAACCCCACCATGGTGTGTCCCAGCGAATCATGGATTTCCCGTGCGATGCGGGCACGTTCCCGCAGCACCGACGCCTCCTCTGCGCGTCGCGAAGATTCACTGAGCTGCGTGTACGCCCTGGCCAATTCGCGATGGGATGAATCCAGCTTGCGGGCGAGTTCCTCCAGCCGGATCTTTTCCGCGGCTTGGTCCGCCATCACCAACCCAGCCGCCAGTAACAGCATAAACAGCCAGACTGTCGTCAGCAGCGATTGAATGAAGATCTGGCTCGGCCACGGCCAGGGGCTGGCTTCGAGGTTGGCCACCCGCAGCAAAAACAGCAGCCCCGTCACGACGGCGGCGTCCCGGGTCTTGCGGATTGCGGCCGTCTGGATGACCAGCACCAGGTAAAGGATCCAGTACCATCCCGTATTGTGAACGGTAAGCCCGACACTGAACACCACCAGTCCGGCCGCGCCCTGCGCGGCCAACCACTGCCAGCACGAGGGGGCGAGATAGGAATCCTGCAGCGCCGCCAGCACCCCCCAGGCGAACAGCTGAACCCCTGCCCATTTGGCCCAGGGTTGTCCGGATTGTCCGAAATAACTGAGAAAGATGGTGAGCACGCTGCCATACCGGGCCCCGTTGGTCAACCCAGCCAACCAAAGCCGGATGCCCGCACTTTGTCGTGGAGTTTCTATCATGGTCCGAGCCCCCTGACCGCAGCGTCCGGAAAAGGTTGGGAAGCCGTCTCCGCGCTTGTTCGGGACCACACAAACGAAACCACTGCAACCTGGCTACGGGACAAAACATTGTTTGGCAGATAATTTCTGTCCCTTGCGTTATGATAGAAATTGTAGGGGGTTTGTTCGACATGTGTCAACCGGCTTGAATCTTGGCCGGATCGCAATAGATGCCGGCCCCGCCGCGACCTGGCGCAACGTCCGCACCGCGGACGCCCGGCGAGGCAACTCAGGCGGAAAGGAGGCCTTTCCATGACGCTCGACGCCACCGACCGTTTTATTTTATCCGCCTTGGCGCGCAATGCCCGCTCCTCTTTGCAAGACATCGCCTCGCAACTCGGGGTGTCGCGCGCAACGGTTCACGAACGCATCAAAAAGTTGACCCAAAGCGGCATCTTAAAGGGGTTTCAGGCGGTCATCGACTGGCCGTCGCTAGGCTATCCGGTGATGGCCTGGGTCGCGTTGCAAACCGAACAAGGCGATCAGGCCTACAATGTCCTGGACGATCTGGCCAAAATCCCGGAGGTAGATTCCGCCTATATGGTGACGGGGCGCTTCGACTGTCTGGTCAAGGTGTGGGCCGAAGACCATGAAAGCCTGCAGCGCCTGCTCTTTGATAAGTTGGGCCGCATCCGCGGATTCCGCCGCGCCGAGACCATGGTCGTCCTCTCCACCCCGCTGCAGCACCACACCCCGAATCTATTGGCCCAATTGTCGCCTGCCCCGAATCCTTTGGACCCCGACACCTAACACCGCGGAGCCCGGGTCAACGAGCCGTCACCCAGCTTCTCGGCTCGGGTCCCTCCGCGCCGAGGGGACCGGCGCCGGCGAGCGCCGGACTCGGGATCGTCGGCCGGCGGGCATCGCCGCGGCAACCCCCGCGAAATTTTTATCGCGGCCGCGTTGCCAGGCGGGAGTCGCCATGATATGTTAGGAACGACTTCACAGTATCCGACGTTTGTCTGGTGCCTTTCCCATTGTTCCGAACCGTGTTCTCCATGACACCACATTTTCCATGTTTTTGTCAATATGCAACAGCATGGGCGCTAGGCGCCCCGCAGGGAGGAAGCACTATGGAATCGTCGTCTATGACTGGCCATCTCACGCTCGATGACTTGAAGACCGCGGCATCCCGCGACACCATCGATACCGTCATGGTGGGGCTGGTCGACCTGCAAGGACGGTTGGTCGGCAAACGCATCCCGGTCCGGCATTTTCTTGACGAACTGCTCCCCTCCGGGATGCATTTCTGCAAATACCTGCTTGGCACCGACATGGAGATGAACACGCCGGACGGATTCCCGTCGATGAGTTGGAGCGAGGGCTACGGGGACTGGGTCGCGGTCCCCGATCTTTCCACGCTGCGGGCGGTGCCCTGGTTGCCCGGCACCGCCCTGGTCTTGAGCGATGTTGTCGACCATCACGGCCACCCCGTGGCGGTCTCGCCCCGCCAGGTCTTAAAGCGCCAAATCGCCCGGGCCGAAGCCCGCGGATTTGATCCGATCATGGCTACCGAACTGGAATTTTACTTGTGGCGGGAAACCTTCGAAAGCGCCCGCGAAAAAGACTACGTCGGGTTAAAAACCTTCGGCTGGTACCTGGAGGACTATCATTTCCTGCAAAGCACCAAAGCCGAGCCGTTTTATCGCGATGTCCGCCGTCAGATGCGGGACGCCGGGATTCCCCTGGTGGCCGCCAAAGGCGAGGCGGGACCGGGCCAGTACGAAATCAACCTGCATCACGGGCCCGCCTTGGCGGCCGGCGACCATCACGCGATTTATAAACATGGTCTCAAGGAGATTGCCGTCGCGCATGACCTGGCGGTAACCTTCATGGCGAAACCCGACCATCGCCTGACCGGCTCCAGTTGCCATATCCACGTCAGCCTGCGCGACCGCCAAACCGGCCAAAACGCCTTTGCCGGCGGTGACCCGGACCATCCGGAAGCCATGTCGCCCGTCGCCCAGTCATTTTTGGCCGGCCAACTGGCCCTTTCCCAGCAATGGGCCCTGCTGTTCGCCCCCACCATCAATTCGTACAAACGGTACGCGTCGGCCAGTTGGGCTCCGGTTAACATCGCCTGGGCCTACGACAACCGCACTTGCGGACTGCGCGTAGTCGGCGGCGGACAAAGCTTGCATGTGGAAAACCGCCTGCCGGGGGCCGATGCCAATCCCTACATCGCTTTAGCCGGCATCCTGGGGGCCGGCTTGTGGGGTGTCGAACACCGCCTGACCCTACCCCCGGAGTTTTCCGGCAACGCCTACCAAGCCGATGATTTGCCGCGGGTTCCCCGCCGCCTGGACGATGCCCTGGAGTTGTTTCGCAACAGCCAGCCGGCCCTCGACACCTTTGGTCCGGAGGTGGTTGCGCATTATCTCAATGCAGCCCGGGTCGAACGCGAAGCCTACGACGCGATTGTCACCACCTGGGAGCGTGAGCGCTACTTTGAGCGCATCTAAAGCGCCGCGCGCCCGAACACCCATCATTTCCCACCATTGTCAGGAGGCTTAATCGACCATGAATCGTCTTTCCGAACAAGTTGCGCTGATTACCGGTGCGGCCAGCGGCATGGGCCAGGTCGCCGCCCGTATGTTTGCCGCCGAGGGTGCCGCCTTGGTGCTGACCGACATCGAGCCCAACGGGCTGGAGCAGACCGCTACCCAGATCAGGGATCTGGGCGGAATGGTGCTGGCGGTTCGCTCGGACGTCACCCGCGAGTCGGACGCGCGCGATGCCGTCGCCGCCGCGCTGGAGCACTTCGGAAAACTTACGGTGCTCTACAACAATGCGGGGATTATGATTGAAGTCGATCATTCGGTGCTTGACACCTCCCCGGAGGTTTGGGACCGGGTGCAGGCAGTCAACCTCAAGGGCACCTACCTGATGTGCAAACACGCCATCCCGGCCATCATCGCGGCCGGCGGCGGGTCGGTCATCAACGTCGCCTCGTTCGTCGCCCAGGTCGGCTGCACCGTCCCGCAGGATTCTTATACGGCCAGCAAAGGCGGCGTCATCGCCTTGACCAAATCGTTGGCCGCTCAATTCGGGCGGCAGGGCGTGCGCGCCAACGCGATATGTCCCGGTCCCATCGAAACCCCCTTGCTAACCGAATGGCTGCTGACCGACCCCGAAGCCAAGGCGATTCGACTGGCGCGCATCCCGCTGGGCCGCTTCGGACGCCCTGAAGACGTGGGCTACCTGGCGGTCTACCTGGCGTCTTCCGAATCGAGCTGGATGACCGGCGCCGAGCTTAACGTCGACGGCGGCATCACCGCCTATTATTTCTAAACGGCCCGGCGGGCACGCCACACACCGCTGCCCGCGGATAAGAACGGAGGACACGTATGGCACTGGCGCCGCAAACCGAAGTGTGGAACGCCTGGATGGGAGGGAGTTGGACCCCCGCCTCGTCGGGCCAGAGTTTTGTCGTGGAAAATCCCGCCAACGGACAAGTTTTGGCGCGGGTGGCACGCCTGTCGGCGGATGACGTCGCCCACGCCGCCCGCATCGCACGGGCCGCGTTCGACGACGGCCGCTGGAGCCGGATTGCGGCCACCGCCCGCGGCAAAGTCTTAAATCGCCTGGCCACGCTGCTGCGCGACCACTTGGAAGAATTTGCCCAGCTGGAGACCCGGCAAGTGGGCAAGACCCTGCAGGATTCCCGCGACGAGGTGGCTACCGCCGCCGACTGTTTTGAGTATTACGCTGGAGCGGCCAATAAGATTTTTGGCCGCACGATACCGGTATCGGCTCCCGGCCTCGATTACACGCTGCGGGTCCCGGCCGGGGTGGTGGGCCTGATTGTGCCCTGGAACTTTCCGTTTCTAATTTCCGTTTGGAAGATCGCCCCCGCGTTGGCCGCGGGCAACAGCCTCTTGGTCAAGCCCGCCAGCTACACCCCGTTGACCGCCCTCCTGCTGGGACCCTTGGCCGACGCGGCCGGGATCCCGCCGGGCGTCCTCAACGTGGTGCCGGGACCGGGCGCGGAAGTCGGCGAAGCGCTGGTCACCGATCCCGAGGTAGACAAGATCGCCTTCACCGGCGAAACCGCCACCGGGGCGCGCATTATGGCACTGGCCGCCGCCCGCATTAAACGGGTGTCGCTGGAGTTGGGCGGCAAGTCGCCGATTATCCTGTTTGATGACATTGACTTGGACCGGGCCGCCTATCTGGCGGTGCAGTCGGCCTACGCCAATTCCGGCCAGGACTGCTGCGCACGCAGTCGGGTGCTGGTGCAAAGAGATATCCTGCAGCCCTTTAGCGAACGCTACGTGGCGCATGCCCGCGCGCTGACCGTGGGCGACCCCCTGGATGAGAGCGTCGCCATGGGACCTCTCATCTCCGCGGGCCATCGGCGCACGGTCAGTCAGTACGTAACCCGCGGGCTGGAAGAGGGCGCCCGCCTCTTGTTGGATCCTGCGGAGGCAGCTATTCCCGCCATTGGCTACTATCAGGGTCCGGCGGTGTTTACCGATGTGCGGCCCGAGATGGCAATTGTCCGCGAGGAGATCTTTGGCCCGGTCAGCACCCTGCAAGCCTTCGATACCGAGGCCGAGGCGATTCGGCTGGCCAACAGCACCGACTACGGCCTCTCGGGGACCGTTTTCACGCGCGACGTGGCCCGCGCCCTGCGCGTGGCCAACCAAGTCCGCACCGGAGTCATGAGCGTGAACTCCATTCGCAGCGTCCATCTGGAGGCACCGTTCGGCGGGTTTAAGATGAGCGGATTGGGCCGCGAGTTGGGCATGGAAGCGCTGGAGTTGTATACCGAGCTAAAAAACGTGTTTGTCTCATTGGAGTAGATCGGGCCGGCCGCGTGCGCCGTGACGGTTCCGCGGCTGGCGCGTTGGGCTGCAACCTTCAGGGGCCGGGGGATGACAACATGTGCCGATTAATGGGATTGGTTTCCCGTACGCCGACCACATTACCGGATGTGCTGGGGGAGCGCTGGGCATCGTTTGTCGACCTCTCCCGCCACCATTCCGACGGCTGGGGCTTGGCCTGGCTTGACGCCGGCAATTCGCTGCGGATCTTGCGCGAAACCGGTCCGGCCTGGTCCTCGCCGGTCTTTCAACAGGCGGTGATGACGCCCGCTCGCGCCTGGCTGCTCCACTTCCGCTGGGCCACGCCGGGCATGCCGGTCACCATGGCCAATACGCACCCCTTTGAGTGGCCGGAACGGCAGCTGGCATTTGCCCACAATGGCACCGTTTCACCCGCTGCCGCGCTGACGGAGCTTACCGCCGACCGGTTCAAGACGCGTCGGCAGGGCACGACCGACAGCGAACAGTATTTTTGGGCATGGGCCTCGGCCGAAGCCACGACCCCAGGCCAAGGCTTTGCCCGCCTGCTCCGCCGCTTCCGGCGCGCTCCCTTTACCTACAGCGGGCTCAATACGCTGGTGTTGTCCGCGGGCGGGCTCGAAATTCTGTCCGCGTACAATCCGCAGGCGCCGTTCGCGCAAGCGGACCCAAGCTATTACCACCTGCACGCCCAACAGTCCCCGGATCGCTTCGTCGTCGCCTCGTCGCATTGGGAGGTGCCCGGCGACTGGACACTCTTGGCGCCCCCCCAAGTCGTGCGCGTGGGATCCGACTTGACGGTCACCGCCACCCGGCTTTAGGGTCGCGCGGCTTAGGCCAAGCCCCCGCCGCGCGCCGGCGCATCCCCCTCCGCGCCCAATACCAGGCTGGCCGCCACCAACAGTCCGCCGAGGGCTAACCCGGGAGTGACCGGCGCATGCAGCCAAATCGCCGAGATGAGGGCACCGGTTAACGGCTGCAAGACCAAGTACAGGCCGCCCTGACCGGCTCCAACCCCCGCCAGACCCCGATTCCACAAGTAATACGCGGCGGCGGTGGCCACCGCGCCCAGATAGAAAATACCGCCGGCAGTCGCCGCCGTAATGACCGCCACCGAACCCAACTCGCCGGCGGCTGGGGCAGTGATCGCCGCCCACCCGGCGATGACCCCATACAGGGTCAGGACGAGAGGGTCGGCGTGGACCGACAGACGCTTCATCTGTAGGGAGACGTAGGCCCACAACCCGGCCGTCAGCAACAGCCATCCGGCACCCTCCAGCTGGGGTCCGGCAAGCGGCCCCAACCCCACCACCAGCAAAATGCCCGCCACCGCCAGACAGACCGCCAACGCCTTTCTGGCGGTGACCGGCTCGTGCAGGGAAAGCCGGGCTCCGACGATGATGAGGGCCGGCGTGATGGCTGTAATCAACGCGCCCAGTTGGGGACCCGCTTGCCGGGTCCCGGTGTACTGGGCCGCGATCGCCATCCCGTAACCCGCCATCCCGGCCAGCGCGGCGCGCGCCAGCACAGGGGCCGGCAGGCGCCAGCCAAGCCGGCGCCACCATACCAAAAACCCCAGCACGGCCATCGCGACGACATAACTAAGCCACTCTAAGGCCAGCGGGGGGACCGTCCGCATCACCTCCGCGCTGACTGGAAACATCGAGCCCCAAATGGCGGCGGCGAGCGCTAGCCGCCACACCGGCCGCCGCCAACCGGGACGGAGATTAACGCGGCCCACCGGTTGCCCACGGCCACAAGTCGACGTTGCTGGTGGAGACACTGCTCGCTCCCGCCTCCAGCGCCGTCCGAATCTGGAGGGGAGTCCTCAGCAGTCCTCCGGCAATAACAGGACACGGCACCTTTTGGGCTACCACCCGAATGGTCTCCGCCACCAGCGCCGGCATGACCTCCACCGCATCGGGATGCGAGGCCTGAACCTGAGCGATGCCGGTCGCGACCGACTGGCTATCCACCAGGAACATCCGCTGAACCGCCCGGATGCCGACTTTGCGGGCGGCCTGCACAGTCTGGCTGTGGGTGGAGATGATCCCGGCGGGACCCACATATTCTGCCAAAAAACGCATGCCGTCTCCGTCGGCTGACAAACCGCGGAGCAGGTCGACGTGCAAAAAGACATGCCATCCCCGCAGCTGCAGCCGGCCCACCGGTTCGGCAATGGTGTTAATGGTGCCGCCCAAAATAAAGATCGCACCCTGCGCATCTTGATCCAAAAGATGTTCCCAGTTATCGAGTCCGCGCAGCGCGGGAATGATCCGGGGAAAACGAAACGCCGCCTGTGTCATGCTCATAACCCCTATTCCCGTTCTCTTAACGTTGCCGGCCCATGCGCCGCCTGTTGCCAGGCCTCCCAGAGCCATACCGCGGGATGGCGCGCACGGACACCCGACATCTCCTCTAAATGGACAGCGCAGGTTCCGCTGTCCACCCACAATCCGCCGGTCCCGGCAGGCATCGCCTGTCCGGCCTTCCGCCCCATTTTTTGGGCGATCGCGGCATGCTCCCGCTTAAAGGCGTACGAGCCGGCCGCTCCGCAGCAGGCCGCATCCAACGGTTCCGCCGCGATGCCGGCCAATGCGGCGAGCCTCGACAGACCCCCTTCGCCGCGCGCCACCTTGCCGCGACAGGTGGTATGCAGAGCAACCGGGGGATGGGGCGCTCCGGCCCGGAGTCGCCGCCAAAACGCCTCCGGCGCCTCTTCGGCGGCGACGTCGTCGAAGGCGCGCACCGGGACGACAGGGACCGCATCCAGAAATCGAGGCCACTCATCCCGCAGTGTCCCATCGCAGGTGGCGTTTAAAGTCACCAGCCATTGGAGATGCTGCGCGTCACGCGCCAGACCGGCCGCCATCTGCTTCGCCATGGACCCCGCCTGAGCGGGGCGTCCGCTGGCATATGCCGCCGCCCCGCAGCACAACGACTGTCCGGGCACCTCACGAACCCCAAACCCCCACACTTCCAAGAGGGCGCGCGCCGCACCCACGGCTTCTCGATCATAGCCCCGACTGAAGCAATCGACAAACAGACCCACCGTTCCCCGCGCGCTGACGGCAGCGGCGAGGGGATCAAAGCGCGGGCGCCGGCGTCGGCGAACCCGCCAGGCGCTGGCCGACAGTCCCAAGGCCCGACCCAGCGCGGGCGGGGCCAAACCCAACGCCCCCGGCACGCGTGCCACCCAGTGCGGCCGGGTTAGCACGGAGTCCCGGACCCGCATTCTGAACGGCCGCTTGACCAAAGATTTCTGCAGCGCGATCAGATGCGCCACCGGCACGCCCGCTGGGCAGGCGGCCTCGCACAACTGGCAAAAGGTACAATCGTCAACATGCGCGAAGGGTCGGGTGTCGCCTTGCTGAAACAGCCGATACCAGTCGGGACCGAGCGCCTTGGGCCCCAAAAACTCGGGATCGGCCCGATAGACCGGGCAGGCCGCCACACATATCGAACACTTAAGGCACGAATCGGTATCGCTCCACATCGCTTGCCCGCCCTCCCTGACCTGGGTTTTCCGCACCGGTTCAATGGCTTTCCACGATCCCGACCCCGCCCTCACCGGCACTCCTCGCCGGTTGCCAGCCCAACCGCTGCAGCGTCCCCCGCACCGCTTCCACCGCCGATGCCAGATTGACCGCGCCCCCGTCCCCGTGGCGGTCGGGGTCGCACCCCGGCAGTTGGCGCCCAGCCGTCACCACGCGACCATCCTGGCCTAAAGCCGACGATCCGCCCAACCTCCGGGCGGCCACTGTTTCCCACAAGCTGCCATCCCGCCGGATGGCGAGACCGCCTCCGAGCACCCCACCCGTCGCGTTGACCACGGCTGCCCCGTTTAAGGACTGGGTGTGATGCCAGGTGACGCCGTCTTCGGTGATCCCGTCGACATGCCCGGAGCGAAACCGCGCACCGTTTCGCAGCAGCCACCGCGTCCATTGCTCTTGAATGCGAATGCCACCCAGCGCCGGCGGCGGCGCCGGCACCTCGTAAGCCCTCCGGCCTGTGCTGCGTGTGATGGCGCCGAGGATATCCGCGACCCGCCTTATCCCCATAACTTGCGGAAAGAGCAGTGGAAGCTCATCCGAAACGCCCGCCAGCCGGCGCGTCAGTTCCTCCAACAACCAGGCCCCGCCCGGCTCCGACTCGAGGTACGAGGCCCACCGCACCGTCGACCAGGTCCCGTCCCAGCCAGGTGGAGACGGCAGGGCCAGCACCTCGGCGCGCAGGTTGCAGCGCCGGCTGTAGCGGACGGCCTGCACATCGGCGAGGGAATCCGCCAAGCCCTCAAACCCCACCAGGCAGACCGGCTCCGCAGCTGGCACCGCGTATTGCCAGGCAGGAACCAAGAACGCCCGGTCCGGGGTGCCGGCGGCCGATACCGTCCACCAATTGCGCGACGGTAGGGGGTGGGTGGGGATTCCCGCCAAACGCCAGACCTGGGATAGGGTTTGCCATCCCTCGCGCCACTGCTGCGACGACCAGGCCGCATAAGGATGCCCCTCGGCATCGGCCCACCATTGCCACGGATCGTCAAGCAAACGGGCTCCATCGTAACTGCGAAAATGCCAAGCCCCCGACCACAACGGCAGTGTGCCCGCGCCGTCCGCCACCAGGTCGACCGCCACCCCGGCCAGACAAAACAGCGAGGCGGCCAGCATTCCGGCCGGACCGCGACCGATAACCAACACGGGCGGGGTCATGGACGCTCCTCCCGCTCACCCAGCGTCTGCCACCGGATGGCTTGCTGCAACGCCTCTTGCTGGGCATTGCGGCCCCACCGCACGGCGACCATGCCTTTCGCCCGTTCCGCCCGAAACGCCGCCAATTCCTGTTCGGCCGCTTCGACGCCGACGACCCTGGCGCGGGATTGCGCCGCCCGGTCACCGCAAAACGTTCCCTGACAGGGCCCCATGCCAAACCAGGTGGCAACCCGCCGTTCGCTCAGCGAACCATTCTGCCTAGCCAGGGCGGCGGCCGACACGCGCTCGCATTCGCAGATCAGCGGCGTCGCGTCGCTATCGGCCGACCCCGGCCCCGGGTCCAGCGGAACCCGCAGGGTAGCGGTGTCCGCCGTGCGTCGTATGCCCAAGTAGCCCATCACCGCGTTCGCCGTCTCCTGAGCCATCTTGCGATATGTCGTCCACTTGCCTCCCACCACCGAAAAAGCGCCAGCCATCCCGCCTCGCCGCCCATGGTCGATAACCGCAAACTCCCGCGACACCCATCCCTCGGCGGAAATGCCCCCGTCAAACAGGGGGCGGATCCCGGCGAACGCCCGCAGCACCCGCCACTGTTCGATCCCGGGATATAATTCACCACCGAGTTCCATAAGCCTCTGCACTTCGCTAACGGTCGCCCCAAGCGCCCCGGCGTGCGCCACCGGCACGTCGGTGGTGCCGAATATGGAGACGTGCCGGTGGGGGACCAGGATGTCTCCGTCGCCGGGGGGTGCCAGCCGATTGATCACCAACGGCACCTGGCGATGGGCAAAGACCAGCATGGTGCCGCTGGCCAGCCGCAACGCAATCGGATCCTCGAAGCGCGTCGAAACCTCTCCCGCCCACGGCCCGGCCGCGTTGACCACTGCCGAACAGGCCAGCGTGCGCCGTCCCCCCGCGCCATCGAGCTCGACGCCGCTGACGGATCCCGCGCGGCTGGCTACGCGCGTCAGGCGGGTTCGCGGCCACACCGCCCCGCCCTGGGCCACAATACCTTTAGCCAGCCCCAACAGCAGCGAAAAGCCCTCCAACACCCCGTCCGGAACCCCATAGACGCGCCGCACACCACCGCCCAGCGCCGGGACCCGCTGACGAGCTTCGGCCACCGGGACCGGTCGCACCGGAATCCCAGCGGTTTGGCAACCCAAAAGCCATCGCTCTTCATACTCCTCCGCATCCCCGGCGGTGGCGACAAAGTACCCGCCGGTCGCTTCCACCGCGCCGGGAGCAATCCGCCGCAGAATCTGATTCTCGGTCCAGCAATCCCGGGCGGTGCCGGGATCCTCCACCGCATAACGGGCGCCGCTGTGCAAGAGTCCGTGAAATCGTCCGGAGGTGCCTTGGCCGAGATCGCCTTGCTCGACCACCGTCACCGGCACACCTTGCTGCACCAGATCCCAGGCCACCCCCAGTCCGGTGGCGCCACCGCCGACCACCACCACCATCTCCGCACCTCCCAAACGACGAAAAGCCCAGCAGCCAACTGCGCCGCTGGGCTCTCTATCTCTCCACCCGAGTGTGTGCTCTATTATCCCGGAGACCCGTGATCTTGTAAATCCCCTGCGCGGGCAGCAGAGTGCGGGCTTGGCCCCGGACGGAGCGGTTATAACCCAGGCCGAAGGGGCCGCCGACGCGAAGACGCCCGTAAGCCCAACCGCGAAAATCCTTCTGGAGTCTGTTTGCGCCTGGGGAGAGTGGCCAAGAGGGCCGGGGCCGATAACCGCTGTCACGGTGTGGAATCGACAGCGGGCGGCAATAAAATTTATCAATTTGAAAAACCCTGAAGGATTTTCGTGACGGTGTGTCGAAGGATCCCTCGGGTTTCCTGCACAAAGGGCTAGAGACATTGGAGAACGCCCAGCGGAAAGCATGCGCTATTCCGGGTGTTCTTTTTTTCATGACACCTCCTAACCAGACCTTTAGGGTAGGTCAGAGACATGCGCAAACGACGGATACGCGTTGATGGTCTCGAGCTGACGGTAAAGGGAATCGTATTGGACAAAGACGGCGTCTTGGTGGACCAAATGGCCCTGGCCACAGCGCTTCACCAAGCCCGACGCTCGGTCATCGCGACCGCGCTGGGCACGCCGGCCGCCTCCCGCTATGACCGCCTGATGGGAGCCGAACCTTTCCTCGACCCGCACGGACCGTCCATCTTGGCCTCGCTGGCGCAAGCCGATGTGCTGCTCGCCGGCCTGTGGTATCAGTGCCGTCGCGACCCCTGGCCGGAATGCCTACGCCAAGCCGCTTGGCTCATGGCCGAAGCCGACCGTCTGGTCGACGGGGCATCGGTAAAGGCCTTGCCGGGAGCGCAAGCCTTTGTGGCGCGAGTCCGCGCCGCAGGCTTGTTCTTAGGCCTCGTCACCGGCGACCACCGTGCGCGCACGATGGCCCATCTGCGGGCACTGCAACTGGAAACGTCGTTCGACGCGGTGGTAACCGCCGACGATAGCGTCTTGCAAAAACCCGATTCGGCTCCGCTGCGCCTGGTGCTGCATGGTCAGTCTTGGGATCCAGGTGACTGCGTGATGGTGGGCGACAGTTGCAATGACTGGACGATGGCGCAGACGCTGGCAATCCCGGTCATTGCCATTGGTTCCGAGGTCATTCACCATCCGGCCGTAATTCGAACCGTTCCTGATTTGCGCTCGATCTGCGTGACGGGTGCAATCGAGGAAGATCAGATCGTCACCCACACCAGGGATGCGTCCACCACACTTTAGCATCTGGAGGGAATACCATGTCAGAGAACATCGTCGATCCGCAAGCCATGGCCTTTGAGCGGCCGCTGACGCGCCGCGCCATGCTAAAACTCGGCGTGCAAGGCGGAGCGGGACTGGTGGGCATAAGCGCCGCCGCGTCATTTCTAGCCGCCTGCGGAACCAGTCCGGCCCCCACCGGGGGGGCCAACCCGCTGTCTTCCGGCAACGCCATTGCCATGTCCACCCTGATCGCCAACGCCAAGAAGGAAGGCCGGCTTAACACCATCGCCCTGCCGCCGGACTGGGCGAATTACGGCGCCCTGCTGGCCGCTTTCCCCAAGAAATACGGTGTCCCGATCAACAACGAGTCGCCCGACGACTCGTCCGGTCAGGAAGTGCAAGCCATTACCAGCTACCGCAACAACAAGAACCTGGAGCCCGATGCGGTCGATGTAGGCCCCTCGTTCGCCCAGGTCGGCAAACAAAAAGGCCTCTGGGCGCCCTATCGCAACGCCAACTGGGACACCATCCCGGCCAGCCTGAAAGACCCCGAAGGATATTGGACCGGCGACTATTACGGGGTGGTGGCTTTCGGGGCCAACCGCCATATCGTGCAGACCATGCCCGCCGACTGGTCCGACCTGGCCAAACCGGAGTACAAGAACATGGTCGCGATTGACGGCGACCCCCGTTCCGCGCAGGACGCCTTTATGGCGGTCTGGGCGGCAGCCCTGGCCAACGGCGGATCGCTGGACGACATCGGCCCCGGCATCGATTTCTTTGCCCACCTGAAAAGCATCGGCAACTTTATTCCGGTCGACTGCTACCCCGCCAACATTTCCAAGGGCACCACGCCGATCGCGATCATGTGGGACTACCTGTTGCTGGGATACAAGAAACAGTTTGCAGGAAACCCGCAGCTGACTGTCGCCATTCCTTCCTCCGGGGTGATCGGCGGGTATTACTGCCAGGCGATCAGCAAGTATTCCTACCATCCGTATGCGGCGCGCCTCTGGGAGGAGTTCATCTACTCCGACGAAGGCCAGCTCATGTACTTGGAGGGATTTGCGCATCCGGTGCGGTTCAACGATCTGGTCAAACGCGGCAAAATCCCGGCGTCCTTGACGGCCCAGCTCCCCCCCGCCTCGGCCTACGCCAACGCCCAGTTTCCCACGGTGGCGCAAACCAACAAGGCGGCAGCCGTGGTCCAAGCCCAGTGGGGTCCCAAGGTGGTGGGCGGTTAATCCCGCCCGCCCCTTCCCGGGGCAGCTGGGCACCAATGCGAAAAGGGGGTAGCGGCTGGCATGGAGCAACCGATGACGGGAATCAACACCCCGTCCGCGCGACACCGGCGGCGAACGGGGCGGCTTGACTGGATCTGGTTCGTCCCGTTCTTTGGGTTCACCTTGCTATTTTTGGTCATTCCCACCATCGGGCTTATCATCGGCAGCCTGACCGGAGGCCATCCCCGGGTTACGCTGAAGTATTTGGCGCAATTAAGCCAGCCGCAGTTTTTGGACGCCTACCGGACCAGCATCGCCTTGAGCGCCGCCACCGCTCTCGGCGCTGGACTGGTTGGCATCCTGCTCGCCTGGGCGGCGATTGGAGGAGGGCTGCCCAAGGCATTGCGCCCGCTACTCATGACGTTTTCGGGAGTGGCCTCCAACTTTGCGGGGATCCCGCTGGCTTTTGCCTTTACCGCCAGTTTGGGGCCGGTCGGCATGATTACGGTCTTGCTCCAGCAGGCCACCGGTTACAACCTGTACCACCACGGTTTTTCGCTGTTCAACTTTTGGGGTCTGGCGATCACCTATCTCTATTTTCAAATTCCGCTGATGGTGCTGCTGATCACCCCGGCCTTGGAAACGCTGGGCCGGTGGTCGGAAGCGGCCGCCAGCCTGGGCGCCAGTCGTTGGCAATACTGGACCCGGGTGGCGCTGCCCATCTTGCGGATACCGTTAGCTGGCGCCCTGCTGGTTCTGTTTGGCAACAGTTTCGGCGCTTACGCCACCGCCTACGCCCTAACCTCCGGCATGATTAACTTGATTCCGATTCTGATCGGACAAGAAATGACCGGCAATGTGCTGTTCAGTCCGGGATTAGGGGACGCCTTGGCCGTCGGGATGGTGGTGGTCATGTCGGTCGTCTTCGGCCTTTATCTGCTAATGAACCGCAAAGGAGGGCGATGGGCCCAATGAGACCGGCACGGGGCAGTTCTTGGCTCGTGGTTTTGCTGGGCGCGGCCTACTTTATCCTGCCGCTGGTGGCCACCTTGCAGTTCAGCCTGCAAACCGGCACGCGCCCCTTGTTTTCCGCGTATAGCAGCATTCTCACCGCGTCGGGGTTCTGGGCAAGCCTGGGCCTTTCCCTCTTCATGGCCCTGGCGGCCGTGGCCATCGGCCTGCTGCTCATTATCCCCGCCGCCTACTGGGCCTACTTGCGCGCTCCCAAAGTCCGCACCTGGGTTGAATTCCTTAGCATCTTGCCGTTTGTGGTTCCGCCCATCGTCCTGGTTTTTGGCATGGTCGGACTCTACGGCAACGGATTCGGACCCTTGTCATCCCCGATGGTGCTGATTCTGGCCGCCTACGGGGTCATTTCCATGCCATATCTATTCCGTTCCATCGACAACGGCCTCCGTTCGGTCGACTTGCGAACCCTGACGCAAGCGGCGTTGAGTCTCGGTGCGGGATGGCCGGTGATTCTGTTGCGGATAGTGTTGCCTAATTTACGCACCGCCATCTTAGGTGGCGCGTTTTTGGTGTTCGCCCTGATTATGGGCGAATATGCCATTTCAAGTATGCTGGGATTTAATACCTTCGGGGTATACATGTTGCTCACCGGGCAGACCCGCGCCCATGCCGCCGCCGCCCTGGCCCTGATCAGTTTTGCGCTGGTCTGGGTTTTTGTCGGTTTTATGCACGCGGTCAACCGGGGAAACATCACCTTCGGTCCAGGCGCTCGCTGAGCACCACCCATCCGGATCTCGGGGAGGATAATATGGCTTACTTGCAAATTCGGGAGATCAAGCGGCATTTTTCAGGGCACCGCGCGGTCGACGGGGTGACAGTCGATGTGCAACAGGGTGAATTTGTCAGTCTGCTTGGCCCAAGCGGCAGCGGGAAGACCACATTGCTGCGCATGGTGGCCGGTTTCGAGCGTCCCGACGCCGGCACGATTCACTTGGAAAATGAAGACATTACCCAGGTTCCTCCGCAAAAGCGCCAGATTGGAATGGTCTTTCAATCCTATGCCTTGTTTCCCAATCTAACCGCCGCCGGCAACGTAGCCTTTGGTCTCAAAGTTCGCAAGGAATCCTCCTCGGTTATCACGGCGCATGTGGCGGAACTGCTTGACCTCGTCGGTCTCGCAGACAAAGCCGACCGCTATCCCCATCAGCTGTCAGGGGGCGAGCAACAACGGGTGGCGTTGGCGCGGGCGCTGGCTCCGAGTCCCCGTGTGCTGTTGCTCGATGAGCCCTTGTCGGCACTCGACGCCCGCATCCGCTTGACCTTGCGCACCGAAATCCGACGGATTCAACGCGCCCTCAATATCACCACCCTCTACGTGACTCACGATCAGGAAGAGGCCCTTATCCTCTCCGACCGTATCTTGGTGTTTAATTCCGGACGGGTTGAACAGGTCGGCCGGCCGGAGGAAATCTATGACCACCCGGCGACCGAATTCGTATCCAGTTTCGTGGGCAGCGTCAACCAAGTCCACGCCGTAGTGCAGTCCCCCGCCGAACGTCTCTGCTTGGTGGGCGAAGTTCCCATCCGCGTCGAAGCGTTCCCCGATTCGGCGGGGCCTGGCGACTCGGTCGTATTGTGGATCCGGCCCGAGCGCATGCGCCTCACCGCCTCCGAAGGAGCGAACCGCTTGCCGGGCGTGGTGGAGGACGTGATGTTTTTGGGACCCCGGGCGGGATTGCGGATCAGCAGCGGCGCCGAAACATTTTTGGTCGAAATGGCCCGGGACCCCTCGCGCCCGCTGCCTGCCCCGGGAACCGCGGTTGACGTCTTTTTCTCGACCGGGGTGCTGGTCACGCAACCGCCAACCGGGTAACCTGAAGACACTAGGGGATACGCCTACGAGGGGGATTATATGGCCTGCGCGTTCGTGTTGATAGACGGCCTCGGCGCCGATGGCGCCACCGCCTTAACCTCGATTCAAAAGGATGTCGCTGTCGGCAAATGCCGCCAATGGGCGGTCACCGCCGCCGATCCCACCTTGTCGCGGCCCAATTATGCCACCTTGCTCACGGGCCGCAATCCCGACTCCCACCAGATTCTCGAAAACGGGGATGCCCGGCGCCTGCCCGACGGCCATTTGTTCGACCGGTTGGAGCGATTGGGCTTGCGCTCGGCCCTCGTCGGCTACCATTGGTGGCGCGATCTGACGGGACGCGAGGGAACCGACTGGCGGTATTACGACAACGACTGGACCAGCGACGCCTGGGTGTTTGCGCAAGCCGCCGAGTTGGCGACCGCCAGCCCGGATCTGCTGGTGGTGCACCCGATGGGCGTGGATCTCGCCGGTCATTGCTTTGGCGGCGGGTCGCCGCAATATCTCGCAGCCGTTACCGCCCTGGACCATTTGATTGCCCAATTCGCCGCGACCTGGTTTCGCCGCAGCAATGGCCGCGACCCCCTGCTGATTGGCTCGGACCATGGTATGGGAGAGGACGGCCTGCATGGCCGCCCCACCGACCGGGAACGGCAGGTCACCTATTTCGCCTATGCGCCCGCCTGGACGGCGCCGATCACGGAGCAACGCCAAGTCGCCGGCCTGCTCTATTGCCTGGCCACCGGCGGCACGGCCTTTTCGCAAGAGGAGGCGAAAGCTTAATGGATAATCCGTTTCGCGCCAAACCGCTCATTTTGGCCCACCGGGGAGCCTCGGCCACCGCTCCCGAAAACACCTTGGCCGCATTTCAGGCGGCGCTAGCCGCAGGTGCGGACGGGATTGAGTGCGATTGCCGTCTAACCGCTGATGGACAGGTGGTGATTTTGCACGATGCCACCTTGGAACGCACCACCAACGGCCAAGGACCTGTCTCGGCCTGGCGGGCCGCCGACTTGGCGCGGCTTGACGCCTCGGGACGCGGCAGCGAAAACCCCGATCCCCGCTACCAAATTCCGACGCTGGCGTCTTTGCAAACATTGGATCCGGCGTGCATCCTAAACCTGGAGCTTAAGGGGCCGCCCGATGACGAAACCCACCACCTGGCTGAGCGGGTTGCGGAGTGGATTACCCGCCACGGATGGATGAAGCGGGTTATCGTCTCGTCGTTCAACCATCACCTGTTGCGTGCCGTCCATGAACACGACCCCGGCATTGAAACCGGCGCCCTGTGGAGCGCCCGCTTCGGTGACCCGGTCGCGATCCTCCAGGGCACCCCCGCCAAGAATGCCCATCTGGACGCGGAATTCTTGTCCGCGCGCGACATCCGCACGCTACAGGCCGCGGGCTACCGGGTCATCGCCTGGAATGTGGCCAACCTCGCGGAAGCTCAGCGACTCACGGCCGCCGGGATCGACGGTCTGATCCTGGACGACCCGGGCTGGCGGCGCCAACTGGTGGTGCCATGACGCCCCGCTGCCGGGTCACCACCTCGCCGCCGACACGGCTGGCTTGACTCCCTCGCGGCGTCTTTTGATGCTTGCGGGAGCGACGGTCAGCCCACCGGGTGGAAAACCCGGTAAGGATTCGCTCCCGTCTTGTAAGGTCTCACGGTATTTGGCCAAAAAAGTCTCGGGTTGGCTGTCCGGGAACTGTACCATGAACGGATGCTATTCCCCGGCGACGGACGCGCTTGATGAAAGGGCTATGGCCTGAGCGCGC
>JAJZZA010000043.1 GCA_021797825.1 Bacillota bacterium | reverse complement strand
GCTGCGAGCCTGCGGGGCAGTTTGACCCGAACGCCTTCGGGAACCACGGATTGTCGCCTCTTCGGAGAGCACGTAGAGCAGATGCGAGATCGTTGACGACCTCGCACGGGCCGGCGTATCCGGCATCTAGCCGGTGGGAGGGCGGTGGACGCGCGGGCGGCCGCGATAGCCGATCCACAAGGTGGCAACGGGGTGGCGGCCTGTGGGTGAGTATGCCCTCCCGGCTGCCCTGCCCCATAAGTTGTATCTAGACGGCTCGCCCCTACCATATATCGGGTCCCGGGGTTTTTCAGAGCAGAATGATCGGCCGGATGGCCGCCAGCTGGACGGTGATTGACCCCCCGCCTGCCTCCCGAACGGCGCCGAGCCCATCGGGTACCCCGTGGAGGGAGGCAACGTGGCGGGTTCACAACTTGGGCATGCTGGTTCCCTGCGCGTGTAGTTCACAGGAATGTGCCGCGCACCGATTCCCTTCCCCGGACAATCGGTTGCGTCAAGCCGAATTTGTCTGTCAACGCGGTGGACACCGCGTTAATGCCGCCAAGGTTATCGCAAAGCGTGGCATCAAAACACTTCTTTTTGGCGATCGGCTCATGAAATCTTATTAAACCTCGCGGATTTTTCGGAAGCTAGGGCGGGACCGGTTCAAAGTCGCGCCTGGGGATGACCGGATAAGACGCGGGACGCCACAGGCACTCGCGCCATGGTCGATCAGCCAGCAACCTCCGGGAGCGATCCCGGAAGCCCCCGCCTGGGCGTAGCCAGGCGGGGGGAGAGTTCATAAGCCGCCCGCATCGCGACGGAAAAGAAGGCGGCGCGGATGCACGCGCCGAGTCCCCCCGGAGCCTGCGGGGAACTAGAATGCCCAGCGGCATCACATCCTCGGTCCCTAGGTTGTCACCGCTGGGAAGATGTTTACGGCAAGTTCATCCTGCGCGCCTTCGATGCTGCGAGCGGTTGCTTCCCGAGCGAACCGACCCCGGCCGCCGTTCCCGGTCTGGGCTTCCCCGGCTGACCGCAGAGCGACAAGATGAGCGGACGCCGACGGTCAACACCTCGGACCCAACGGGGCGCCGCCAGCGTTCGCCCGGGCGGTCATAAATGGTTTTGACGGCCATAAAATGCGGGGAAGGCGCCGGACCCTCCCGCCGTCCGGGCGACACCGGCAACCGGCGAAATTCGACAAGAATCGCTTGACTATAAAGCCGGTCTCCCGCATCCTTTTAAAGAAATTATCCTGATTCCGCTGAAATTCGGTAACATACCCTGCAATGCCAGCGTTTGGATTGGTGTGAGGAGGGTGACAGCAAGGTGGCCACACAGGCGCGAAGCGGATTCCGCATTTGGCGCGGGAAAAACCCGAAAACAACCGTTCTGCAAGTGGGCGCCGCCGGGACGGTGGTGCTCGCCGCCGGGGCGTTATGGATCTTAGCCCCCCGGGTGTCCTGGCACCGGAGCGAATCGGCCGTGGTCAACATGGTGCAAAAAGGGTGGCACGCATCGCTCGTCAGCGCGTCCTATACCACCAGGGGCGGGGCTCGCTTCACTCTTTATCCCAAGGCGGGAAGTTTATGGCCGCAGACCGCACTGCCCCCGGGCGTGGGGGGACGTGTCACGGTCACCCTGGCGGTGCCGTGGCCGTGGCGGTGGATCATGGGCCCATCGCTGACGGCGTCGATTCCAGTGACAACGCCTGCGGTTCCCCGGTTGGAGTCGCCGAGCGTGACCTGGCCGCTGGGATCGCGGCTGGGATTGACGTTTTCCTCGCGGGTGGCGCGGGTGCGGGTGGGAACCAGCAAGACGACCCCAGATACGCTGGCCGCGAGCGGTGCGCTGGTCAAACTGGGGTCGCCAGCCACCACCCCGGGAAAAAATGGCGTGCTGTGGATTCGGGCCCAAGCGCGGGCCTGGGAAATGCCGGGACCAGCCGACAGAGTGGCCTGGCACACGGTTCCGTACATGGCCGCGACCGCCGTCGTGGCCAACGGGGCGACGATCCAGCCGCAGGGACCCTTTGTGGTTTCGTTCAGCCAGCCGGTGGCCCATCCCCGCCTGTCGCAATGGTCCGTGCAGCCTGCTATGGCCGGTCACTGGACTCGGCTGAGTGCGACCCGGTTCGAATTTGTGCCCTCGGGTTGGGGAACGGGCCCCGGGGGGCTGGTAACCATCACCATTCCGGGCGGCCACACCGGTCCCAGCGCGCGCTCGGGCGCCTATTTGCAAGCAGCCGCCACCCTCAATTGGGCGATTCAACCCGGCTCGGTGCTCCGTTTGCAGCAGTTGCTGGGCGAGCTGGGATATCTCCCCGTCAGCTGGGCGCCCAGCGGCGCCGCGACCACGTCTCTGCCCGGGCAGCAACAGGAGGCCTATAACCCTCCGGCCGGAACGTTTACCTGGAAATTTCCGCACCTGCCCTCGGCGTTATCGGCGCTTTGGACTCCGGGTCAGATGAATGTGATTACGCAGGGGGCCATTATGCAGTTCGAGCGCGCCAACGGTATGGCGGTGGATGGAGTGGCCGGACCGGCGGTATGGTCCCAGCTGATTTCAGATCGGCTGAGCGGCAAGACCAATCCGTACGGATATCAGTATGTCTATGTCACCGAGACGCTGCCGGAAACGCTGGAACTTTGGATAAACGGCAATCTTACCTTGAGCACGCTGACCAACACCGGCATTCCAGCGACGCCGACCGCCTTGGGAACGTATCCGGTCTATGAGCGGCTTCCCTTCCAGATTATGCGGGGGAAAAATCCGAACGGGGTGCCCTACGCGGACCCCGTGCATTGGATCAATTATTTTTCCGGGGGTGATGCGGTCCACGGCTTTGTGCGCGCCAGCTATGGATTTCCGCAAAGTCTGGGATGCGTGGAGATCCCTCCGGCGGTGGCCAATACGGTCTATAGCGCGCTCCACTACGGGGCCTTGGTGACGGTGGAGCCTCCCGGAGTGCCGCCAGCGCCGGCGACTTAAGCGCCGGCGGCCCCCGGGTGGCTGTCGATAATGTCGAGAACCACCGATTCGTGGGCGGATCGGCTGTCCCCATCCGACCAGGTCACGGCGTTTGCCAGGACCCGCAGGGCTTGGGCGGCCGCTTCGGGGGTGCGGGCATAGACTTCGGCCAGGGTGTCCCCGGATTGTATCTGCTGGCCCGTCTTGACGTAGAGCCGTAGACCGACGGCGTGATCGACGGGGTCTCCCAATTGCTGGCGGCCTGCGCCCAAACCCAGCGCCGCCTCGCCAATCCGTTGCGCATCAATCGCGGCAACCGTCGCGGAAGCGGGGGCGATCCAGGCTTCGCGAATGGGAGCCAAGGGCAAGTCGCCGGCAAGGGCGGCGGGGTCTCCGCCCTGAGCCACAATCCAGCGCTGAAAGGTTTGCATGGCGGCGCCGTCTTGTAACGCCTGTTCGGCCTGGCCGCGGGTTTTGGAGACGTCGGCGCCCGTGACCAAACTGACCATATGGGCCGCGAGTTCGATGACCTCGTGCCGCAAATCGCCGGGTCCGCCGCCCATAAGCACCTGGCGGGCCTCGTTGACTTCAATCGCGTTGCCCACGGCGTAGCCCAGCGGCTGATCCATATTGGTCAGCAACGCCCGCACTTTACGGCCGTGAAAGCGGCCGATGGCCACCATCAAGCGGGCCAGCCGCTGAGCGGCTGCGAGACTCTTCATAAAGGCGCCGCTGCCAACTTTGACATCCAATACCAGGTTGGGTGCACCCGACGCCAGTTTTTTCGACATCACCGAGGCGGCAATCAAGGGAATGCTGTCCACCGTGCCGGTTACGTCTCTAAGGGCGTACATTCGTTTGTCGGCCGGGGCCAGTTCGGCCGTTTGGGCCACCACCGCTACCCCCACCTCGGCGATCTGCCGGGCCATGGCATCGCGGGTCAAGTTGACCCGAAATCCGGGAATGCTTTCCAATTTGTCCAGCGTTCCCCCGGTGTGGCCTAATCCCCGGCCCGACATTTTTGCCACCGCAATGCCGAGCGTGGCGACCAACGGGGCTACCGCCAGCGTCGTCTTGTCGCCCACCCCGCCGGTGGAATGCTTATCGACCAGGCCTAGCGGAGCCGTTTCCCGCTCTCCGCTCTGCGCCATGGCAGCCGTCAGCCAATATACTTCCTGGTCGGAAAGGCCCCGGCAGGTAACCGCCATCAACCAGGCGGCCAGCTGGTAATCCGACGCGCTGCCGTCCGCCACGGCGGTGACCAGGGCGGTGAGCTCGCTTTCGGTCAGCGGGTGCCCGTCGCGCGTTTTTTCTATAAAGGGGAGCAGGCTCCGGCTCATCGTGCCACTTCCATCGGGGAGACTCCCAAAATGGCCGCAGTACGGCTGGTGCCAAGCCGGTCGGCTCCGGCCGCCACTAACGCCAACGCGTCGGCGCGGGCGCGGATCCCGGCCGAGGCCTTTACCCCGAGGTGCGGCCCCACCGCCCGCCGCAAGAGGGCGACATCGGCTTCGGTGGCACCGCCTCCCAAAAAGCCGGTCGAGGTTTTGACAAAATCGGCTCCGGCCGCCGCCGCCAACAGAGCTCCCAGCGCCTTCTCCTCGTCGGTTAGCAGTCCGGTTTCCAAAATGACCTTGAGCCGCAGGGGAGGGGGCACGGCGTCCCGCACCACTCGCAGATGGTGGAGCACCTCGTGCCAGCGGCCGGCCTTTAGTGCTCCCAGGGCAATCACCATGTCCACCTCGGCGGCGCCGCGCTGGACCGCCTCATGCGCTTCATAGGCGGTCGCGGCGGGTGTGCCGGATCCCAGCGGGAACCCGGCCACGGTCGCCACCAACACCGGCGAGCCGGCCAGTTCGCGCGCCGCCTGCGCGACGTAGGCGGGATTGACGCAAACGGCGGCCGTTTGCCAAGCGCGGGCCTCCGCGGTCAGGCGGGAAATGTCGGCTGGGGTCGCTGTCGGAGCGAGCAGGGTGTGGTCGATTAAGGCGGCCAGCGGGCGGTCCGGGGGCGTCCAGCCGGTGCCCACGGGTTGGGGCAGGGCGGTGCCGGAGAGATTAGCAACCGTCTCCCAAAGATTTTGCCAGGTGGCATCTGATAACGGGGGCATGATCGTCCTCCTTGTGTCGACGAGATCGAAATGACGGCAGAGACTCCAATCCCGCGCGGGACCACTGCCGCAACACGTACCAAACCGGACAACCGTCATCCGCGCGGGAGGAAAACGGTCACCATTTCCCCCGAACGGGCTGGTCCGGGATGTTCCACGATGCAGATTACACCGCGCCGGCCGCGCGCAGCGGCGACAAACCGTGCGGCCAGCTCGACTCGGCTGGTGGCCTCGGCGATAACCTGGCCGGGGTGCCGACACGGGCGGTTTTCGCCCTCTACCGCCAGGCTGGCCCCTGACGGCCACAGCATCCGTGTGCCGGCCGGCAGGTCGGTGACCGCGGGCACGCCATCGAGCACCACGTTGGCGCCCAGCCACTCGCCCCGGCACGCGGCCAGCCCGAGCTGGTCGGCAATGGCCGCCAGCTCGAGCGCGCCCACCACCGTGAGCTGCCGGCGATTGGCAATGACCGTGCCCGCGGGATACCAGGGCTCGCGCGATCCGGCGGGTTTGGTCAGCCCAAAGTGGCGATCGCCCGGTATGCCGCCCCATTGAAATTCCCAGTGGTCGACCGGACGGCTGACAAAACTTCCCGGCTGGTCGGCCAAAAGCAGTTGCGCCCGGGCGAAGAACGGCCGGTGGGAGCGGGCTCTAGCCATGAACCAAGCGCCAAGACAGCGGGGCGGCCGGCACGGGCGAGGAGAGGGCGACCGGGATGGTCCAATGCCGCGCGCCTTGGGTTACCGTGAGGGTCCCGCGGGAACTGCCCGGGCCGGGCGCAACCAGACTCAAATGCTCGCTGACGGGCATGCCGCCCCACCCGGCAACGGTTACGCTGCCGGTGGCGTCGATGGCGATGGAACGGCCCCACGGAACCGACACGTATCCCACGGCCTGACCGCTCTTGATCAGCGAGTAGGACTTTACGATGCCGGAAGCCTGGGTCAACAGATTGACGCCATCCGCCAGACTGGCCTGCAATTGCGAGGCGTTAGGCGACCCCGATTGGCCCAGCACGGCTCCATAGACCATCACCGTGCCCGCCCCCGAGGACGGCCGCGGGGCGGCAAAGACGAAGCATCCCCCCGCCTGCACGGTGGAACCGGTCTTGACCCCGATAATGCCATAGTGTCCCACCACGTAGTCGAAATTATAGATCGGCCGGGGGACGTTGGGCCAGGTGACTTGCGGCATGGCGGCAATTTGTCGGAAAGCGGGCAGTTTCATGGCGGTCTCGGCCAGTTTGATTTCGTCTCCGGGCGTGCTCACGGTGGCCGGGTTCAAACCGCTGGGACCCTCGTAATGGGTCTGAGTCATGCCCAACTTGGCGGCCTCGGCATTCATCATCGCGGAAAAAGCGTGGGGACTGCCGGCGACCCAATCCGCCACCATGGTGGCGATGTTGTTTCCAGAGGCCACCAGCAAGCCTTCAATCAGCTGGCGCTCGCTTAAGGTTTCCCCGGCGACGACCGGTGCCACGGATTGCTGCGAATTGGCGTCGGCTTGATAGACCGCCGCGTCGGCAGCCGTGACCTTAAGGCTCGGTCCTGAGCTGTACTGTCCGAGCGGATGTTTTTGCAGCAACAGATAAGCGGTCATCATTTTGGCCACACTGCCAATTGGCACCGGTGTGGAAGGCCCGTGGCTCCCCACAGTCCCGATTCCGGCGACAGCCAGAGCGGATTCGGGACCAGACTGCCAGGTGATGGACGGCGGTTTTCCGGGGAGAGCCGTAGTGGCGTGCGAAATTTTTACGGCGATGGCTGGAAGCGGGCGCGACAGTTGTACGGCACTCACAATGACCGCCAGGACGATGGCTACGGCAGCAACAATCCATTTCACGGGTGTCATTCCTCCAAGCGGCGGATGGATTCCATCCGGAGATCAGTTTCCTTGTCTAAACGCCCATTCCGCCCGGTAAGTTACTCCGCGCGGTGGAGTTTGACACTATGGCCGGGAAATGGCGTCCGGTCGGACCAGGCAGGATCCCGTTTGGCGAAAAAGGCGGTGATGCCTTCGTGCGCGTCGGGAGTGGCGCTCTGCAAGGCCATGAACTCGGTGGCGTAGGTGAGGGCGCCTTCTTCCGGCATTTCTTGCTGCCGGTACAGCAACTGTTTGCCGGATTCCAGCACCGCCAGGCTAAAGCGGGCCGCCGATTGGGCTAGCGTCCAGACGGCGCCGGCCGTCTCACCGGGTGGCGCTAGCCGGTTGACCAGCCCGTGCTGCAAGGCTTCCTCCGCCGTCATGAACTCCCCGGTGAAGAGCATCTCGGCGGCTTTCTTCAAAGGCAGATTGCGGCTGACATGCACCGCCGGAGTCCCGCAAAAATACCCGATTTTCACTCCCGGCGTGGCGAATCGGGACGTTGTCGAGGCGACCGCCAAGTCGGCCGCGGCCACCAGTTGGCATCCGGCCGCGGTCGCGATTCCATCCACCTCGGCGATCACCACCTGCGGCGCGCGGCGAATGGCCCGCATGGTGTCCCCGCAGCGCAAGAACAGGTCGCGAACGGCAGGGGTGGGGTGGCCCAAAATTTCCCGCAGGTCGTGACCCGCGCTAAACACGGGGCCCTCGGCGCGAATGATGATGACATTGACCGTTCGCGCGCTGGCCATAGCGGTGAGACGCTCCTCAAGGCTGCCCAGCAAATCATAAGACAAGGCGTTGCGCTTGGCGGGGTTGTTCAGGGTGATGCGGGCAATGCGGTCATCGGGGAAAATTTCCAATTCCGTCAAGTTCATCGGATTCCTCTCTTTCCCCCTAATCGGGGCTTCCTACCGGCCGAAGGTCGCAGCACAGAACTGTTCCTCTATATTTAGGCATAGCGCGGACGGACTTGACAATCCGCTTGCGAAATTCGTCGCGCTTGCTAAGGTCGAGGTAACGGTGGTGGTGTGGGCGGAAAAGGCCCTCTTTGGCTATGGCGGCGGCCGCATCAGCCAAGGCTTCTCTGGTTAGCGGATTGGCGGCCAAAGCGGGGGGGAGTCCGGGCCGCTAGAAGCCGCGTGGCTCATATGCGCGCACGGCGGCCGTTGTGGGAAACCGCAGGCCACCGGGCCATGGGACGGCCGCGGGAGGGGTAAACAGTCTTTGCCGTTTTGCAGCGTAAAACTGAGCACCACAGTGCCACCAGCGTGGCGCCGGCGGAACCGTGGGAACCACTCCTAGCAAAAAAAGGCAGGCGGTCCCTTCGCCATAGGGAGACTGTCGGGGGTCTTTTTCTTAGTCATTCTGCCCCGCGCGCAGCCTCCCCCCAAAAAACATCAACCAAAACATGGGGTCGCTCCGGTAAACTTAAGGGACCACGCCGAAAACGACAAAAGGTCAAGACTGCATTTGGTGCGGATTGTCATGCTTGACCCGTAGACGACTAAGGTGTTTATCCGGATGCGCCGTTAAACTCCGCCGTTTAGGGCGGAAATACCAGACGCTGACCCCGCAGGGGTCCAGGCGGGGTTTGTTGCTGCTCAATGTCCTGGCGAATGATCGAAAGCGGAGCCCCACCGCACGAACCGGCAAAGCAACGTGGAGACCATAAGCTGCCGCCCCATAACGCCCGGGTGATCGTCGGGTAGGTCTTCCTGCCCCGAAGCCGAGAGCAAGCTCTGGGGTGTCGCTTCGTGTCTGACCGGCGTGACTTTCCCACCGGTGTCGGGTGGTCCCGACACCGTCGCGGTCCTTGCGGGCCGCATCGCCACAGGTAGGGCTGTGGGGGTTGCCAGCCCTTTAAGATTGATCGCGGCGTTGACATCCCGGTCGTGTGTTACACCGCACCCCGGGCACGTCCCTGTGCGGTCTTTTAAGGTCAAGTCCTTGTTCACATAACTACAACCGGGCGTTGAACATAGCTTGCGGCCGGGAAACCAGCGGTCGGCTTCGACCAATTGCGTCCCGTACCGCTGAGCTTTGGATTGCAGCATTGCGAAGAACCGTCCAAATCCTTGGTCCGCTACGCTCCGCGCCAACCGATGATTCGCCATCATCCCTTTGAACGACAACGTCTCCATCCCCGCCGCTTGGTTTTGGCGGCGGAGTCGGGCAGACATTTTGGGCAAAAAGTCTTGGCGAATATTGGCAATTTGGAGATGGGTCCGGGCGATACGGATTTTGGCTTTGGCCCAATTCCGGCTGCGCGGTAACCAGGTCCCCTGGGACAGCGGATCCCGCGAAGCCAGCCCGATTTGAGTTTTGGCGGCCTGCGCTTTCCGGGTGGCGGCCCGCTGGCGTATTTGCAAGCGGTGCAGTGCCCGCTGATGCGCTTTGGGTCCGGTGTCTTCTCTCCCATGGAACGCCTGGCAAAAATCTTCCCGCCAACATCCACGCCTTCAACACCCGGACTCGTGCGGGCCCGGTAATAGACGGAATCGGGCACGTTGACTTGCACCGTCGCGAACGCCTCCCATAAACGTATGTTCTCTTATTAGGAAAACACAACCCGCTTTTTGTGGGCATGTTGCAGGTTGACCGAAAGACAACCCGGGTCGGTCCTAGGGGACGCTCCTGCTTGGCCCCCTCTTGACCATCGCCTAAGCAGGGGACTGCGCGGGCGTAGTGTTCCAAACCACTTGGCCTTTGTCCACCATTTGGGCCAACTGTCTGACCACTATAGCCAGGCGGTGCCTAACGTTACCGCGGATTGTGGACCGACAATCCAAAGGTCTCGGGGTCGCTTAGCGACCCCGAGACCACATCTGCGGCTCTCAGGGCTGACGTCTGCCGCATGCTAAGACCGTGCCGCCGGATGATTTCCGCCCAATCGGCGCCGCGCCCGGCGTTGTATCCGGTTGCGCGTTTTCGTGGCCGACCGCGCGGTTTGGGCGATCATCAATCGGCGGTACCATCTTGCCCGCCTGGACGGAAATCGTACCAGGATTCCGCGCCGGGAGCGGGAGGAGAGCCGGCGCCTGGCCCGTTTGCGCAAAACCCACCGACGCGCCCGTAGCGCCGTCACCACGGCAATCGCGATTCCGACGATTATTATGATGCTCTCGCCAGTCATGAACCCCGGCCTCCTCTCTGTTTGGCTGCCGATCCCCCCATCGCGTGAGTTGGCTTCGCCTGATGCGCGAACCCCGGGTCGCGGACCACTCTGCTCAAGGGGGAGCTCGGTGGCCGGACCGTGTCCTGGCCGATGGGCCCAAAGCAGCACGCGGCCCGGCATGTTTACGGCCCGGGGGTTTCCGTCAATTACCGAATCCCAGGCATCGCCCGCTCCTACCGAGTAACTGAAGCCAGGCGCCAAATCGTGCCCCGAGCAGACGACGGCCCGCTGCAGGCCACGTCCCTGCTATCGAGCAATAGCCACCTGGTTGATAGACATGGAGTCGCGTTGCCCGCCCCACGGCCGAAAAAATTCGGCGACCCCGCCTCCGGCGTGGTTCTGCTCGGGAACCACGTCACGGACGCTGGCCGCGTACTGAGCACCGTCCCGACAAAGCGGCGCATGTCCGCTTTGTCGGCGCGGATAGGTTAATCGGTCGCGTCCGGTGAGCCTATTTTGGATCGCATCGCCCATCCCGTCAGCGGCCATTTGATGCAATTCACCGATCCGTTCGGGCTGTCCCCTAGGGGCCGGTCGATCCTTTGGTTAGGATGCATGCCCGACAGACGGCTCGACCGGGGCAGACCAGACGGCTCCCGCCGTCAATAGGGTTCCCGTCGCGAGATGAGCCTGGGGTTCGACCCAACTGTGCTCCCCGATCACCACCCCGTCGTCCAACCGTGCGTCTCGGCCAACTTCGCTGCCCATCGCGACCACCGCCCCGCGCAGACAGGCGCGGGCGCCGATGCGTGCTCCTTCGCGCACAATACTCTGGTCAATGACGGCGTGTCTACCGATGTAGGCGCCGGGGCCAATGATGGCGTAGGGACCCAACGTGGCCTCCGGCTCGACCACCGCGCGGGCATCCACCACCACCGGCGGAATAACATTGACGCGCGGATCCACCACCGGCGGCGACCCCGAAGCGGGGGTGCCCACCAATCTAACGCGACCTTGCATCAAATCCCGCATGGCCCGGCGATATTGCGCCAAGGTTCCTACATCGGACCAATATCCGCTTTGCCGCACGCCGATAATGCGGCGCCGCTCGATTACCCAGCGGGGAAACAGTTCCCGGCCAAAATCGAGTGGACCCCGGGTTTTGACGGTCTCCAAAAGGCGCGGGTCAAAGAAATAGATGCCGGTATTAACCCAAGCGCCGTCGATGTGGTGGTCCGGCTTCTCGAGAAAGTCGACCACGCGGCCTTTGCTGTCGGTCTCGACGACGCCGTACGGCCGGACATCGTCCACCGCTGCCAGCAGGATTCCGGCTTGTGCGTGTTGTTCCTGGCATTGGTGATAAAAGGCCGCCAGATTCAAATCGGTAAGCCCGTCTCCGCTTACTACCAGAAACGGCTCGCGCAAGGGGTGCGCGGCTAGGGCATGGATGAGGGAGCCCGCGGTTCCCAATGGTTCCGGATCATAATGATAACGGAGAGAAATATGCCAACGCTCGCCGGTGCCGCCATAGCGTTCGAGCTCTCGTCCCCGATGTCCGAGCAACATGGTGACATGGTCGAACCCTTCCGCCCGGAGGTGCCATAAGATGGCGTCGACGATGGGTTGATCGACCAGCGGTACCAAAGGTTTGGGCCGTGTTTGGGTTAACGGCTGCAGACGCGTTCCCTTGCCCCCCGCCAGGATAAAGGCGTTCATTAGCGTTCTCTGCCCCTTTCGCATGCCCGACACAAAAAAGGACGACAAGAGAGGGGATTTTCCCCGTGGCCGCGCGTTGTTGTCCGCTGGGTGAAAGTATCATTATTGTGCCTGTCCCTCCATTACGGCGCTACGGTCCAACGGGACCATCGTGTTGGGAGCATTAGGCCCGATTATGCCGGCAATTGGACCGAGCGTAAGCACCCGACCGATCGCAACGGCAGAAGCCGCGGATGCCCCCCGGGCCCCCCAGTTTACGGCCTCCAGCCAACCGGTGGCAAACGGTTTGCCATACCCAGCGAGGTACCCCGTGCATGGGGCAAGACGTGGGTCATCGCCATTTTCAGCGGCACCCGCCGATCGCCTTAGTTGACAGCCCTACCGGGTTTCGTAAAATGGATGGCACAGGCCATTTTGGAAAATACCGTCTGATGTCACCGCCAGGCCTCCACGCTGGGCATTGCGACGGTGTGCGGGCGTGGCTGGATCACCGGAAAAACACCACGCCGGGCTCGGCCAAATGGCCTTCCGGAATGGACCATTTGGCCCTTCAGACTGATATTGGGGGGGGTTATGCTGACATTGAGGTCGCGGCCCAGACCTACCCTATTTGCTTTCGGACCCAGGTACCTCCCCATTGCCGCGACCTCTTGTTGCGGCTTGGATGAGGAATCGCCCCGACTATACGCAACCCGGCCACAGGCGCCAAACCGAGGCGGGGAAAGAGGAGACGCGCGATGACCGAGGCGGATCGGAGGAGATGGAATTCCCGGTACCGAGCCCAAAAAGCCGCCATGGGGCACAATACCGTCGCCTTACCCGACAGGGTGTTGGTGGAAGTCACCCGTTCCCTGGCGCCGGGACGGGCGGTGGATGTCGCCTGCGGGATGGGGCGCAACGCGCTTTGGCTTGCGCGCCAAGGCTGGCAGGTCGATGCCATTGACATTGCCCGCGAGGCGCTGGAAGAACTGCGACAGGCTGCGGAGAGCCGGATGCTGGACCGCCTCTTCATCATGGAGGAGGATCTGGATGCGTGGCGGCCAGCGCCGAATACCTATGATTTTGGGACGATGGTGCTGTTTTGGGATCCGCGCGTGCTAGCCCATCTCAAGCGCGCCGTGCGCCCCGGGGGCCTGGTGCTGGTGCGAAGCTTGCTGGCGCCCTCCGGCCAGCCCGATGTTGGCCCCCACTATCTCCGCCCCGGCGAGCTCAGGGAATGGTTTAAAGGGTGGACGATTCGGCACAATCTGGAGGATGAGGGCATGGCCATGATTCTGGCGGTGCGACCGTTGGATTAGGCGATCCCGGAATAATCCGGCGGCCGCAGACAGCCGGGATCATCCGCGGTGATGCGTCCGGTCATGCGCAGCGCCCGTGCCCGGGAACCGCCGCATAGTTCGGTGTAACCACAGACGCCGCACCGTCCTTCCAGCCGGGAGGTGTCTCGGATGGCCTCAAACACCGGGGCGTCGAGGTAAATGCGGGAAAAGGCCCGGCGATGGAGATTGCCGGCTAACACCCTCATCCGGGGACCGGGGTAGACGTGTCCGAAGGCGTCGATGAAGCAGAGCTCATGACCATCGCGTACCACCGCTCCGGGCCAATGCACCCCCGCCCAATCCAGAATTCTAACCCACTGGGGGGCACCGTAAACGGTGACCCGGCACGGAGCCTCCCGCGCCCAAGTGGACAGCCAAGTGAGCACCTCTTCGGCTTCTTGGGCCGACAAATCAGTCTCGGGGGAATCAAAATCCAACAGCCACTCGGTGGTGCCCAGAACCCGTACCAAATCCCCGAGCCGTTCTAGGCCGGGGACGCCGGCCCGGGTTATGGTGGTGGTGACATGCAAGGCAAGTCCCAGATGGGTGGCGGCGTCGGCCTGAAGCATCGCGTTTTCAAACTGTTCGGCCCGGCTGGGTTTGGCCACCGGGCTATCGATGCGCACTTCGAGACCGTCGACGCCGGTGAATTGCCAGTCTTCGACCTTGGCTGCCGAAATACCCGTGGCGTTGGGATCCGGAGCCACGATCACGGAGAGGCCTCGGCGCACCGCCGACCAAAGCAACAGGTCAAAATCGTGGCGGTGGCCGGGATGGCCTGCCAGGATCAGGCGGGGTGGGGGGGAAAATGCATCGGAGATGTCCGACATCACCGGCAGCGTGTCCTTTAACGCCAGCAAACCGGGACGGTTGCCGCCGCCGGGAGCAGTTACCTGCCACACGATGCGGGAGGGACCGGGGATGTGATTGGCCGAAAGTGTGTTCATGAATTTCTCCTCTTCCGCAACGTTGCGGGGTTGGCGCGCCTGGCCAGCCCGCAACCTCGCCTGTATCGGCATGATATGGGGTTATTGTGCGGTCTGCGCACATTTTTTTCAGCGGTCATTGGGGCCTCCCTCGGGGGACCGCCAGCCCCCGCTTGGCGGGTCGTTCGGCCTTGCCGAGTAGTTCTTTGGAGGGAGACGGATAGAGCGGCATGCCCGTCCAGGGTCGCGGCAAACGTGCCTCAGGCGATTTAACTTAACCAGGGCGGTATTCATCGGTACCGCGGCCTGGCGAATCTGACCCGGATCGGCGGAAGCGCGATGATTGCCCGCAGTGGGTTCAGCGTCGCCCAGCGCAATCACCCAATGCCACTCATAACCGACCCGTTCCTGATGACCTGCTCCGTCCGGCAATCCGTCAGGCTGCGGCAGCACCAAGACGGCGTGCCCGCACGTCATCGGCAACCCGATGGCGGTGGCGTCCACGGCCATGGCTTGCGCCGCGTAGAGCAACGGGTAAAAGCGTCTCCGTAGTCGGACGATATGGCGCGGTGCCAAAGTGGATGGTACTGTAAAGACAGACTGGGATATAAGGAGGGTTGTTGTATGGCAGAGTTGGTGCGAGCCGGCGATGACCTGGTTTTGAAATTAACCGGTATGGAAAAGCTGGAAGCAGTCCACGGTGATATCCAGGTGCCATGGTCTTCGGTGCAAAGCATTACCGTGGTGGATGACGTCATCCACGCCGTGCATGGGATGAAGATGCCGGGAAGCCGGATCCCGGGAGTGTTTGCCCTTGGCACTTTCATATCGGGCCAAGAAACCATTTTCGCGGTTGTCCACCACCAGCACAAGCGGGGTGTCAAGGTTGGGTTGCAAGGAGCACGCTATCACGCGCTAATTATCGGCGCCGAAGATCCGGAACAACTGGTGTCTGCCCTGGGATTTTAGGGGCCGCGCCGGCGCATCGACCAGTTGGCATCGCGGCCTCGCCCGTTAATGGGCGGTAAAGAGTTCCTGGCTGCGGGAGATTTCCCGGTATATAAGTCAGTACTAGGCTATGGGCAAGGTATTTGAATCCGAGCGGGCAGTTTGGTATGCTAGGACAACCCCGTGACGGGCAACAACCTAACCTGACCGGCTCAAGGCATCGCCCCGCACTGGTCTGCCGAAACGCACCGCATAGGATCTGGCCGCCTAACTATTGTCTTCCTGATCAAGTGATCGCTCTAAGAGTTCGCGTGCCGCCGCGGTCAAAGAATCAAGCTGGCGAGCGTGTTGATACCGCTTTAAGCGACTAATCAAACTGACAGGGAGCCACCACTGAACCGGTCGGAAATGAGGGCGCTGGCGCACCCAGCTCACCTCCCGGGATAATTTCTATAGCAACAGTATACACGGTCATGACGTAACGTGCTATACTAAAACAAAACCTCTCCAAAAATCTTCGCGTTTTGCTTCTGTCTGGCAATTAGTGGAATTTCGTTGTCTGTTTTGGTCAACTTTGTTGGGACAACTGTCAAATATTTTGTCGGCACTCGAAGGCCTGGGAAGCGCCGGGGATTGCCCGCTTCCCCTATTGGACACCGAGGGGGACGACATGCCATGGACAACGTTGGACGCGTCTTCCATACGCCGTGGGACTTAAACCGAAAAGGGTCTTTGGATCAAGCCCGTCACGCGGAGAAGCTGAAGGACGCCATTCTTCGAAAATTGCCTGAGGTCGTCCAGGAGCTTCCGCTGGAAGGCGGGCCGGCACGGGTGAAAATCCCTTTAAAAGTGCTGGATTTGCCCAAATTTCGGCCAAAACCCCCGGAGGAACCGGATGATGGGATCGGTCAGAAGCCGGGCAAACCCGGAGATATTGTGGCGCGGGTGCCGCGCGGCGGGGCACCTGGCCAGGGGGATGGGGGGCCCGGTGACAGGCCTGGCGAGCACGAAGTTGAGGTGGAAGTTGATCGCGAGACGCTCATTCAGATGGTCCTCGATGACTTGAAGCTTCCCCGCTTGACCGGCGTCTCGCCGCCTGAACTGACCGAGCCTACCGATGCCTGGAATAGTCGACGGGATCATGGACCCTTGAGCGCGCTGGACAGGCGCCATACCCTGAAGGCCGCCATCATGCGCAGCCAGATTGCCCGTCAATCTTTGAATTTCCACCCCGACGACCTGAAGTATCGGGCTACCCGCGAAGTCGAGGAACCGGTGACCCGGGCCACCGTCTATTTCCTGCGCGACATCAGCGGATCGATGGGAGACGAGCGCAAATTCCTGTCGAAAGCGACTGCCTTTTGGGTTACCGCTTGGCTTCGCCGACAATACCCGACGGTTCGCCTGGAGTGGTGGGTGCATGATACCGAACCCCAGCGGTTGGAATCCGAGAGTTTATTCTTCCAGCTGGGCGAGGGAGGGGGTACCCGGGTGGCGCCCGCTTATTACGCCATCGCCGAACACATGCGCCTTCATTATCCTCCCCAAACCAACAACAACTATTTTTTTCACTTTACGGATGGGGACGTGTTCGGAGGTGATCCGGTCGGCGACGCGGCCCGGGAGCTTCTGCCGCTGGTGCGTTGGTTCGGCTTGGTGGAATTGGCGGGCCTTACCCGGGGAGCACTCGGCCGTCAATTGCAGGACCTCTCTTCACCACCCTTTCGGGCGGTGCGCCTCAACCGGCGGGAGGATGTGCTGGCAGTGGTGCGCGCCCTGTTGGAGACTGCGGGGCCAAAGGCGGAAGGAGCGTCTTGAATCGGCAAGGGGGGGCGGCAGAGATGAGTCACATGGAGGAGGTTCTCAGCAAATTCCTTCCGGCGGCCTATGAGGCGATGGCGGCTCTCGGTCTCGATCCGGTGCCCATCGATTTTGAAATCGTTCCAGCCGACGCCATTTATGAATTGGCCAGCTATGGCTTGCCCGGCCATTACGGCCACTGGACCTTCGGCCGGGACTACTGGCGCATGAAGCGCCAGTTTGAAGCCGGGGCGGGACGTCTTTATGAAATGATTATCGAAACGTCGCCGCCGGTGGCGTATCTGCTGGAGTCCAATACGATGGCGGCGCAGAAACTGGTCGTGGCGCATTGTCTCGGCCATGCCGACGTCTTTCGCCACCATGTGTTGGCCGCGCAGGGGGGTGGGCAGTTTCATCAGACCCTGGCCGCCGCCGCCGATCGGTTTGCCGGTTACCGGACCGAGTACGGGGCGTTGGCGGTCGAGGTGGTGCTTGACCGCGCGATGGCTATCCAGGGACAGGTGGCGGTGGAACCGGAGTTGACGGATGCTAATCCCGCAACCTCGGGTCCGGTCGACGCGTATGCCGATTTGTGGGCCAAACCCGCGCGGGCGGATCCCCCGGCGCGCCCGCCCCGGTACCGGTTGCCCACAGCCGATTTGCTCGGCTTCCTGGCCCGGGAATCCCCGGTGCTGACCGCCTGGGAACGCGACATCTGCGACGTCGTGCGGATGGAAGGCCTGTATCACCGGCCCAAGCGGCAGATCAAGATTATTCATGAGGGCTGGGCGACCTTTTGCCATCAGGCGCTCTTGCCGCAACTGCCGCTGAGCCCCGGGGAACAAATCGAGGCAGCTCGCATCCACGCCCAAGTGGCGCGTCCCGATCCGTTAAGCCTCAATCCCTATTGGTTTGGCTGGCGATTCCTACAGGGATTGGTCGAAGATTACGGTCTTTTGCCAGCCCGCAGCCGGATGATGCAGGAGAGCGACGCCAGTCTGGTCCGCAACTACCTGACTCCCGAGCGGGTACGGGCGTTGGACTTGTACCACTACCGCTGGAATCAAGGCTACGTGACCACCCCGCAAGGCGGGCGAGCCGTCTGGAACGCCGAACGGCAGGACGACGACCCCCGCGAATTGCGTGATTTGCTGGCTAACGCGCTGGCGGAACGTCCGCCGGAAGTTGTCGTGGAAATGGTTGACGGGGACGATCGGTTGGTGCTTCGGCATAGCGAGGACGGCACCGCGCTGGATCCCGAATGGGCGCAGCTGACCCTCGATGGCATTCGCCAGTTGTGGGGCCATCCCGTGTTGTTGCACGATGGGGAATCGCTTTATGTCGCGCAATGAGCAAGGTTGGGCCAACCGGCCAAGACGTTGACTGCCCGAAGCACACTAGGAAGGAGAGACCGTTGATGGACCTCATGGATCGCCTTGCCGCTCACCATGCCTCGACGTCCAGTCTGGGTTGGACCGGGAGTTTTGCCGACTATTTGGACATTGTTCGGGAACGTCCGGCGGTGGCTCAATTGAGTCATGCGCGGCTCAACCACATGATCCAGGCTGCGGGCACGCGGGCTACTGCGGATGGCCCCGAGTACGGGTTTTTCGACGGCCGGCTGTTCGGTCTCCATCCGCAGATCCGGCAAGTCATGGAGTATTTTCAGGCGGCAGCCCAAAGGCTCGACGTGCGCAAGCGGGTGCTGTTGTTGATCGGGCCGCCGGGCACCGGCAAATCCACATTCTTAGTGCTACTAAAACGCGGACTCGAGGAGTATACCCGGACCGACGAGGGGGCGGCTTACGGAATTGTCGGGTGCCCCATGCACGAGGAGCCGCTGCATCTCATTCCCCATGCGCTGCGTCCCGAGTTTAGCCGGGAACTGGGGATTCCGATAGAGGGTGAGCTCTGCCCGGTCTGCCAGATGAAGTGGCGCGAATCGGGCGAAAATGCCGAGGCGTTTGCCGTTGAGCGCATCTTTTTCAGCGAGCGGGACCGGATAGGAATCGGCACCTTTACCCCAGGCGACCCGAAGGATCTGGATACGGCACTGTTGACCGGATCGCTGGATTTTTCCAAAATCGCCGAGTACGGAAGCGAGTCGGATCCGCGGGCGTTTCGTTTTGACGGCGAATTCAACGTGGCCAACCGGGGACTGATGGAAGAGCAGGAATGGCTCAAGCAGCCCAAAGATTTCATGGCGCTGCTCTTAACCCTGGCGCAAGAGCAAAATATCAAGACCGGACGGTTTGCGCTGATTTACGCCGATGAAACCATTATTGCCCATTCCAACCTCCACGAATACGAGAAATTTGTCGCCAATCCGGAAAACGAGGCGATGAAAAACCGGGTCTACGTCATTACCATTCCTTATACCGTGCGGACGTCGGACGAAGAGCGGATTTACCACAAGATGTTGGAAGATGGCTCGCTGGGGCGGACGCATCTTGCCCCCGACACCATTCGAACCGCGGCCTGGCTGACCGTCTTGACCCGTTTGTCCGAACCGAAGGACAAGAGCCATATTACCTTGATGGACAAAGCCAAACTCTATAACGGGGAGGCGATCCGGGAGTTTAAGGATCATCAGATAGAGGATCTAAAGCGCGAGGATCCGCGGGAAGGCATGGTGGGACTGTCGCCCCGGGATGCCATGAACATTCTGGTGCATGCCATCGGCAAGACCGCAGTGCCCTGCGTTAACCCGCTTGATTACCTGCAGGCCGCCAAGTCGTTTTCCGAATCGGGCCGTCTGTTGACCGTGCATTCTCCCGAGGCGCAGAAACGCTTTCTGGAACTTATCCATCTCGTGCGGGGCGAGTATGACAAAACCGTCCAAAAGATTGTGATGAAGGCCTTTGTCCATGCCTTTGATCAGTCCGCGCAAACCCTTTTCAGCAGCTATATGGACAACGCCGAAGCGGACATCTCCAAGACCAAGTTGACCGACCCGGTGTCCGGCGAGCCGCGTGATCCCGACGTGGAGTTCCTGCGGTCCATCGAGGAGCAGGTGGGGGTATCCGCGGGGGCCGCGCGCAGTTTTCGGGAAGAGATGCTGATCAAGGCGGGAGCTGCCGCGCGCAAGGGACAGCCGTTTCGGTGGGATGACCATCCCGCGATGCAGGAGGGGATCGAGAAGAAACTGTTTGCCGATGTGCGCACGCTGGTGCGAACCACCACCAGCACCAAGACCCCCGATGAGCGGCAGCGGGCGAAAATCGAGGCGGTTACCACTCAACTGATGCAGGAAGGATATTGCGAGCACTGTGCCGGGGCTCTCTTGCACTATTCCGGATCCTTGCTAAACCGGAAGTAGCGGTGAACTGCACCAACTGGCCACACCGTCCGTGCCGGATTTTTGGGCGCCGGAGCCGTCCGGTCACGGAGTTTCGGCGCCGTTCCGTGGTCAGCCCGATCACTGCGGCCGAGTGCGCACCCCCCGCCAGGGGGTGGCGTGCTTAAGACGCAAACCGACAGCTCCGGCACCGTGCAGCGGGTACCGGTCTGACCCAACGGGTCGGCCGGGACTTTCAGAGTTGGGCGGTAAAACCCGCTATACTGCTAGTGGATAACAACTGAGGAAAAGTAAGGGGAACCAGAAACCGGGCGGCGGCTGCGGCCCTTTCATCGGCAGCCCGAGACCCGCGAAGGTCACCACGGGATCCGATGCCGTGGATGGCGAATCCGCCGGGGCTTGCCCGCGAAACCGGCATTCCCGTGGTGGTCGGGACCGAAATTGCCTCCCGCCGCCGGCACGAGGGGTAGCTGGCGGTCGTCGACGGGGATCAAGGAACGGTGGCAACGCGAAGACGCCTCCTCTCCCTGACGTGCCCCGCGCCGACAATGGCCGTCGCTTCCGGGGCCCTCTGCGAGCGGATTGGGGGCATGCGCTGGCACGCCCGCTGCTGGCGCATGCCACCGCGGCGGGGGCTCACGCGGAGTCGGGTTCCGGGCCCGCACCTCCTTTTGCCGGGTGGGGCGGGGGATTCTTCGATGCGGCGGTTTCCGTTCGCTGGCAACTTCGGCTTTTGGCTACCCACGGCTAGGCATGCAGCGGTCAGCGCCTAAAGCGCAGCCAACCGCTGCAACCCCATTGCCGCCCGCTCCTCCGGCAGGAACACGTAGTTGAGCCGCGCCGAGCCGTCGTCGGCGCCATATACGCGGCCGGGAGCGAACACCACGCCTGCGGCGATGGCCTGCAAAAGACGCACCCGGTCGGGCAGGTGGTCGCCCCAGCGAAGCCAGACATATAGGCCGCCATCCGGCACCGTCCATCGTGCACCGGTCCTGCCCAACGGCTCGAGGGCGGCGCAAAAGGCGTCCCGCCGTTGGCGCAACACGGCTTCGACCCGGTTGAGATGAAGCGGCCAGGCGGGAGACCGCAGGAGCGAGGCGGCCAGAACTTGCACCAGGCCCGGTGTGCCCAAATCCATTTGTCCTTTGATATCGGCCAGGCGCGTGATAATCGCACGGGGAGCCACAATCCATCCCACACGCAGACCCGGAGCGGCAATTTTCGATAAGGTGCCGATGAACAGCACGCGCTTATCATCACCCAGCGCGCGCAGCGGAACGGGAGGGGATGGCGCTCCTTTAACCCGCAAATGAGCGAACGCGTCGTCTTCCACCACCGGCACCTGCCAGCGTTCCGCCAGACTGAGGACTGCCTGCCGGCGCGCGAGCGGCAAGATGGTGCCGGTAGGATTGTGATAGGTGGGATTGAGCCAGATCATGGCGGGCCGATGGCGTTTCATGAGGTCGCTGAGGGCATCAGGCAAAAGTCCCTGACCATCCGTCAAAATGGGCAATAGCCGGACTCCGATCGATTGGAAAAGCGACAGGGAGTAGTAAAAGGATGGCTGTTCGATGGCGATGGCGGTGCCCGGTCGAAGCAACGCCCGCGCAATCAGGTATAAGGCCTGCTGTGCGCCGGAGGTAATCAAAATGGTCTCGGGATTGACCGCCATGCGATATTGGCGCATCATTTCGACCGCCAGCGCCTCCCGCAGCTTCCCGTGTCCCAATGGCGGAGGATAGCCGACCACGGAAGCCAGGTCGACCGCAGGCCACAGTTGGGCCAGTTCGCGGGTCGGCCACAGTTCGGGGCCCAGGTCGGCCTGCGTAAAATCAATGGTCCCGGGATTACCCCGCGCGTCGCGAAAGGTTTGCACAAGCGGTTCGGTGGGGCGAAACGCGGCGGTGCTGAGATAGCGCGTCCAGTCCGGGGTGACTCCCCACAGATCGCCATGCACAAAAGTTCCGCTGCCTTGGCGCCGGTCCACCATCCCCAGCGCCTGCAATTCATCGTAAGCGGCGGCGACGGTGCTGCGGTTAATGCCGAGATCGGTGGCCAGGGTTCGTTCCGGCGGCAGTTTGGTGTCGGGGAGCCATACCCCCGAATAAATCGCTTGGGTGAGCCACTGCACCACCTCTTGAGCCGTGCGCAGGGGCGCATTCCCGTCACGCACGCGACATCCCCTCCCTTCGGGTTTATCATACGAAAATTGGCGGAAGAATTCACCGGCAAATGGCTGGTGAATGTCCCGCCAATGATCGCTATGCTGGCGGGGGGGGAGGCGAGGCCTGATGGATCGCGCAACGGGCAACACAACCGGATTGGGGTGGGGATTGGTCGGCGTGGTCGGTTTTAGCTTGACGCTGCCGATGACCCGGATGGCGGTTCCCTGGCTGGGGGCGACCGAGGTGGGATGGGGACGGACGGTGGTGGCGGCACTGGTGGCCAGCGCGATTTTGATTTTCCGCCGGGATCGCTTTCCGCGAGCGCACGGGCGGGCCCTGTTTTGGGTGGTCGCCGGAGTGGTGTTGGGATTCCCGTTGTTGTCGGCGTGGGCGATGGCCCGGGTGCCGGCGAGTCACGGCGCGGTGATGCTGGCGTTGTTGCCGCTTGCTACGGCGGGAGCGGGAGTGTGGCGCGCTCGCGAACGGCCTTCGCTCCGGTTTTGGGCGGCCAGCGGGATGGGCGCGTCGGTGACGGTAGCGTACGCGCTGGCTGGTGGGGGCGGACATCTGGTGGGGGCAGACGCCGCCTTGTTGGCCGCAGTGGCCCTGGCAGCGCTGGGGTACGGGGAGGGTGGACGCCTGGCGGTCACGCTCGGCGGGTGGCGTGTCATCTGCTGGGCGCTGGTGCTGTCTCTGCCCGTCACCCTCGGACCGGTGACGTGGCAGGCGGCCCGGGTGCCGTGGGGCCAGGTCCCGATCCAAGCATGGGTTGGATTCCTGTACGTCGCCTTGGGCAGCCAACTCACCGCATTTTTCGCTTGGTACCGAGGGTTGGCGGTGGGGGGCATCGCCCGCGTGAGTCAGCTGCAGTATCTGCAAGTCTTCTTGACCCTGGCGTGGTCGGCTTGGTGGCTGCACGAACGGGTGACCTGGCTCGATGCCGGCGCCGCCAGCCTGGTGGTGGCGGCGGTGATGTGGGGAAAGGGCGCGGTGATTACCAAGCGGCCGATTCCCTGACGGTTCCCTATTCACTATTCGGTGGTCCCGGTTCGCGTGACGAATTCTGGGGAACGAACGACTCCGGGGCAGGGTAACCGGCCATTGCCATGCCAATGAGGCGGAAGAGCGCGAGGCGGTCAGGGTTTGGTGCTCAGGGCCGTGGGACTCACAGGGATTGGATGGGAGATTCGCGTAAATGTCTTACAGTCGCTGTCCGCGAAACTGATTGCCCAATTGCTGCTAAAGTGCCGCGGTGAGGAACCGCTCTGTGGTTTGGTAGCCGTACTGTGACAACGCGAACCGAAACGAGGTAGAAACCCGACGTCGTGCGTGTCTATCCGACAGCGCCTGGTTTCCCCGACTGTGTGCGTGGTCGGCACCCGTAGGCTTTTCTGCCAAAATTGTGCTGCGGATCGGCAACATCGGTGTCCCTGCTGCGCTATTGTGCAGGGCGTCCCCTGGCACAAAACATCTGTTGCCAAACGTGACGTCGCCCGGATTACTGTTCCCGCAAGAATCTTGGCATGTCAGGGCGTCGTTGTTGGATGAAAAACGCCAGGCTGACCGAATGGGCGCCCGGAGGAAGCCTGGAGTCGGGACCGCGCGACCGGCCAACGGCGACCAAGTGACCGCAACCTGACCCCGCTCAAAACCTCCGGGCGTCAGCGGGCGTTTGCAGCAACGGGGCGCTGGCCAGCCCTCGGCGCTGGCAACCGTTCCGCACGCGGAGTCGATCGGCGATGCGGGCTCGGTCTACTGTTTGACCAGCACCGCCAGCACGATCAGCATGTCCATGCCCACCACGGCATAGACACCGTGCGCTCCGGCGATGCCTCCCGCTACGGCGATCAGCGGGATGGAGATTCCCAGGACGGGCATGATGCGGCCCATCACGCCCCCGTGCTCACGGATGCCAGCGTGCCGCAGAAGTCTTCGCCGTTCGTGCCGGCTTAGCCGCTGCCAGCCCGGAGAGTTGATGAGTGCTGCCAATGAATCGGGTTTCTCCGGCTTGGTCGCAGAGGCGGGTGAATGGGGGTCTTGTTGGAACAGGTCGTATAACTGCTGCACGCTTTCCTGTTCGTATGCGGGGCCTAAATCCCGGTTCGCCTTGAGGATGGCCAGAATCTCCTCTTTATCGGGGGGTTGCGGCATGGCGCTCCGACTTCCTTTCCCTGCAAGGTTCGGGTTCCGGTTCCGGTTAATAACGAATTGGCAGGGATCGGTCAACGCCAACCCGGGTGGCACGCGGTGGACGGATAGCCGCCGTCATGGCGCTGGTGGCGGGCCTGCGGTTGCGACTTAGCCGGCGGTTTTCTTGTAACGCGCCGCCGCCATTTCGACCAATCCCACCGCGATGACCATCGACGCCAGATGCGAAAGGCCCAGGGTGATGTTGGACGACACCAAGAACACGCTGGACACTCCCGCCACGACAATGACTCCCACCCCGATCCAGGCGGCCGGCTGGCGGGAGACAGCGGCTATGAGAGCGGCCGCGACCAACACTTCCAGTCCAAATACGATGTGGACCACCAGCAAAAGCTTGGTCATGGGGAACCACCCGAACATGTCTCCCAGGCCTAACACCAGTGCGAACAGAAAGCTGGTCCGCATCAGCATCAACAGCCGGGGCACATTTCTCACCAGCGGCACGGTTGACCGTCCGGCAACCTCTCTGCCCTTTCCCAACCGCATCACACTCCCCCATGACCATCCTTCTTATGTACTGTAGCACAGGCGCAAGGATTTCGGCATCGGGCTGGCCCGCCAGCCGCCGGGCCGAAAGCTCCAGAGGGCTCGGGGCAATGCGGTCGGCCCCAACCGGTCAAGGGCGAACTGACGGATGGGAGTGCTGGGTAGGCCCTATTCGGTCATATTTGCCTGAAAACCTTCCCGCAACGCGCAGTGCGGCAGCGAATGGGCAGCCTCAGCGAAGGATTTCCAAACGACCCAAAAAATATTTTGTGCGATTTTCAAAGGATCGGGGATCCCGGTACGAAGGATCCGGGCGATTCTTGGCGAATATTCCACGTGGTTTGACGATAACCAGGAGGGATTATCGATGAAAAGCAGTATCGGGGCGTTTGCCATGGTGGCCGCGCTGAGCAGCGGCATCTTGGCCGGATGCGGAACCTCGCCGTCGGCGACGGGCACACCATCCTCAACCTCAACTTCGAGCAAGGCCGCCGCGTACAAAGTCGGACTAGTGACCGACACCGGCGGCTTAAATGATCATGGATTCAACCACTTGGCCTACATGGGTCTGCTGCAGGCCAAGCACCAGCTTGGAGTGTCGGTATCGGTGGTGCAGTCGCAAACGGCGTCGGACTATGTGCCGTATCTTACCAATTATGCCCGCCAAGGGTATAACCTGGTTATCGCGGTCGGATTTCTCATGCAGCAGGCCGTGCAACAGGTGTCAAAAGAATTTCCGCACACCAAATTCATGATTATCGACGACCAGGTGACCGCTCCCAATGTGACGTCGTCGCTGTTCGACACCCAACAATGCGGATACTTGGTGGGAGAGCTGGCGGGGCTGGTGCAAAAACAGCATGCGCTGCCCAACATCAACCAGTACAACACCTTGGGTGTGGTGGGAGGCATGGCGATTCCGCCGGTCAACACCTATATCGCCGGATTCTATGCGGGGGTGCACGCGGTCGATCCCAGCGCCAAGATTATCTTGAAGTACACCAATGACTTCAACAACCCCAATAACGGGCAGACCTTCGCGCAATCCGAAATCGCGCAGCACGCCGATATTATCTTCCAAGTGGCAGGCGGTTCGGGATTGGGGGTTATTACTGCCGCGCAGCAAGCGCACCTCTATGCGATTGGGGTGGATGCCAACCAAAATTACCTGGCCCCCAACACCGTGATTACCAGCGCGGAAAAAGGCATCCAGGTGGCGACCTTCGACACCATCCAAGCCGGGTACAAGGGAACATTGAAGGCGGGTACGCAGACCTTTAGCCTATCCAACAACGGCGTCGGCATGGCGCCCCCGATCAGCGCCATTCCCCAAAGCATTGCGCGGCAGGTGGCGGCGTCCGAGCAGCAAATCATCGCGGGCAAGATTGTGCCGCCGACCACGATTCCGTAATCTGACCGGACGCGGGCTCGCGCCGGATTTCCGGCGCGGGCTTGCGCTTTTTCCGGATTTACTAGACAGAGGTGTGGCATGGCCGAGTTGGAAGTCAGCGGAATTACCAAACGGTTCGGCGATTTGACGGCGAACGACAACATCTCGTTTGCCGTCCGCGCTGGCCAGGTACTGGCCATCCTGGGCGAGAACGGGGCGGGCAAATCGACGCTGATGAAGGTGGTTTCGGGGTTTCTGCGCCCGGACGCGGGCCGCGTGCTGGTGGACGGCCACCCCTTGCCGGCGGGCGACCCGGAAGCGGCCATCCGGGCGGGAATCGGCATGATTCACCAACACTTTATGCTGATTCCGCGCATGACGGTGCTGGAAAACCTGATTCTGGGCCAAGAGCCCCGCACCCGCTTCGGTGGCATCGACCGGCGTCGCGGCGAACAGCTGGTGCGGGAACTGGCCGACCGCTTCGGAATGGAGATTGATCCCCGCCGGACCGTGGAAAGTTTGACAGTGGGGGAGCAGCAGCGCATTGAAATTATCAAGGCATTTTATCGCGGGGCCAAAATCCTGATTTTGGACGAACCGACCGCATTGTTGACGCCGCAGGAAACCGACCGC
>JAJZZA010000134.1 GCA_021797825.1 Bacillota bacterium | reverse complement strand
GAGCCTGTAGAGCGTCCTCCGGTGGACGACCAGCGAAAGCCCTAAGAAGCCGTGGCGCGATGAGCCAGGAAGCCCTGCTCGTGAGAGCAGGAATCCCCCGGATTTATCCGTGGGGAGAATGTCAAGCTGATGACCCGGCCGGTTGTGCAAAGCAATATCCTGTTGGAAGAGTAGCCTAGGCCGAAAAGACCCAGGATGCGCCCAGCCTGTTTCGCTCATCGGGGTGAACCGCTGGCGTGGCGAGGAGCGGGAAGCTGCAGGATTTTTGGGGATGGTGTGGAATAGTAACCCGACAACCGTTTTGCGTTCATTGGTGCCCATTGGGGACAATAGGGAATCCGGTGCAAGTCCGGAGCGGACCCGCCACTGTAACCCGAGAGTCTTTTCCAGGTTTAGCCACTGCCGAACGGCGGGAAGGCTGGAACGGATGATGACCGGGAGCCAGGAGACCTGCCAATGAAACAATTGACGCCGCACGATGGCAAAGTGCCCGGCCCCGCCATGGGGTGGGGCGCTTTGTTTGTGATGGCACAAGATGGATTCGGTTGGGACGACACACTGGAGGAGGAGTTGGAACATGGAAGAGGCGCGGAGGCGCGGGAACCGTCCTTGGCATGTAGAGCGCTATGGGATTGAAGTGGTGCCGGAGTACGAACGGACGGGTCGGCCCCGGGATCTGTTTTGGATATGGTTCGCAGCGAATCTCGGCATTTTGGCGATCATCTACGGAGCCATTTTGGTAAGTTTCCGGCTAAATGCATGGCAAGGACTGTTGGTCATGGGGACCGGCACGGCCTCATTTCTGCTGGTCGGGGTGCTGAGCGTGGTGGGCCGCGATGGCCGGGCGCCCATGATGACGCTGTCGCGGGCCGCGTTCGGGGTATACGGAAACGTGTTGCCGAATGTGGTTAGTTGGATTTCGTTGGTGGGATGGGAGATTGTGAGCGTCATTACCGGAACCTGGGCCTTGTCCGCCCTCTTGGGTCTCGTCATTCCCGCCGACGGTGCGTTGCGGTTGGGATCCGCTTTGGTTCTCATGGTGGCGGCGACGGCAGCCAGCAGTCTGCTGGGTCAAGCCACTTTGGTCGTCGTGCAAAAAGGCGCGAGCTACCTCTTCGGCCTGTTGTCGGCGGTCGTGGTCGCGGTGATGGTGCCCCATGTGGACTGGACGGAGTTGTGGCGCGCGCCGGCCGCTCCCTGGACCAGCGCGGTGCTGCCGGCCTGGGCCCTGGTGTTTACCGGCACCGGATTGAGTTGGGCCAATGCCGCCGCCGACTATAGCCGTTACCTGCCATCGGCCACCCCCAAACGGTCAATTATCCTGGCCACCACATGCGGAGCGGGGCTCCCGCTGCTGGGACTCATGGCGACCGGTTTCCTGGTGGCTTTGCAGGATCCCGGGCTGGCCGCGGCGGCCAACCCGATTGCGGCCATCGGTCACATTGTGCCGTCGTGGATGCGCGCGATTTATCTGTTGACGGCGGGTGGCGGGTTGGTCGTCGAGGCGAACCTCAGCCTTTATTCCTCCGGCTTGAATCTGCAAGCCATGTTTGTGCCGTATCCCCGCTATCAGACGGTGCTGATTGACGCGTTGCTGATGGTTTCGGGGACGGTTTACGTGGTGTTTTTCTCTCAAAATTTCTTGGGGCCATTCGAGTCCTTTATCCTCGTGCTGGGGATCGCGCTGGCCGCTTGGTGCGGCGTGTTTCTGGCTTACGCCGCGATGCGCCAAGTGCGGGGTTTTTCGCCGAGCGCCCTTTATCGCGGGGAGGGGGCACCGGCTTGGCGTTGGGAAGCCGTATTGGCTTGGGGAATGGGTACCAGTTTGGGTATGCTGTCGAGCAGCACCCCGTGGTTTAGCGGGCCGTGGGCGAAAGGGGTTTTTTCCGGGTCGAGTCTCGGACTGGTGGGGGCGTTTTTGCTGGCGGCCCTCTTGGAGAGCCTGGGTCTGGCATTTTGGAGCGCCCAGCCAAGCGCGGCCGAGAAGAGACCGGTATGAACCGGTTGGTCTTGGTCGGCAGTGTGTTGGTCGATGTCACGGTGAGGGTGTCCCGTTTGCCCCGTACTTCGGAAGACGTGGTGGCGCAGGATCACCGAATCGCGCCCGGGGGCGGGTTCAACGTGCTCGCGCAAGCGCGCCGGATGGCGTTGTCCGCGGCTTACGCCGGCCGGGTGGGGACGGGGCCCCTGGCCACTTTGGTGGCCGCGGCCTTAAAGGACGTAGATATTCCCCGATTGCTGCCCGTGGCTACGGACCGAGACACCGGGTTTGTCGTGGCGATGGTCGACGAGGAGGGACAGCCGACCTATGTGACGGCGCCCGGTGCGGAATCCGGTCTTTGCCTCCTGGACCTCCGACGGATTGCCGTGTTGCCCGGCGATATGGTTTATGTCTCCGGCTACGATTTGCTGCACCCGGAAATGGGCGCGGATATTGCCGCCTGGCTGGGGGAGATCTCACCGCCGGCGGGCGTGATCGTCGTGTGCGACCCGGGGCCATTGGTGCGTGATATACCTCGCGACCGTTGGGACGCGGTGTCGCGCCACCCCTGTCTTTTGACCTTAAACGCGGCTGAGATGCGTCAGATGACAGCGCGGGCCAGCGTTCAAGACGGGGTTCGGCAATTGGCGGGCGAGTTTGAGACGGTCGTGGTCCGCGATGGGGCATCCGGAGCCTGGTGCGCGCGAGCATCCCAGATACCAAGGCCGATTGCCCCGCGTCCGGCCCGGGTGGTGGATGCCACCGGTGCCGGAGACATCCATACGGCGACCTTGCTCGCGTTGCTGAGCCGCACGGTGGGCCTTGAGCGCGCGGTGCGGGGAGCCAATATCGCCGCGTCTATGGCGGTTGAACGGTGGGGATCGTCGTCTGGCCCGACCCGGGAGGAATTGTTGGCGGAATGGTCCCGGCTGGGGGAAGTCTTGCCTCCGGAAGTGGGCGGCGACTAACCCGTCGCCGGGTGGCTCAGCCCACGCGGAAAGGTCGCCGCTCCCCAGTCCCGGGCCGGGCACCGGCGTCACCTGCTCCTCACCCGGGTCCGGCTCCGGCCGGGGGACAAACCCATGAATATCCCGATGTGCGGCAATAAGCGTTTCGAATCAAGAATGCACCATACGCGTTATTGTGGCAGGACCAGGAAAATCCTCTTGTCGACGTTCCGAGCCATCGCATGAATTTTACCTTCGCATGACGATAAGCGTTGATCCAGCGCAAAATCCGCAGGGGTATCGGAATGGCGAATAGCGTAATAACCGGCCGATCCATCATGCGTCCGGTGGGGGCCCGGCCCCCACCGAAACCCCACTGCTGTCGGGTTAAGGATTTACAGGCAGAGTTTCCGGTGGAAACGGTCTGCTGGACAAAGTTTGGCCGATTTGTGGCCGATGCGGGATGCATGAATGAAACCTCGGCGGGGGGATGGACGTGCGGGGCTGAAGTTGCTCATTTCTTATGATGTGCTCACCGCGGTGGACTTGATCTTGCGGCTGCAGGCCCAGCGCATACGTTTCGTGATGCGGGTCCCCACGAGGTTTTATCGCGAAATCGCGGAGGCCCCCGCGCGCGATGACCTGGTCACCATTCGCATCACGCCCGACAGGCACGCCACTTGCACCGCCATGCCACTCTCGTGCCGATCGGCACGGTCTTCACGGTGCGGGTCATCAGGCGGCCGTTACCCACCGGGGAGGGAGAAATCTTGATTACGGACTTAACGCCCCGCGAGCTTCCACGGGCAGAGGGGCTGCCGTTCTTTTCCCGCCGATGGGGCGTCGCAACGCACTATGATGGCGGGAAGTATAAATTTGAAGTCGAGAACTTTACGGGTCAGACTCCCCTCGCGATTCAGCAGGATTTTCATCCATCCTGGTGGGCAATCTCGTGGCAGTCAGGAGGCACAAGCCGTAATTCAGGCTCACCTCCAAGCCGGCGACTACAAATACGAGGAATATCGCATCAATCGCCACATCCTCGTCGGCAAAATGAAAGACCGGCTGATTGTCATCGCCTGGGAACCGAATGGCCGCAAACGCGAGGCGGCGTGGAAACGCTTGCGCGGCGAAGTGGTCCGCCATTTACTCCCGGTGCTACGGGGCCGTACAGCCCAGCGAGACCCGTCTGCCCCCATCAACAAGTACTCGCAAAACGGGCGGCGCCGTCTGTAACCTCTCCCGCCCGACCGAGAACCCGACCCGGAACCATATATCGCGGAGACTGGGGTTTTTGAGGAAACTTCCGCTACCTTCTCAAAAATCTTGGCGCTCACGACGTCCCATGCATTCGGAAGAACCAATGGTTCACTACGGCCAGGCAACGCACCAAATGTGGCCAGACGTTCGTCCGGGTTAGCCCTCCTCCTTCCTCGACCGGCAGCTGACCGCCCTGGTTGGCGAAGGGGGGTCAGGACAATCCAAACCACTCTTTCAGGGCACGATGCCCGTCATCCGTGACCCACACGATGCGGTCCGCCGTCGTGTGCCTCACCCTGCCCTGAGCGAACAGCCACGTGGCCAGTTCTCGCCCAACTTGGCCGGCCGCGTGATACCGGCGCTCACTCCAATCCAGGCACGGGCGCACTAGCGGGGTGCGCTGGTGCGAGTCCAGCGCCCACCTCCACTGCGCCGCCTGCTGCTCGCCGCGCGACGTGAGGGCCAACACGTTATAGACGGGATCAAAAGTGAGCCACCCCGGAGCCACCATGGCCTCGGTCAGACTCGTGCCGAGTGCCCCGCCAGGTGGTTGTGTAGCATGTCCGCGCCGCCCGCCTTTGGGCTTGGTGCGTTGATGTCCTGGGCGAACGCCGGGTTCCGGCGGGGCCAAACTCTTCAACCCTTCCACCACGTGCGCTACCTCGGGACTGGCCAGCGTGTAATAGCGGTGCCGTCCGTGGCGCCGTACTTGCACGAGTCCCCCGGCCACCAGTTTCGCCAGATGCTCGCCTGCTGTGGCCGGGCTGACCCGGGCCGCCCGGACCAACTCCGAAGCGGGAAGTTGGCGACCGCTCATCAGGTGGACCAACATGGTGGCCCGCGATGCGTCACCCATGAGAGCTGCCACCGTATGCAATTCCGGATCGCTCATGGATCATGCCCTCCTCAGGGTGCACCCGGCGTCGCCACCGAACGGCGGGCCGAGAGACCGCCCAGCACTGCTAAGGCGACAATAGCGATGAAGACCGCATAATACAACATCGCGCCATATAACCCCACCTGCTGGGCCGCCAGCCCGATGCCGAGCACCGGAGCTCCGACACCGCAGTGGATGACGACATAGAAGCTCGACACCACTTGGCCTTTGACGGCCGAAGGCGCGGTGCGGGTGACCGTGGCCATGCTT
>JAJZZA010000133.1 GCA_021797825.1 Bacillota bacterium | reverse complement strand
GGAGCGGGAATACGACCGCCGCACGGCGGTCGAACGGGTCAATAGCCGCTTGGACGTCTCGTTTGGCTTCGAACTGCACACGATCCGCGGACTCAAGAAGATGCGCCTGCGAAGCGGGTTGGCTTTGGTCGTGATGTTGGCGATGGCCTTGGGACGCATTCGCCAGCAACGCCCGGAGTTGACGCGAAGCCTCGTCCGCAGCGCCTAGCCGAGGCTCCGCCGACACGAACCACATCCTGAGGAACCCGCCCACCGGAGCGCACGCGCCCCGGTGCGTTAGCGTGCCGTGAGGGGCGGCTCTCACGGGAAAGACGGCCGGGAACGGACGATTGCCGCCGATTTCCGAGCTCCCAGGCGGAGGGCTCGAGCTGCCAGGAAGTTATCCACAGGCCCAATTACCCGCACAACGAAAAAAGCTCTTTGTGAAATCCTCTTGCGACCGATCACGGAAATGAGGTATACTGCGATTTAACATCCCCCGCCGGTTAGAGACGGGGGATATTGTTTGGAGAAAATGCCCCGGTAAAGCTTCTCTCGTAGGCTTGCCACCAATCTTTACGAACCCGCGGAGCAGCGCTGTTTCCAAGTTCCGGGGCGTCCCGCCCCTCGCCTCTTGTCCGGTTGCCGCGACGCCCCTCCCTTCCCACTCCGGACCCATAGGATTCCGGGGCGGTGGTACGGGAGCAACCGGTTTGCGCCCCGCCGGAGGATCCGTAAGTTGGCTTGATCCCGACACCGCCGCGGCGCAGCGGGCAAGGCCCATTCCAACGTCCTCTGCTAGGCGCGGTCTCCCGAGGGAGTTCTCGAGGCAACCGTGTCAGAAGGGTGTTCACCACGCTCGATTGCACGATTGTCAACGTTCTGCCAACGGTTGGCACGTGCCTAGTTCTTGGGGAAACCCATATTATCGGCCAAGCACTTTACGGGCAAGGTCGCCCCCGGAAGATGCGAGCCTGCATCGGAGCTGCCGGCCATCTTTAAGCATCCCGCCCTTCGGCCCAGCGGCAAATGCGTTGCCATAATGTGGTGTATGCGGACCAATTGCAAAACACCGGGGGACTCCAATGGGGACCAATGTCGGACATCCAGGCGACGCTCCGCCCGGATCCATAAGCACCCACCACCAAGAGCGGACCGACTTCCACGCTGGCCAACACTTTGGCCCCGGGTTTGGCTTGGACCCGGTTAACACCTAACAAATAGGGCCACTCGGCAGGCAGACCGGCCACGATCGGGTGGGTCGGTTCATGAATGGTCACGGTCAGACCCTCGGGCGCTTCCCACCGGTCGTCGTAGGGTTGCAGCGATACCGGCAGCACCGCCTCAACCGGGGTACCGCAATAACCCGCCTTGCCCTCGAATCCCTGAAAACTCAAATAACCCCCGACCATCACCAGTCCGCCGCCGGCTGCCACGTACTCTTGGAGCAAACGCAGGCGGTTGGGACGCCGCTCTCCCCGCTCCCAGGTGTCGGGATGCAACAACAGGGTGTTCGCCCCAATGTCCGACAAGATGACCACGGAATACACACGGAGCGCCTCCAGACTCAAAGGAAATTCCCGCGCGGCAAGATGATTGGGCAGATAGACCACTTCGGCAACAGGTTCTAAGGCGCGGATTAAGGGTTCCGCGCCTGACTGATACACCGCCGTACCAAACCCGTCAAATCCTTTAATATGAGTCGACGACGAAATCCACGATTCTCCGGCCAGCAAAATCTTCATGCCAACCCCTCCCCCAAGGCTTGGTTGCAACCCGCGGCCGTTACACACCTTTTCGCAAGTCCGGTTGACTTACATCCCCGCCAATGTGGCTAGAAATAGCGCACCGACATCCTGCAATTCGGTAATGCCGCCGAGATAATCGGTGTGGTTAGCGGCTGACTGTCCAGTAATTGGCATACGGAAAATTGGTCACCGGGTTAAATGTGGACACCGTGCCATGCACGTTCCGGCTGTGCTCGTTAAACCCAATCTGACGGGCATAGCCTTGAGGAAGCCAGGGCATCCACAGCACGGGAAGGTGCTGCGCCATGAAAAGTTGGTAGGCATCCATCCGCGCCTTTATTTGGCTGGGTGTTCCGGGAGCATAGGTGGCCGCAATCAAGTGATCCAAGGTGGCATTGCTGTAACCGCTGTCGTTTTCCGCTCCGGTGCTGGCAAAAAGCCCACCGCCGGTCGGATAGTAATCAACCTGGTAGGTCCAGCCAGCCCCGCCCCAGTAGGCCATTTGCCATTTTGTGGGTTCCGACTGCACATCCGTGGACAGCAGCTGGTTCATGGGCATGGCCTGCAAGGTGGCGTCAATACCTTCTAGGGCCCAATCCGCCTTGATCAGTTCCATCATGTGCGTCGCGGTGGTGCTTCCGGCCATGTAGAGCACCGTAAAGGCCAGTTTCTGGCCATTTTTCATCATCACCCCGTTGACCTCATGCCATCCGTGCGAAGTCAGCAAGGCTTTGCCTTTGGCGGGATTGAAGGCGTAAGGCACGTGACTTAGGGCTGGATCATAAAACGGCGTGGACGGTTTGGCTGGGATGGGTCCATCACTGGGGACCCCCGCCCCGTGATACAAAGCGCGAATGATCCCCGGTTGATCAATCCCCATTTCCAAGGCCTGTCGCACATAGAGCTGAGAAAAAACCGGGCCGATCCCCCCCGGCGCGTGCGGATTAAGGTTGGGAATCATGAAATTCATCCCGAACAGATAACTCGCTGTCCGCACATCGTTGGTTAACTGGTGGCGGGCGTTCCAAAGGGACGGTGAGATATAGCCGACATTGACCGCCCCGGTCCGCAATCCGGTAAATTCATTGGCCGAGGACGTTTCATATTGAAACACCAGTTTGCTGATCGAGGCTTTGTGCCCACCGAAGGCTGGATTGGGCACCAAGGCCCAATAGTTGTTGGGCTGCCACCCGGAAAACTTGAACGGACCGTCCACCACGCGATAGACAGGATTGTCCGGCGAGTTAGCTACCGATTGGATAAACTTCAACTCGTTAATGGGATTGTTCGGATACCTGTTCCAAATGGACTCTGGAATCGGGGAAATTTGACTCAGCCCGTTTCGAATAAACCATTGGGGATTAGCGGGGTTTTTTAACACAACGACCACCGTGTCGGGGTTCTTCGCGGTGACACTCTGCCAATCGGTCGGCACACCGCCGCTTCCCGCCGCCCCGTACCCCCACGGCGCGTTGGGCAGGGTCGAGGCTTCCTTGACGATATCCCAAAAGAACACCACATCCTGAGCCGTGATGGGTCGTCCGTTCGACCACTTGTACTTGTGGCTGAGAGTCAGGGTATAGGTGGTACCATCGCGCGTCACGCCAATGTGGTTAACCAGGGAACGGCTATAGTCCACCTGGTTTTGCGCATTTAAGTAGATCAGCGGCCGGTATAACAGGAATTGAATTTGCTCGTTGATCGCCGTGTAGGCTGTCGAACTGAGAATAGGCGGAAACCAATTGGGTGGACTTTCCGGCGCTTCGGCGACCACCACGGTGCCCCCTGTCGGGACACTGGTGGTTGTGGCATTGCTCCCGCATCCCGCCACCAACAACGCGCCACTTGACAGCAGAGCCACCATTCTCGTGCGTTTCATGAATCTCCTTCCTTTCGTCGTAAGGCAGGCACTACCAAGGCGGGGGTGCCGTGGACTCGCGCACAATAAGCTCAGGCGGGACCACCATGCGCGACGCCGGAACATGCCGGCGCTGCCCCGCTTGCAGCAAACGGTCCGCGATCATCCGTCCCATATGATGCAAAGGCTGACGAACCGTCGTCAGCGTCGGGGATACCATAGCGGACACGAAAATGTCATCGAATCCCAACAAACTCACTGTTTTAGGAATCGCAATACCGCGTTTACTGAATGCGCGGTGCACTCCCAGCGCAACCAAGTCATTAGCGCACAGGACCGCGGTCGGGTGATGGGGGTGAAGGACAAATTGCTCTGCCCACATTCGACCCGCGTCCATGCTATAACCGCCCGCCACAATTTCCACCGCGGCTTGCCCGCCGCGTTCATTTAAAGCGGTCTGCAGGCCTTGAATACGAAGCTGCGTGGTGACCAGATGGGAAGGACCCGCCAGGTAAATTAACTGACGATGACCCAAATCCAAGAGATACTTGGCCGCTTGATACAGGCCCAGTTCATGGTCGACCCGAATCGTCTCCTGTTCGAACCCCACAATTTCTTCGTCCAGGATTAGCACTGGAATCGATTCCGCAATTTGACGCAAGACCGGATCGGGTTGGGATTTGGCGGCGACATAGATAATGCCGTCGACTTGCCGGCTGAAGTAATCCCGCAACATGTCAGGCTCGCGTCGCGGGTCGTTGCGTGATTGCCCCACGAAGACCTGGATGCCATGTTGCGCCAGGCATGTTTCCACCGCCGACAGCAGTTCGGGATAAAACGGATTGGTCAAGTCCGGCACAATGACGGCGACACTGTGGGTCGTAGCCGACCTCAGGGAACGCGCCAACAAGTTAGGCCGGTATTTCAGCGCCGAAATGGCCTGGGCCACTTTTTGCGCGTTATCCGACGATTGCTCCAAATGGCCATTTAAGTATCGTGACACGGTGGTGCGGGAGACCCCCGCCTGCTTGGCGACGTCTGAAATGGTTGCGATCGGTCTCGCCCCCTTTCTGGAATCGATTCCACCCACTTAACCTGTTCGCTGTCCCTTCCTCAATTCCTCCCGTCGTCAGAAATATTTTTCGTCCTTTGCAATGGCAACGTCTTCCACACCCTATCCGGGCCCTGCCGGATCGGAGCGCATGAGGCTTTCAAAGTGACTGATGGCGCAGGCTTACTTCTTCCTCGGTCGGTCCCAAAGGAACATAAGTACGAAGCTGAGTACTCCCTATCCAGTCAAACCATCTGTTCCCATTCTCGGATGACACAAACCTGAGAAAACAAACCATATGCAAATTATCAGTGGAACAAACTATAGCGGTAGTCGAACTCTCCAAACACTTCTTTCAGCTAACCTCCGAGCACGTCGGCAGTCCGGTGAGCTAGGTCCATCGCACCCCGCACGCCTTGGCGTTGAAGCGTTCGCAGTCGCCCCCCGTTACTCGCTATATAACTACCTCGGTGGGATTTTCACCCATTTTGCGTTTCGTCCCTTTTCAACGCATTCAATAATGTCCTCTTTGCTAAAGCCATTCAACGCTTTTGTGATTGTGGCCCGGCTAACTCCGGGACATCGTTCCTCGATATCTGAAATCCGACATGCGTGTTCGGTTAAGGGACCATCGCTGCCGCCGATAAAAAAATGAGTGCGTCGTATCAGGATCGGGGCCACCGCGTGGCGAAGTCTTCTGAAAACC
>JAJZZA010000132.1 GCA_021797825.1 Bacillota bacterium | reverse complement strand
AGCTGGAACCCGCCGCGGTCGCCTGTTCCGTCCAAGTCGCCAGGCCACCGAACAGAAAATCCGTCGATAGAGTATATTGGACAGTCACGCTGACGGGCTGGCCATAATCCGCGGTTTGCGCGGTAAAGGCAGATACTTTGACGCCCTGCGGATTCAATCCCGCGCCCTGGGCCGCCTGCGCTACCGTGGCCGAAGTTTGGGCGGTCCAGCAGCCTTGCTGTTCTTCACTGCGCAAGGCCACGCTGGCGGCATGCTCCAACGCTTGGTGCGTTTGCCACAAGCGAAAGGCGCTGAGGGACCCGGTGAGGCCAAAGGTCAGAATCAGCAGGCCGCCAATGGCTCCCACGGTTTCGCCTAAGCCCTGGGTGTCGTGCCAGCGCCGCGCCCAAGCCGCCCGGCTGAACATCGTCCACGTGAGGCGGCGTGTCCACGCTTTCCCGGCAATCATCATGCCGTCCCCTCCCTTCCCTGGGCCATTCTCGCCCGTTTCGCCGCTTCCCGTAACACGCTGTAGGCGGCGAGATCCGCCGCGGCCTGGGCTTTGGCGGCCCAGTGAATCACCTCCGTATCCGTCACGGGCCGGTGCAAATAGTCCGCGGCGGCGAGCCGATACCGGCGATTGTCTTCCGGACTCATCTCGCTTTCCTCCCTTCTCGACTTCATGACGCCGGCATCCCCGGCCTGCTCCAAGACAGCACCGGGGATGCCCGCGTACGGGTTCCTGTCTTTCCCTTTGAGGCTGAGGCTCAAAAATCTACCGGAGTCGGCACCGGACAGGCTCGGGGGTCATACGTGACCACCCCTTTGACATACGCATAGCCCGGTTTATACGGGACACAACTGGTGACCGGGTTCGCACCCTTAAAAATCCGGTACCAGGTCACCTGGGCCGCATTCGAGCTCGCCACCACTTGGCCCGTGCTGTTGAGCACCGTCGCCGTAAAGGTCACCGTCTGGGGCGTTTGGTGCAGATCCGTGACGGACAGCGTCGGATCCCCCGGCGATCCGGTTTGCGACACCCCATCGGTACCGACCAGATGAATCGTTTCGGTGGCGGTCATCTGTTGCGCTTGGGCCGTCACGGTGGCCGTTTTGCCGATCAAGAGTTGCCTCGGCGTGGCCTGTAACGTCACCACGGGCCCATACCACGTGACGTGTTGAGTATGGGAGAGCGCCTTCACGCCGGCGGCCGAAGTTGTGGCTTGATAGGGGCCGATATCGGCTTGATACGTCTGCGTGGTCGGATCACTCTCCGCCATCGTGGTCACACAGGTCGTGCCCGACAGGCAACTGGCGATTACGAGTCCACTGGACTGATCGACAATATTGATGGCTTCACCCGTTCCGGAGACGCTTTGACTCGCCGTCGCGGTCAGGGTGGTGGCCTGGCCGATCGGCAAATCCGTGGGGTGCGCTGTTAAGGTTACCGACAGCGGAGCCATCCATTTGACCGCGACGGTATTAGACGTCGCGACTTTTTTGCCGGACGGACTCAGAATATACGCTGTAAAGTGCACCGTCTGCGGAGTCAAATGAACATCGGTGGTACTAAACGGCGAAGACGGCCCCGATTGCTTCAGCCCGTCTGTGCCCACAATCTCCACCACATCCCCACTCGGTTTATGATAGGCCGTGGCCGTCAGCGTTGTCGTTTGCCCCACCGTCAACCGGGTGGGATGCCCGATCAAGGTCACAAACGGCGGTTTCGGTTGGGGTGACGGAGAGGGTGAAGGACTGGGAGAGGGACTCGGCGACGGTGACGGCGAAGGGGAAGGGCTCGGGGATGGCGACGGACTGGGACTCGGTGAGGGCGGCAGCTGATACCAGGTCACCTGGACCGTATTCGAGGTCGCCACCGTGGCACCGTTGGGGGCATTCAGATAGGCCCGGAAGGTATTGACCTGCGGGGTCTGCTGTGTCACCGTGGCCGTCACCGGATTAGTTCCGGCTGCTCCCAGGCCGACTTCGGTATGCGTGGTCGGCCGCCAAATCGTCAGGTGATCGCCTTGAGGCACGGAGGAAGCCGTCGCAGTCAACGTGGTTTTGTGCCCCACCGGCAAACGCGTCGGATTCGCTGTCAATTTAATGGTGGGCGGTTTGGTCGGCTTCGGCTTGACGACAATCGGCACGGCCATTTCACTGATATCCGCATCCGCGGTCCGGTGCATAGAAGACACATATTGCGCTTCTTCGGCAAAGAATTCGGCGTAATAGGTGGTCTGTTTGGTCACGGACGGGGCCGTCAGGGTCATGTGTGGCGTCTCGCCATAGTTGGATCCCGGGGCACAACTCACCGCCTCGCCATTCAATCCGTTCCCCCAGGCGGGCCAGGTCGTTTGCCCGGACGGCAGCCAGGCGGGCATTTCTTGTTGCGCCGCATTGGTCACGACCAGCATGCCCCGCCAGGAACCCCAGGTGCCGTAATTAAACGCCCGGCACAAATCTTCCAAGGCATGCGGTGGAGACAGGCTAAACGTATGACCGGATTGGACCGTCACGGCGTGACCCATCCCATCCCATTGCGCCGGCTTGCCTTGCCACAGGTTTTGGGTCGGGCGATCGATGGGCCATCCCGGCGGGGTTGCTTCTGGCAACCCCGTCCACTCGCTGGGCACGGACAGCCATCCGGCATGGAAATAGACATTGGGATTAAAGGATTGGTCCATGGCCAACCCCCAAATCACCCGCTGTCGCCGGAACACGGTGGGCGTGGTCGGCCACCGGAACACAAACGGCCGGGACCACTGATTCGGCAGCCGCAACAGCACCCAATCGCCCGGCTTCGGTGCCGCCCACGATTGGGGGGTATCGACCTGCATCTGGGCCTGGGTCGACGATTCCGCCGTATAATCAGACGCCACCGGCCAGGTTGACGCATACCCCGATCCGCGGGTCTGAGTGATGTCCCAGAACTCCCACTGCTGGTCTTCCCCGGTCCAGGGCAGCGTGACGGATTGGCCCCGCGTGCTCCACTCTCCACTCGTCAGCGACGGGGGCAAGTGCTGGCCTTGCACTGTCAACTGCCGGGTTTGGGGATTGACCGCCACTTGGGTAATCCGGGGGGCTTGCGCCGGCATGGTGAACGTCGTGGTCGTCTTCGGCCAGGTAAAAGGAATATCCGCAATTTTAAAACGGTGCCCATCCCACGTGCGATATAAGTCCAGATGCACCGTGTCGCCGGGATGGAACCAAATATAGTGTCCCGGTCCCAATGCCCCCCCGCCGATCACAAAACGGGCCTGGGTGGCCGACTCCGCTGCATAGGTGTTGGGAAAAGCCCCGTGATAGCCCGACCAAAACGACGACGAATGATTGCGGATCGCCCATTCCAGGCCTTTGCCGGTCCACGGCAGCGATTGCGCCTGGCCGGCGCTGTCTTGCACCGCCGGCGGCAAATCCGCGCCCGTGATCGTGATCTGAAACGTGGCGGGGTTGACGGTAAAAGCCGTGATCACCGGAGCCGGGGCCGCTAAGACCCTCGGAACCGACGCTGCCTGCACCGAGCCCATCCCGCCCGTCAGCAGGCCCAGAACCAGTCCGACCCCGGCGATGACGTTTCTGAATCGCATAAATCCGCCTCCTTTCTCCGTTGACAGGGTGTTATTGTCCCGGCAGCATGCCGGTGGTGCCGAGAACCCACTGGGACGTATTGTGCGGATTGAGGGTGATGTCCACATAGCCATGCCCGGCGGCCAGCTGCCCGCCGGTGGTGGTGTAGGTGACCGTATACGGCACCTCCCGCGCCCAGGGAACCTGTTGGGTTACGCTTCCCATCTGCAGAGTGTCAATTTGCGACACATTCGTGGGCGATCCCTGAAATTGCAGCGGACTGACAAAACCCGGTCCTTGACTGTTCGGATCCGCCACGGCATTGTTGATGACGGAGGCATTATCGCTCAACAGCGCATAGACAAACGTTTGGGCATACAAGACGGTGGTGGCCGCCGACGCGTTTTTGCGCCCCCAAGTTTGAATGACCGTTTGGGCATCGGTGCTGTTCCAGCGCAATTCTCCCAAGCGTTGCGCATTGCCGGCTTGTAAAGCCGCCTGAATGGCCGACAGGGAGGCGATGGGCTCCTGCGCCGTCTGCGCCGCCAGACTCGGATACTTTTGCGCGGGGGCCTGTGTGGGCGTTTGTGTCCCCGAAGTCTTCGTCCCGGAAGTCTTTGTTACCGGAGTCTTTGTTACCGGAGTCTTTGTTACCGGAGTCTTTGTTACCGGAGTCTTTGTTACCGGAGTCTTTGTTACCGGAGTCTTTGTTACCGGAGTCTTTGTTACCGGAGTCTGACTGCTAGGCGTTTGCGTCGGCTGATCATAAGACGGGGCCGGCAGCGTGACGCCGTGTACTATTTGTTCCGCCTGAGGCGGTTGATGGGTCACGCTCCACCCCACCACCCCGGCTCCGAGGGTGACAAGGCCGACCCCCAGGGCCATCCAGATTGACGTTTTGGTCATGATGACGATGCTCCTTCCTGTATTTCACACACCTTGCTTGATTGCTTGATATTTCCAGGTTTGGGAAATTCTCCGGCCCTTCTGAGGCCGTTTCACCGAAGGCCGCGGGTGATCCCTCCTGTGCGATGCCGACCCATTACTGCACAATCCAGATGTAGACGGCGGTAAACACAATGCCCCAGCCAATGAGATGATTGGCCGCCGATCCCGGAGTCACGGCGTCCAGAAACCCCCCGAATCCCAGGCCCGCCGCCCACAGATACCAATTAGTGGTTTGGACGGTCTCCCACGCTTTCTCCCACGCTTTGCCCATGGTTCTCCCTCCTTTCGCTGTGTGGGTTCCGATCTCGTTGGCTTACCACTTCGGCCCCGCCCGTTGGATCCACTGCTGCGCTTCCCGCAGCATGGGGTGCACCAGCGGAATAACCCCGAAGACGTGTTGGGCGAGCCACAGCCCGCCGATCACCAAGCTGACACTCAGCCCCCCCCTCCCCCAGGCGGATTGCCCAGGTCGCCCACCGAGGTCGCCCCGATATGGCGGGCTGCGGCCGACGGGGTCGGGTCAGCGGTATCGGCGGCAGGGGAGACGTGGCCGAGGGACGGATGACGGCCGGCCATCGCCGGATCCCCGGAAGTTTTGCCAGCCACCCTCGCCGATGCGGTAAACGGACACTCGGCCAGGGCAGCACCGGCGCTAAGAGATCCGGCCACACGTCGGGGGTTTCGAGAAAGACGCCCGTGGGTGGGTCGGATGCCGTCTGCATCGTCTCGCGGAGAACCTGGACCGTCTCTGCCGCGCCCGGATCCGCATGCAGCACACACACCGAGATCACATCCGGGCGGGCCTGCCGCAAGGCCGACAACCGCTCGGCGACCGGATGCCATTTCGCCTGGCGATACGGGGATCCGGGTCCGATCACCACCAC
>JAJZZA010000131.1 GCA_021797825.1 Bacillota bacterium | reverse complement strand
GCTTGCGGGAAGCTCCGCTTCCCCGGCACAATCTTGGGGGCCCGGGTAATCGGGGAAGCCGACCACTGGGTTCTAGCGGTACTTTCGTAGTTATCGCCGGTAACGGCGGAAAAATGGCATAATGGCACGGTTTAGCGGTCCGTGTCAGCGTAGTACCTAACCGCTAATGGGCGGTTGTCGGATCGAACGGCGCCAGCCCCAGTCGCTGATATAACGCCTCCTGGTCGGCCGTCCGGCGGGTCACGCGGATCTGCAGACGTTCCCGTGAACCCGCCCGCGGGAGATCCACCACCGCCCGCATCTGTTGGAGGGTCTCCATCAGGGCGTCGAACCCGTGGGGAAACCCCGCCTGGCGGGCCTCCCGATAGAGTAAGGAAGCCAACATCAACGCCATGACGCAGATGGCGATGTGCACCCGGATTTTGGGATCCGTCCAGTGAAAGAGGGGCTGGACCGTGACAAACCGGGGATCCTGCATCTGGCGAAACGCATTCTCCAGGGTTCCCTGACTCCGGTACGCGGCGATAATCGCCGCATCGTCCCAGTCCCCCTGATCCGTGAATAGCACCGTCCGCCCCAGATGATGGGCCTCCCGATCCGCCAACTTCTCGGCATCCCAGTGGGCCGTCACCCGGACCGGCTCCCCGTCGGCTTGCTGGACTTGCCACGCTAAGAGACGCCCCGCCTCCCGATGGGCGATCAGGCGCTGCACATACCGTTCCGCCGCCATGCGGGTCGTCCGGCGTTTGCGGGTGCCCGCGGCTTCCTCCGCCAACCGGGTCGTGAGTTCCTGCAGACCGTGGTCAATTTTGGCTTGTTGGCGGCGGATGCCGCGCAACTGCCCGGCCGCGAGCTGGGGATTATACGTAACCACGACCCGGCGGCGGACCCCATCGACCACCTTCTCCGTGCGATAGGCCAGCAGCCCGGGCCACCGGCCCGGGTCCACGGCATAAAACTGGGCCAAATCGACGGCGGCGAGATCCGGATGCCGATGCCAAGAGAGCGCACTGACGAAGGAAAATCCCTGGGGCGGCGCGACGAGTTGGGCGAAGTTGGCCGCGCTCGGATTCCCCTTATCGAACACGACCGTGATGCGGGGATCCGCCGCCAGACTCTGCAAGCGCGCTTGGAGCCGCCCCAGCACGTGCCCGAATTCGGTGGGATCGGGGACATTGCCCGCATAGGTGTCGTGCAACAGCGGGACGTGTCCGTCCGCAGTGGTGAGCAGCGCCAGACTCACCTGACGGAGATCGTGGCGTTTTTGCTTATTATGGCCTCGCTGCGCCAACTCCGACGGGGTGTCGGTATCCAGGTCGGTTGCGAAATTCGTGCCATCATAGGCGAGGGCGGTGACCCGGACCCCGAAGTGCGCCAGCGCGGCCCGGGCCAAATCTTCCTCGATGGTCGCCAAGGCGGTCGCATCGAGATGGTCCATCGCCGCCCAAAAGGCTTGACTGGTGAAGGCGGTCTGCGGAGTGCCCCAGAGATGCCGGAGCACCGTCTTGTCATACCACGTCCCGATTTGGGCTTTGCTTTTGGGTGCCACGACGCGATTGATGGCGGCCAGCAGAATGGCGCGCCCGACGGGGAGTCCTGGTTGGCGTTTTTTGGCATGGCGGTTGACGATCCCTTCGAGGTCGAGCCGGGTAGCCACGGCCAAGACCGCCGCAACCGCGCCAAATTCGTAGACCTCGGTTTCCCGCACGGCACTCAAGCGGGCGGCCAGGTCTTCGGCTTTCCCGAGATAGCGCTGCCAGACGACCCGGGGCTGACCGTTGACCCGCCGGGATTCGACCAGATACCAGTATTGGTGATGGCGGACGGTCTTTTGCACCAAGCGGATGGCCATCGGCGCGCACCTCCCGGGATCAGGTACTACATCGGAGGATATATTCGCCATGACGGCCCATAATTCCTGCATGGTACGATAATTATGATCAGGGACTACGCTATCTGTCCCATAATCTGCCAGGCCCCCGGGGGTGTGTGGCCCGGAAACCTAATAGGGATGCGATTTATCGCGTCCCTATTCTGAACGATCCCCTCAGGGTTATCAGGTACTACTCCTAACTCTGAAAGTACCGCTAGCGGTGCAAGTCAACGGGCCCGATGCCGTCTATTACCGGACCCGCACCGATCCGGGGGTTGAAGGGGTGGATGTCGGTGTCAAGACGGTTGCCACCCTGTCCACGAGAGAGCAGATTACCGGACCTAAAGCGCATCGGCGGGCTGTGCGCCGCTGGAAAATACGGCAGCGGGCCATCCCTCGCAAGAGGCAAGCCGCAAAAACCCCAATCGGATTGGCTCCGCAGGATCCGCTCCCTCAAGGAACGCGGCTGCCGCGCCGCCGGAATGGGGATAAGGCCCCAAACCATGTGGCCCGGACCCAGCTTCGCCAAGACTTCTTGCCCAAAACGTCCACCCGGCTCTGTCGCGAAAACCAAGCGGCGGGGATCGAGACGCTATCGGTCAAAGGGATGATGGCGACTCATCGGTTGGCGCGGAGCATCGCAGACCAGGGGTTTGGCCAGTTCTTTGCTCTGTTGCAATACCAAGCCCATCGGTATGGGACGCAATTGATTGAAGCCGACCGCTGGTTTCCCAGCAGTAAACTCTGCTCAACGCCCGGTTGTGGCTATCTCAAGACAGACCTCACCTTAAAAGATCGCACGTGGCCATGCCCGGGGTGTGGTGTCACACCCGAGCGGGATGTCAACGCCGCGATCACTCTTCAAGGGCTGGCAACCCCCACGGCCCTACCTGTGGCGACGCGGCCCGTAAGGACCGCGCCGGGGTCGGGACAACCCGACATCGGCGGGAAAGTTACGCCTGTCAGACACGAAGCGACACCCGAGAGCTTGCTCTCGGCTTCGGGGCAGGAAGAGTTTGGTGATCACCATCGATCACCAAATTTATAGCAGTCTGTCCTCCCGATCTTTAAGCCCCATGGCTGAGAGTGCATTCTGGCTTCGAAGTTGACCAGCACTTTCCAAGTCGGATAAGCGGATTTTGTGAGGATTCAAGCAGGTTTTAAGACACAACCCGGCCTGACCGTCTTTTGCTGATCGACGGCAATCTTCGGGAACTGGATAACCGGACCTATCATGCGTTAACGGTTTTCGAGAACGGGCCGTCCATCGACTTTGCCCGGTTCCAGCGTGATATTGACGCGCTCGCGGATCAGAGTTCAGATCCCCATGAGTGACCAACGCTGCGAGCAAGGGCTCGTCGATACATCGATTCTCATCGGCCTCGCTCCAGACGGTCTACGGAACCCGCCGCGAGACTTTGCGGTTTCAGCGGTCACCATGGCTGAACTCGCCGCGGAACCCTTTGCCACCACCGACTTGGACGAAAGGGCGGGATGTCAGGATCGTTTGCAGAGGGCGGAGTCCATATTCGAGGCGATTCCCGTGGACGCCAATGTGGCCCGCGCCTACGGGAGAGTCTATGCCGCAGTCGCTGCGGCAGGACGCAAGCCTTGAGGCCACCGCGCGATCGATTTGCTCATTGCCGCGGCCGCTCTCGCTGAGAACCTCCCGCTCTTTACTGCGGACCCGGATGATTTGAGTGGGTTGGAATCATTGATTGCCGTAGTGCCGGTCGTACAGATTGATGCGTAGTGCGCCCAGCGTCGGTGATGCGAATTAATTGATGAAAGTCGCGTGGCCGGACGTCGACGCCACCGGCTTCGGCGCTCGCGCTGCGACCACACGCTTGTTAGACCGTCCGACGGTGCTCATGCTCTGGTAGACGACGGGGGTTCCACGCTTAATCTGACAGCTCGACCATCAATGCATAACGATGCGAACCGGCCCGTTCGCAAGTGGCCAATAGGCTTAACGACCCATCATGCTAATCCAATTCGGCTGATGCGATGACGGGTGCGATCCCTCACACAATCCGAATTTGCGTCTTCTCGGCGATAGCCCCCTAAAGGGAACGATGCTTCATGAAAATCCGGATGCCCGCCAAGTAGAGCATGGCCAAGTTGGTGGCTGGTCGCGTCGCCCCACGTTTCCGTTTGCGCCAGATCCGGACATGTCCCCTGAAACCGCCCCCCCGCACCCATTCACCACAACTTCTGACTGGGAATAACCTGGCCTCCCGCCCCGAAGAACCTAGAGCCCGCGTTTTTGGCCCTATTCCGCCAGGTCGTGCAACGGCACCCTTATGCTTGCCAACCCCCATCAATGCTCAACAAGCTCTTCATGACACGATGGAGAGCTTGTTGAGTACCTCTAAACCGTTCTGATGGACTTATCTAAGTTTGATCAACGCTAAGCGGATGATCATTCTGTTGCCATCTTCCGGGTTCATCGCGTCATGGCTTCTTAGGGTCTCAAGGACCGGTCGTCCCACAAGACGGGACAGACTGGTGTCTGGTCCACCAGAGGGCGCTCCCCCAGCAAGTCACCGAGCCGTGTCGTCAGGCAAACACGGGTAAGGAGCTCCTCACCGAACCCCCAGGACTCGCTGTAAAGCTCGTCTCGGCCACTGTGCGTAAATTGATTGCGGCATTAACGTCCCGATCGTGGCGCGCGTGGCAAACGGGGCAAGTCCATTCCCGAATATGCAGGGGCATTTTCGGCATTTTGTGCCCGCAATGGGAACAGATCTTGCTGCTGGGATACCAGCGGTTCACTATGACCACGGTCTTGTTCCGCAGGGCCGCCTTGTATTCGAGTTGACGGCGAAACTCGCCGAATCCCATATCCGCGATGGCCCGGGCTAAATGATGATTTTTGAGCATGCCCGCCACGTTCAGGTCTTCGATCGCGATCACGTCAAAGCGCTCGACGAGCATCGTGGTCAATTGATGGAGGGCATTCGCCCGGATATCCGCAATCCGCGCATACAGCCGGGCGATGCGGCGCTGGGTTTTGACCATGCCTTGGGACCACGGAATGCGCAACCCCGGCGGAATCGGCTGGCCGGGCTGAAGCCCGGCGCGGACTTTGGCGGCCTCCATCTGGCGGCTGAAGTGTTGCGGCAATCGACGCAGGTGTTTTTGGGCGGCGGCATAGGCTTGGGGTCCCGCGATCTTCTCGCCGGTCGACAGCGTGACCAACGCCGATACCCCTAAATCCGCGCCGGCCACCGTTTGGTTTTCACGGCGGACGATAGGCGGATCCGGAATCTCGACGGTGACGCTCAAAAACCAGCGGTTGGCGGTCCGGGAAATCGTGCCGCCCGCGATCTTGCCCACGAAGCGCAAGGCTTCGTGCAGGCGTACCCAGCCCAACTTGGGCATATGCACTTTGTGTCCTTTGATCGTAAATTGATCATTGGTCAAGGTCAAGCTATCGTGGCGGCCCCTCTTTTTGAAGGTCGGATACCCCGCGCGTCCCTCAAAGAAATTCGTGAAGGCTGCGCCGAGATGGATCACCGCCATTTGCGGCGCGTTCTTGGTGACGTCCAGCATCCAGGG
>JAJZZA010000130.1 GCA_021797825.1 Bacillota bacterium | reverse complement strand
GGCATGCGGAACTGCCCCAATATCAATACCCCATCGGCGGGCGGAAGGATCCCGTTCCCTAGTTGGGCTGGGGGTAAATGCGTGACGTGCGGATTGGGTCATAGCTCCCGCAACGCCTTTCGCTGGTTTTTGAGTGTCTCGGTCGAGATTCCCGTTCCCCCGATGGCCCGCGGCGCAAGCGCGCGGTGGGCGGGATGTATGGGCATGAGTCGGCGTTGGCCACCGCCCATGGGAAAGAACATCGTGAGCCCAAAGGCGATGCGCCGCACTCCGCCCATATGGAAACCGTTCAGCCGCCAGACGGAGGCCGTCAAGATCCGTTTCGGGCTGCAGCCCGATCAGCGGAGCCCGCACGGGACGTGGACCGGATCTCGCCATGGGCAGAAAATCCACGACGTAGCGCGAAACGGCCTGGCGTATGGCAACATGCCCCAGGCCGCAGCGTCCCAACTCACCTCCGATCTGGTTGAGCGAAGCATGATCCCCATCCAGAATCGGAACCCCGCGGAGAGGCCCAACCATGCTCATCTAGCCCATGTGGTAGCCGATAGGGAGGAATTCCGACACCACTTGACCAGCCAGGCCGTGCAACGCGGACACATGGGCATCCTTCGTCAATCGATGGGATCCGACAGTCGCAAAACCTGTACGGACACAACGGCCCAAAGCTGCCGCGCTTGGTGCGGGTGTGGAGCCCGCAGTGTCCGATCCCTCAAGACCGCCCTGACGAAGCCGCCGAGACGGGCTTTACGGCAAGTCCTGAGGTTCGATGGGGGATTCCTGCCCGTTCTGGCCTAATATCCAGAGCTCGGCGCGTGCTTGGCGAGCGCCCTCTGCTGGCCAAGCGATCCTGAAGACCCTAAACAGCCCTGACGCGGGGACCCCCGGAAGTCCCCGCCGGGGTTGAACCCAGCTTGTGCCGACAGATTTGGTCAGTCACGATCGAAAAAGGACACGTTCATCACAACGGTGCATTACCTCGGCAATCCCTGCAGGCAGGTCGTGCCCGGGTGGAGGCCGACAGTGGCGCGATAGTCCCGGCCGGCCATGCGCAGGCGTTGCCGTCACCGCAGCGGCCGACCAGACACACTCGGCAATCGCACGTTTAGGGGTGTTTAAATGTGCTTCTCTTTAAGAAGTTGCCTCGCCCCGGACGTCCCAAAAACGTCTCGCCGTCGACTATCACCTCGCCCCGCGACAATACCATGCGCACCGCCCCCGCGGTAGTACGACCTTCATAGGGGTTGTAATCGACCCGCATGTGCGCGGTTTTGACACTCCAGTGAGTCGTCCCGTTCGGATCGAACAACACGATATCCCCATCAGAGCCCACCGCGATGGTGCCCTTTTTCGGAAACATCCCCAACAACTTGGCCGGTGCGGTTGCGGTAATCTCGACAAACCGGTTCAGCGACAGCCGTTGTTGAGCGACACCTCCGTCATAAATCAGGCCCATGCGCGTCTCCACTCCCGGCGCCCCGTTGGGGATCTTCGCGAAGTTGTCGCGCCCCAGAGCCTTTTGCTCCTTGACGCAAAACGGACAGTGATCGGTCGAAACCACTTGCAAATCATTGCTCTTGAGCCCTCTCCACAATTTGGCCTGATGCTCCTTAGGCCGAAGCGGCGGAGACATGACATATTTTGCCCCTTCAAAACCAGGCTCTTCGTAGTTTTCGTAAGACAAAAAGAGATATTGGGGACATGTCTCGGCAAAGACCAGCTGCCCCCGATCACGCGCCGCGGTGACTTCGTCCAGCGCGTGATAGGATGACAAATGAACGATGTAAAGTGGGGCGTTCGCCAGAGAAGCCAGAACAATTCCGCGGTGTGTGGCCTCGGCTTCGGCTTCCGGCGGCCTGGTCAGCGCGTGGTATTTCGGCGCCGTATGGCCCTGCGCCAGCGCCTGTTCCACCAGCACATCAATCACGCTGCCGTTTTCAGCGTGCATTGCGATCAGCCCTCCGATCTCCGCCGCCCGCTGCAACGCTTTAAAAATTCCCCCGTCATCAACCATAAAGACCCCGGGATAGGCCGTAAACATCTTAAAGCTGGTGATGCCCTGGTCAATCATGGTCTGCATGTCGTGCAAGATTTCAGGAGTAACCTCACTTAAAATCATGTGGAAACCATAATCGATGGTCGCCTTGCCCTCTGCCTTGGCAAGCCAAGTATCAAATGCGTATTTTACCGATTGACCGCGTTGTTGAATGGCAAAATCGACGATAGTCGTCGTGCCCCCGAAGGCTGCGGCGCGAGTTCCGGTCAAGAAATCATCGGACGAAGTCGTGCCGCCAAACGGCATGTCAAAATGCGTATGCGCATCAATCCCGCCGGGCAAGACCAGCAGCCCCGCGGCGTCTATTTCACGGTCCGCTTCCGCGCTAAGGGCTTTCCCGATCTGTTCGATGACCCCGTCAACAATCAGAAGATCTGCATGATAATCATCCGTGGCCGTGACGATACGGCCATTGCGGATCAACGTCTTCATAATTCAACCTCCTCATGGTAAGTTGCACTGCCGGACGACGCGAGAGCCGCGCTGGCGGGTGTCGCCAATGGCCCCCCGGCAACCCGTTCGCCTGACGACAAGTTCGCCCTGAACCGGGGGGCCTTACGGTCCATCTCAATGAATTCAAAAAACTCCGGCGCGAGCCGTGGCCCCAAACGCCTTTTGGCAACGCCCGCCGTGCTTCCTGCTCTAGACTGCCCGTGACAATTCCGCATCGCTCGACAGGCCTAAATGGGTGAGGCGTCCACCACCCATCGCTTGATGCCCGTTTTGGAGAACGGGACATCCGCCTGGCCATCGAGGCTGTCGGCGTGTCCGCGGTCGGCCGCCGCGATCCAATGAGCGCACTTAGCGGAGCCTGGACCGGTCCGACCCCATGCTGCCGATCTGGTGCCGCGTTCCGATGGGATTTTTTCGGTTAGCAAAATGTCCGGCTGCAACGGACCAACTCCGCGGCAACCTTTCACGAACCCCCGCGCACGCCCCTTCCCGGCTTGGCATTACAACCCCCATTGGCATACGAGTCTTCACCAATCGCCATAAGAACATTAGCCATCGCGGACGCTCTTCCCTTCATACAAAAACACGAGAATTGCCAGGTATGTCTGGACACTCTGACAAACGCGCACACTGGAGCCGATTGTCGTCACGCACAACGTCACCGCGCACCAATGAAATGCTGGAAAAAATTCGCCGGATGGCGCACGATGGGAGGGAGGTGATGATATGACAGACGGCATCGTGGCAATTCCCATTGATGATTCGGGCCAGGTGGACCCGCGTTGGGGAAGAGCCGGCAAAGTCGCGGTAGGTCAAGTCGCCAACGCATCCCTGCTTTCCTGGGAGGTGTTTCCCGTGCATTGGGACCGCCTCCATGACGAAGGGGGCGAAGGAATGCATCACGCTCGCATCGCGCGTTTTCTCATCGACCAGCGGGTCACACTGGTCGCGGCTAATCATATGGGGCCGGGCATGCGCCATATGCTCGATCGGATGGGCATCCCCGTCGTCTTGGGAGCGGTCGGCGGCGCCCAAGAGTTTATCGAGGACCATTTGCACGAAATGTAAGGACGGGCAACCGGTTCCCCAAAGGGACCGGTTGCCCTTGACAGCAAGCCACCGCCGTCTTATTGTAGACGGCGGATCCCGAACTCCGGCCACGAAATGATGTCTGGCAGGTAAAATCCCCCACAAAAGGAGAGACGAAAAAATGGGTGGTCCCGATGCCTTTAGCTCCCGATGCGCGCTCCCCTCACGCCCTGCTCCGACTGCTTGCCATTCCCTTAATTGACGGGTACTTCATCAGCATGGTTCTGGCCGGAAGTGTAAACCGCCCGGCAGGGGCCGTCATGGTTGGTCTGGTGGCCTTTAGCGGTGCCGGAGTTTTTAGCGCCGTTTCCCTGTTGCCATCATCCCGGTCCCGGGTCGCCCGCGTAGCGTGGGCATACCTGCAGTTGCTGCCCCTCGCCTGCGCCGCTACAATCCTCGCCACGGCGCTGCACAGCATGGAATTTCAGCACCAAGCCATCTTCACGACGCTGATTCTTTTGAGCACAGCTGTCCAGTATTTCCCTTCTCCCTGGTTTAACCGTATCCGGCAAGCATATCCGCCGGGAACCATCATGGGTGTCTTGCTGGCCGCGATGGCTCTGTCCGGATTAAGTTCCGGAGCCCTTTGGCATATTCGCATTGCGGCGTCCCTCGCCTTGTTGGCAGGGACCGGGACGGCGGTCGCCGCCGGGATGGCGGCAACCCTTCTTTTTGCCATGCTGGGTACCGTCCTGCAAATAGCCTGGGATGCCCCGCTGACCCGGCACAGCTTCGCCTGGGTGGGCAGTGCCGTCCTTTTTCTGGTGGCGATGCATGTGTTGGGCGACTGGATCCCCATTCGCACCATTCTAACCACCGAAGCCATTCTGCTGGCGGCGGCGTTAGGCGTGTCGGCCCGTTGGCCGGCAAAGAGCCTGCGCAAACATTAATCGGACGCACGATATAGCCCCGCGCCTGAACGACTGATGCCGGCTCCCCGTCGAAGGCGGGGGCGAGGATTATGGGAAAGGCATTTCCCCCAAGGCTTCACAGGCTCAGGCGGATCTCGGGACGAAACGACCGAAAGGCGAATTAACCCCCCCACGCAGCGGTCCAGCGTGCAACGTCCCCTCACGGGGACGATGATGCGCAGACCCGATGAAGCCCCTGATACAAGCAAACCGGCCACCGGTTCCGCATCGCCTTACGGCCAATGACCGGATCTTCACACCCGGACTGGCCGAGCAAGTTAAGCTCCCGGCGGTAAACCGGGCACCCGTCGCCGAGCAGTGTGGTTGTTGATATCGAGCTGCGCGAGCTCTATACTCGTCGCATCTCACAATGGATGATTGAGGCAGCCGACTTGAAGACGGGGAATTTGCGTGTCAGGAGCGTGTTGAGCCGGGCTTGATGGCGGCCGCTGGTATCGGCCAAACAGTCGACGATCGCCGGTTTGAACGGCCCAAACGTCGGATCATACCACCTAGGGAGGCCCCACCAGTACTCGCTTTATAACTCGTCCGCGAGCCGTGCGATGAAGTTGCGGCGGGTGAATACGTCGGCAACCAGAGCCAGGTAATCCCGGCGTTCCGCCTCGGCCATCACAGAGGCATGGCGTTCATAACGGGCGTTATCCAGCACGAGCGGGATCGGCCGGTCCGTGACCGGTTCCGCCCGGTTTTTCCGGAGCGTGACCACGCTCTCCCGGTTGATGTCGGTGTCATGGGTGACCGGGATGACCGGGGGCGTGATCGCGGGTAAGGCCCTGAGCCCGTTAACGCGTTGCCGCCCGGAGGGCGTCGGCCAAAGGATACGGGTCAGACACCACACGTAGCCCGGCACCCAAGACACAGTGCGCCGCATCGACGAAAAAGACCTGGCGGTGCCGTTCCGCAGGGGTGGCCGACAGACCAATCGATCTGGAATTTGCCGGTTTGCAAGTGCCGCACCACCGTCGGCCACCACGCTTAGCATGGTGCTTGATCGATGGTCAAGACCGCATCCCGCATGAGAAACGTCACAAAATAGGGATGGCCTTGCGTGTGGTGCCACAACCAAGCGAT
>JAJZZA010000042.1 GCA_021797825.1 Bacillota bacterium | reverse complement strand
AGTCATTTTCCCGATGAGCATGTCGGGGTTGATGCGGTATGCTGCATCCTTATGGGGGGGCTGAGAGCCGGGCGCGCACTTCGGCGTGGGCCGCGTGTTCGGCGACCGACGCCAGGTTGGACAACCAGACCGTCGCAGGCAAGTCTGGTTCCATCACGGTTGGCATCTGGCCCGAAAAGGTTGCGACTGCGCACGTGTCCGGGAAGTCGTCATCATGCGTCTTCAGTCCCCACCGGCGACAGCAAAACGCCGGCATTGCGGCGGGCGGGATCGTCTCGCTCGCCCGGTCGGTGATCCCCGTGTCGATTGCGCCGGAGGGCAACGCCAATGTTTGCATCGCCCCAACACCAGGACTCGCAGCGGACGTCAAGCGTTCAAAACGGAAATTTATGGACTCACGTCCTTAACCTGACAGCATTGGGGACCAGAGCCGGTCCCGGCCGGCCTTTTACTGGCGGTCCTCGAGGGGGATGACAATTCGCACACGCCCCCGATCGCCACCCCTCACAGCGTGATCCGCCCGCCACCGCGGGGCGGGCCAGACCCCGTCATCAACACGTCGTAACCCGGGCGTGTCATGGCGCCATGAACCCGGCACCCTGGCGGCGCTAGCGACGGCGGGAATCCCGCAGTGTGCGCGCACAGGATGTCAAACGCCTGCCAAAGTCGTAGGATGATGGCAAATCACTGCGAAAGAAGGTGGGATGATGACTTCTTGGCCTCTGTTGCCGCTGTCTCAAAAATCATTAACCCGCGCCGAAGCTGCGGACTTGTTCCGCGGGCTGGCCGAGTTTATCGAACAATATCCGGCTGACGCGGTCGTAGTCACGGTCAATATTGAGGCGGCCGCGCCCGGACCCCCGCAAACCAAGACAAAACGTAGAAAATCGCCATCCGGCGCGTAAGCTCCCGGAGTACGCTGCACCACCCCGTCGGGAAGATTCCAGCGCATTCCCGGGACTTCGCATCGGACTGACCGGCGCTTTGACCTGGCGCGCCGTTTGTGCCAATGCCGAATAGCGAACGGTTTGGTCGTCACGCTCCCCGCCCCGATAAGCGACTCGGACCGCCGCGGGCGCTCCCTCCGCCGAACCCTGCCCGCCCGCATTCTTGCCGGGATACCCCGAAAACTCCTGGCTAGCTAGGCACAAGCCAACGGTCTATGGGCACTCGGCGCCTCGGCGCCGGGGGATTCCCCCAGACCGCCGTTCCCGATGACCGCAATACCTGACTGTCCGGGGAGGAACAGGGCGGCGGCCGCCTGCAAAGCAGGGGTTGCCGCCAACACCCGCGATACGGCCTTATCCCCTTTCGCACGCTGTGCGGACTTGGACTCGCCAAGGGACCCGGCGTGGGAAACGATGCAACCGTTGGGTCTTTCGTCTTTTCGGTCGCCATCTGTGGAACACCGGCGTCCATCGAAGATTGCCCGCCAATCCGGCCCTGCCTGACCCAACCCCGAGGCCATGATCCCGATCATCTTGCGGGTGAAAGATGGTATACTCCGAATACCTTGGTTCCGCATCGTCCATGCGGGATAGCCGACAGCGGTGTGACCAGCCACCCCACCGGGACGGACGCTTGGAGCCGGGCAGGTTCACTCAGAGCACGGTGACGTGCTGACGTTCGCAACCGCTCACGAAAGTCTGGCGCGCGCTTCGCTTTGTCTGCAAGAGACACGCCGGCTGCCGAGGCAGCCCGGGCCCAGTGGACTCAAATCGCCGCCCAGGCGGGTTTGCGCAACGGCATATCGAAATGCGAGGGATGTCATATGCAATGGGCCATCTTAACTTCCGGGGGCGACGCGCCCGGCATGAACGCCGCCATTCGCGCCTTTGTCCGGCGAGGCCTCTTAGACCACCACACCATTTGGGGAATCCCCCGTGGTTTTGAGGGAATCGCGCGTGGTTGCCGACGGGAACTGCAAACCGGATCGGTGGCTGACATTATCATGACCGGAGGCACCATGCTGCACACCTCCCGTTTCGCGGAATTTCAAGACAAACAGGTCCAGTCCCAGGCCTTGCGCCAGTTGCGCGACTGGAACCTGGACGGCCTGGTCGTCCTCGGCGGCAACGGGTCGTTGCGGGGAGCCTATGCCTTGTCCGAAGCGGGATTTCCTACCATCGGCATTCCGACGAGCATCGACAACGATATTTACGGAACGGATTATAGCATTGGCTATGATACCGCCATGAACAACATCATCCAATCGGTCGACAAGATCCGGGATACCGCCTCGGCGCACGAGCGAATCTTTGTGGTCGAGGTTATGGGCAACCAAAGCGGAGCCCTCGCGCTTGGAGCAGGGTTGGCCGCCGGAGCCGAAGCCGTGGTGATCCCCGAACGGCCTCCGAACTTCGAGCACATTTTGGAGCGTCTACGCAGCACTCAGGCACGCGGTAAGAAACACAGCTTCATCATTGTCGCGGAAGGAGCCGGACGGGCCGAACAGGTGGCGGCCCACCTCGCTCAAGGCACCGGATTTGAAGTTCGCTGGGCCGTCTTGGGCCACACCCAACGCGGAGGTCCACCGACCGCGCGTGATCGGATTTTGGGGTCCTGGCTGGGAGCCGAGGCCGTCACTATCCTGAGCCAAGGGCGATCCGGGGTCATGATTGGCGTGCAAGGTGAACGGGTTTGCATAACGCCGCTGTCCGAGGTCGTGCAACACGAACGACCGGTAGATTTCGCCGCGAAAGGTCTGATCGGGATGTTGGCGCACTGACCGCGGGCGCCAATCACCGGGCGACGGTTTTCTGGCGGCGCGTCGCGCTCAGGAGCGGATGACGGCTGTCAGCAGACAGGACCGGCGGTTTTCCCGTGAGCCCGGACATCACGCCCCAACACCTGCCGACTACGCCCGGTCTCATCATTTTCCCTGTTCGATTTGCAAAAATCAGCTGAGAATCTGTGCGAATACTGCTATAATTAGGAATAGGAGGAATGTGGTTTAACTGGCGGCGGGCCGCAGCGAGTGAGCCACAGACTCCGACTATACGATGACTTTCGCAACGAAAGGAGTCCCGATTGTTCATGGCGGAAGAACATGTAGGGCCGTCCGAGAAGCAAATTGCTGTCCACTGGCGGGAAGAGGAATATTACCAACCCTCGCCAGGCTTCGTGGCTCAGGCGAACGTCAATGACCCAGCCGTTTTTGAACGCTTTAGCCTGGAAAATTTCCCGGAATGCTTCCGGGAATACGCCGAACTTCTGACTTGGGATAAGCCGTGGGAGCAGACGCTCGACGCCAGCAACCCGCCCTTTTGGCGTTGGTTCACAGGCGGCCGTTTGAACGCCTCCTACAACTGCCTCGACCGGCATCTGAAATCGAGCCGGAACAAGGTCGCTTACTATTTTATCCCGGAGAAGGAAGACGACCCGCCGGTTGCTGTGACATATCAGGAACTCTTCGTTCGGGTTAACGAATTTGCCGCCCTGCTTGCGGATTTCGGCGGCCTCAAGCAGGGAGATCGCGTGACCATTCACATGCCGATGGTAGTCGACCTGCCGGTGGCGATGCTGGCCTGTGCGCGCCTCGGCATCATCCATTCCGTGGTGTTTGGGGGATTTAGCGGAAAGGCCTGTGCCGACCGCATCGTCGACTCGGCGAGCCATATCCTGATTACCACGGATGGCTATTACCGCAACGGGCAGTGGCTGAATCACAAAGAGAAGGCCGACGTGGCCGTGGAGGAGGCCGCCAAGGCCGGGCAGACGGTGGAAAAGGTTCTGATCTTTGACCGTCATGCCGGGCGGTACCAAAGCGAAACCCCGTTGGTCGCGGGACGCGATTATCGCATCACGGAACTGCTGGCATCATACCGTGGAGCCCGCGTCGAACCCGTCTCGATGCTTGCCGAGGATCCCTTGTTCTTGATGTACACCAGCGGATCAACCGGCAAACCGAAAGGGGTCCAACATGGAACCGGAGGTTACCTGTCCTATGCGACCGCAACCTCCAAGTACATTTTGGACATCAAGCCGGACGATGTCTACTGGTGTATGGCGGACATCGGCTGGATCACCGGGCACTCCTATATTGTCTATGGTCCACTCGCCTTAGGTGTTTCGTCTATCCTGTACGAAGGCGTGCCCACCTATCCCGACGCCGGCCGCCCCTGGCGCATCGCGCAACGGTTCGGAGTCGATATCTTTCACACCTCGCCCACGGCTATCCGCAGCCTGCGCATGCTGGGACCGGACGAGCCGGGCCGCTACGACTATCATTTCCGGCTGATGGTTACGGTCGGTGAGCCCATCGAGCCGGATGTCTGGCGTTGGTACTACAACGTGGTGGGAAAGCGCGAAGCGGTGATCGTGGATACGTGGTGGCAAACCGAAAACGGGGGCTTCCTCTGCAGCACGGTTCCCGCCTTGGCCGCGATGAAACCCGGGAGTGCCGGTCCCGGCATACCCGGCATCCATCCCGTCATCTTCGATGATGCGGGCCAGGAGGTGCCGGCCGGTTCCGGTCGGGGTGGCAACATCTGCATTCGAAATCCGTGGCCAGGTATCATGCAGACCATCTGGAACGACCCGGACCGGTTTGTCCGCACCTATTACGCGAAGTACAACACCGACCCCAACAGTAAAGACTGGCGGGATTGGCCATACCTCGCGGGCGACGGGGCTATGCTGGCCGATGATGGGTATTTCCGGATTCTGGGCCGGATTGACGATGTCATCAACGTAGCGGGACACCGCTTGGGGACGAAAGAACTGGAATCCGCCGTCCTCAAGATCGGCGACGTGGCCGAAGCCGCAGTGGTGGCAGCGGTCGACACCATCAAAGGAACCAGTCCTGAGGTGTACGTATCGCTCACCCCCGGCATCACGCCTTCGGAGGAGCTCAAGAGACGGATTATTGACACCATTACCCAAGAGATTGGACCGATTGCGAAACCGCGCATGGTCTGGATGGTTCCGGACTTGCCAAAAACCCGCTCCGGAAAAATCATGCGGCGGATCCTGTCGGCCATCTCGAACAACGCCGAGGACATCGGTGACGTCACGACGCTGTCCAACCCGGAAGTCGTGGCAGGGATCCAACAAATCGTCAAACAACGGTCGGAGGGATAACGTTCACGAGCACAACTGGAGGTGGAGATTATGACAGGGAAACTGGCTAATCCCGGTCCCTTGGGGCTGGTCGGATTCGCCATGACGACCTGGATGCTCAGTATGATCAACGCCGGTTGGTTTAGCGGAACTAGTCTGGGGATGGTTTTGGCTCTGGCTATGGCATTTGGTGGTACCGCGCAGATGGTGGCGGGAATTTTGGAGTATCCCCGCGGCAATACCTTTGGCACCGTCGCATTCTTCTCATACGGTTCTTTCTGGTGGTCATTCGCCTTGTTTGCACACTTTTTCGGCAGTGGAGTGCCCGCCGCCTTTGTCGGCTGGTACCTGTTTTTGTGGGGGGTATTCACCTTCTACATGTGGATCGCCAGCCTAAAGATTACCCGTGCCCTACAGTTGGTATTTCTGGCTTTGTGGCTGACGTTTGTCGTGTTGGCCATTGGGGCCTGGGGAGTGCCCTCGTTCACCGTACTCGGAGGTTATCTCGGTCTGGTTACCGCTATCTTAGCTTTGTACGTCTCGGCGGCGGAGGTCATCAACACCTACCATGGGCGCGACGTTCTGCCCGTGCGCCCTTACTCCTCGACCCCGAGCAGCACCAAGAAGACGGCGTAAAGACTCGACGCAAGCGGCCCAAACAATTGGGCCGCTTGCGCTGTCGGCGGTCATTCGCCCGGCATCACGAAGAGGACACCGCCCCGGGGCGGTGAGGGTATGTATCCGCACGGTGCCACACCAATCCGGAACCGAACCCAAGGTGCCGGCGCCCCTCGTCAATCAGATGAGGCAACCGCCACAAACCGCCGCTTGCCAACATGACAACCCTTAAACCGCGCCATCACCCCTCGCCCGGATTGCCCGGTTCCGGCTTTTCCTCCGTGCGCTCGACAATCCGGTCAAGCACCAACCGCAAATGGGCCTCAATCAATTGACGGGCAGGCAAACCGGCAAGTCCCCGCATCCGGCCCAGACGGAACCGAACGGAAAGTTCGACCAGCGATCCTGCCGCTTGCGGCCGCACCACGGCATGATAAACATAATGGTCGAAGAAATTGCTTTCAACCAGGTGGGCGGTAATGGCGTAAAGGGCGTCGTCAAAACTGTCATCGGTGACCCATCGCACCGGATAACCCAGAAACGTCGCCACCCAGTGCGACCGCTGACGATCGGGGGAGGCCCCGGCCTCAATGGAGAGTGACTGGATCTCCTGGGAGTAGGGTACCATGGCCGGAAAATCCTTCAACAGCGCATAAACGGCGGCGGGATTAGCCCGAATCGAACGGCTGGCTGCAATCAAGGCGATTTCGTTATCGGTGCTGACTGTGACAACCGGTGGATTGTGCGAGGACAAGCCGGGCTCGGCCGCGGCGGGTGCCCGCGAACCCGCCCCGGTGAAACGATCCGGCCGCACCGCAGACGGGAGAGGCTCCCCGCCCACCGCACTCTTGACCACCATCCGGGCGGTCACCGGAGCCAGCAAAATGCCGTTACGGCAATGTCCGCCCACCACCCAGACCCGACTCGAAGGCGACACTGGGCCAATCACCGGCAATCCATCCGCCGTGCAGGGCCTTAATCCCGCCCAGGCCTCGACCAAACGGGCCTCGGCAAGCGGGGGACATAGCGTCCGTGCCGCCTCGCCCACCTGCAGAATAGCGGCCAGGGTGGGGGAGCGGTCGAATCCCGCCCGGGGCTCCTCGGTGCTGCCGGCAAAAATGTGGGCCCCCGATTTCGGCACCAAATAGATGCTTTCGCCAAAAACCGTGATGCGGGTGGCTTCGCGGGCCGACTGTTGCAACATCAGCCGTTGTCCCTTGACCGGAGTGATCGGGATGGGGCTTAGATGTGACAACCAGGCTCCCGTGGCAATCAAAATCAAGCCCGCTTCAAACCGGCCCTGCGTGGTGTCGACTCCCCCGTCGTCAACCTGGGTGACCGTCACACCCTCAAGAATTCGCGAACCCTTTTGCACGGCGGCCAGGGCTAACGATTGACTGAGGCGCGGCGCGGCGACCTGTCCGCCCGGAGTCCACAATCCAAACTCGATTCCGGCCCGAAGTCCCGGAATCCAGTCCCGGATGGCGGCCTCATCCAAAGCTTTGACCGTCAAGCCGCGCGCCATTTGCCAATTCATTTGCGCACGCAGGGCCTGCTGGCCAGCCGGCGATTCCGCGATTTGGACAATCCCGCGAGTATCCAGGTCGATGCTCATCCCGGTCATCGCATACAACTCCGCTTGCCAGCCAGGATACCGCTGGAATGATTCCAATGCCAAGTCCAGCAACGCTCCGGGCTCATGGGCCTCAACTTGCGGGGGCAACATGCCCGCAGCCCCGTAAGAGGTCGCGGAGCCAACGGCATTTTGTTCCAGCAGTGTCACCGAAATCCCCTGCTGGCTCAATTCATAAGCCAACGCGGTGCCTACCACGCCGCCGCCGATAATAAGCGCATCGCTTAAAGACGTGCTCATCGTCGCAATCCTCCATCAGATCCCGAGTCGTTATCCTTATGAATGATACGACTTGATCGGCCCAAAGTGAATGCCCTCCGCGAGAGGTCGAAAATCCTGGGCGTGCCCCGGAAATCCCCCGACACCCAACGACCTGCGGGCGCACTGGATAAGCTGGGAGGCTGGTGCCGCGCCGTCACCCAGCCTCCCTTCCGTCCCCGCGGCTGCAGTGGTTCTCCCCGCGCTGACAACTTGCTCCGCTTGCGCTGCAACCCACGGTCCGCCGATGGTGGCTTCCGCGAGACCGGGTCGGCGAACCCGCCCGGCCAGGAGATGCCAAGGCGCCACCCCGCATGGGTACCCGCCGTCACGCTTTATGGGCATCCTTCATCGGCGCAAGGGGGCCGCGGTCAGATCATCACTCCGCCAGCCGGGGTGACCCGTTACCTCCCCACCAACGGGCCGTAATGACTTGCCGCTCCGTATAAAAGAGCAGCCCGTCCATTCCAGTCGCATGCAAATCTCCGTAGAACGATTGTTTCCATCCCGCAAACGGAAACACCGCCACCGGCGCGGCCACGCCCACATTTACGCCCACCATTCCCGCTTCGATGTGTTCTCGGAAGTATCGGGCGGCCCCCCCCGATTCCGTATAGATCGTGGCGGTATTGCCAAACCGCGAACGGTTCGCGGTCCTTACGGCTGATGGCAAGTCGGGTTCACGAATCACACTCAGCACCGGCCCAAAAATTTCTTCCCGGGCGATGGTCATCTCAGGTTGCACCCGGTCAAAGATGGTCGGACCCAAAAAGAATCCTCCAGTCGGCCAGTCTCCGGTTCGTCCGTCGCGAATGAGTTCCGCACCTTCTTCAATTCCCGCTTCGACATATCCGGCCACCCGATCACGGTGCTCCGCTCGAATCAACGGACCCATATCCACATCGGCATCCAGTCCTGATCCCACACGCCAGCGGTCTGCCGCGTTCCGCAGGTGGGCCAGCAACGGACCGGCCACATCTCCCACTGCGATCACCACCGATCCGGCCAAACATCGCTCCCCCGCCGCACCAAAAGCCGATTGCATCAGGGCTGGCACGGTGCGGGTCAAGTCGGCGTCGGCCATGACCACATGGTAATTTTTCGCTCCCCCCAATGCCTGCACGCGTTTGCCCAATCCCGACGCGGTGCGATACACATATTCGGCTACCGGCTGCGAACCCACAAAGGATATCGCCTTCACCTCGGGGCTCGACAACAATGCGTCGACTGTCTCCCGTCCGCCGTGTACCACGTTCAGCACACCCTCCGGGAGCCCGGCCTCGAACAGCAACTCCGCCAAGCGCATGGAAGTCAACGGCGTCCGTTCGGAAGGTTTGAGGATGAAGGAGTTGCCGGCCACTAATGCCAACGGCATCATCCACAACGGAATCATGGCGGGAAAATTAAAAGGTGTTATCCCCGCGACGACCCCGAGCGGCACCCGCACCATGGTGGTATCTATCCCCCGAGCCACGTCCGTCAGCGTCTCCCCTTTAAGCAGGGATGGGGCCGAAGCTGCCACTTCCACCACTTCGATGCCCCGACCCACTTCCCCGTTGGCGTCGTCCAGCGTTTTGCCATGCTCCAAGGTCACCATGCGGGCCAGGTCCTCGCGGTAGCGTTCGAGGAGTTCCCGGTAGCGAAACATGACGCGGGCGCGGTGCAAAATAGGTGTGGCCTTCCAACTGGGAAATGCCGCCACGGCCTCGCGCACCGCCAACGTGACCGACTCCCCGGCATCAAGCGGCACCTCTGCCAAAAGTGTTCCCGTCGCCGGATCATAGACCTGCCCCCAGGTTGCTGAGTCCCCCTGCACCAGGTGCTTGCCGATCAGATGCTGCAACCGTTTCACCATCGTCAACCTCCTTGTTTTCGTCCCTTCTCCGTTGAACGGTGCTCCGAAATCGCGACCAAGCACTGCCAGGGTCCGGGTGAATCGCTGCCCCGCTTTTCACCCTTCGATTCCTGCCGGCCATCGTCGGTTAAGCGACGCACTGGCCGGTTGCGCCATCCTTATGGCCGTGAATACCCCGCTTGCCGCAATAGCCGCCTGCGCGCTGGTCCCTGTCCCGTGTCTTCCGGGGATGGCGGCGGACTCGCTGACCGCTACCGGGGCGCCGACAGAGCGGGCTGATCAACCAACGGCCCGTCCGTTCAACCGTCACCCCCAGCGACCCGACTTCCGCCCCCTTTGCATTGCGATCATAGCACCCGAGGGGAATTGACAGTTTCACCACTTTGTATGAGTATGCTGACACACGGCACACACAGTGTCATCCAAGGAGGTCCGGCATGGTTACAGTCCGCAATGTTCTCGAACGCACAGTCTTCGCAGGCGCTGAAGTGATGGCCGGTCAACATGGGCTGGATCACCCCGTCCGTTGGGTGCACGTTGGGGAGATCCCCAACATCTCCGAATTCCTCAAGGGCGGAGAGCTCGTGCTCAGTACCGGATTGGGACTGACCTCTGCGGACGCGCGCCACCGGTATATTTCCGGACTGATGGAGGCACGGGCGTCCGGATTGCTGCTGGAACTGGGCAGCTATCTCTCCGAGGTGCCTCCGGATCTGCTGGACGTGGCGGACCGCAACCGTTTCCCGGTCATCGTCTTTCGCCACCCGGTCCGGTTTTTGGACCTGTCGCAAGACGTCAACAGTCTACTCATCAGTGAACATCACCGGATCCTCGATGAACTGGAATCGTTGTCGTTGCGCATTCGCCACGCCCTGTTAAAGACCGAAGGTATCCCAGCCCTCATCCGAGTGCTGGGGGAAACGTTAAACATGCCCGCGGCCTACCGGACTCGCGATGACGACGGAAATCCGGAAACCTATGGGTCCTGGCCCATGCTTCCGGGTCCCTTTTCCGATGTCTGCCTGCACCCGTCCGTGGACTCTCATCCGGTGCCCTACCTTCGCCAAACCATCCTGGTTTTTGGCCGGGCCGTGGGAGATTTGCTGCTTTCTCTTCCAACCCCGATACTGGACGAGCGTCTTTACCTGGCATGTGATCGCACGGCCGCCGCCATCGCCCAAGACACCATTCGCGCGGAATCGCTGGAACGCACCCGGCATCGAGAAGACACCACCTTGCTCGAGCGGCTGTTGTTTGCCGAACACCCTCTCCCCGGACAGGTCAAGCAATTTGCGAGCCGGTACCGTTTGGATGGAACCCACTCTTTCCGGGTGTTATTGCTGGACACGGGTCCCGGTCCGGTCACGCGCGCTGTCCGACAGGGACTCAGCAATATCGTAACCTGCACCGGGATCGACCAATCCGATCGATGCATCATCGTCGCCATCGGTCGTGATGCCGTGGTCAACCAGGTCCCCGCGCAGGCCGCCCGCTGGCTGCAGAAGTCGTGCGGCAATTCGATCATTCCGACCGGCGTCTCGGCCTCGCACCACCACGTTCGGGAACTGCGCGATGCCCTTCTGGAGGCGGACGATGCCATGCTGGTCGCCCGATTTCAGGGCGGGACCACAATTGGCAGTTACGAATCGCTGGGAATCTACCGCTGGATTCTGGCCACCTCGCCTGAAGATTTGGAACGCCTCCTTATCCGCCCTGAATTGGGCCCCCTGCTGGATCGCAGCCCGCACGAAGTGGCTACGTCGCTACAGACGCTCGACGCCCTGCTCGACCACCCGCACTCCAAGCTCGCCGCCGCACAGGTTTTGGGCATTCATCGGCAAACCCTGTACGCCCGCATGCACACGCTCGCTGGCATCCTGGGCAACGACTTTATGGCGCCGGAGCGTCGCATTGCCTTGGAGGCCGCGACTCGCGCCTACCGATTTCGCACAGCGGGGCAACAGCGGCCGACAGCGGCCGAAGATGCCATCGGCAGCTCCGCCGACCCTTGCGCAGCGCCCTGGGAGCGGCATCTCCCCCCCTCCTGACTCCCCATGCTCTTTCCCGGAGAGCATTGTTACGGCCAAGTATAAAATCTCCAATAACGACAACAACACTTCGTCAAAATGGCCAACGTGATTTCGTCAAAACGGCCAAACCAAAATCGCCATTTTGGCCAAGAAGTTGTCGCCACATTCGTCGCAGAAGGATTCCAGGCTTCCGTTACGGAATTCATGGACGCCACCTTATGGGTAGCGCAATGATTTCGGAGGAGGGGTTCGATGCGGCAATTAGGGAGAGATGACCGATTGGCCATTGATGACGATTTGCAACGCGGGAAATCTATCTCGCACCTTCATCAGGAGACTGGCCACGATCGGCAGACCATTCGCGATATTCGCGACGCGGGTGACCCCCGACAGCGGACTAGCCCTCCGCCGTCGCCGGTGCGGACCAGCCTCCTCGATCCATACCATCAGTATATCCGAGAACGCGTGCAGGCGGGGTGCGTCAATACCGCGGTTTTGTTCGATGAAATTCGCCAAAGGGGCTATGCCGGCGGGCGGAGCACAGTCAAAAACTTCGTGCACCCCTTACGACCCACGCTCCTACCCGAACCCGGGCAGCGCTTTGAAACGGCCCCCGGACGACAAGCGCAGTGTGATTGGGCCAGTTTCGGACGCCTGGCCTATCCGGACGGGACCGTCCGGCCCCTCTGGATTTTTATTCTCACGCTGGGGTATTCCCGGTGCCTGTATATCGAGTTTGTTCACGACACTCGCCAAGACACCCTGTTTACGTGCCTGGAGCACGCCTTCGAGGCCTTGGGCAGTGTTCCCACGGAGATTCTGTCGGATAATATGACGCCCATGGTCATCGCCCATCCCGGGGATGGGCCCGTCCAGTGGCATCCCCGCTTTGCGGCATTTGCCGCGTTTCATGGGTTCACCCCCAAGGCCGTGCGCCCTTACCGGGGACAAACAAAAGGCAAGGTCGAACGGCCGATCCGTGATGTCCGGGACAACTTTTGGCCCCGGGTGCATCGGATTGAGGGAGTGGCCGACTTGAATCGCCAGGTCGCCACCTGGGTCCAGACCGTGGCCGATGTGCGTATTCATGGGACCACGCACCAACGCCCCGTGGATCGACGGGCGGCGGATATTGCTGCGAGCACGGCGTGGTCCAGTTCCCATCGCTTCTGGTATGGCGAAGACATCGTACGGCGGGTCTATAATGACGGCTACGTGCGCTGGGATGGGCACAGTTGGGCGGTTGGCTATGACTGGATTGGCCAGAACATCGTCCTCCAGCGACAGTCCACGGGGGTCGTCGTCATTCGGGTGGGGGATCGGGTGCTCCACACCTATCCCGCCCCCACTCATCCCCACGACCTCGTGGGCACCCTGGGACCCATTCCGACACGCCCTCGGACCCGTACGGGTCCCGCCGTGAGTTCGCGAGGCGCCCATCACGTCAGCGCCCCCGACGTCGAGCAACGATCCTTAGCGGCCTATGAGGAGGTCGCCCCATGAGCACGATCATTCTAGAGGACTTGTGTGAGCGTCTCCAACTGACGGAAGTGCTCCGGTTAGCCGGACCTCATGCGGACAGTGCGGCGACGACCCAACAACCCTATACCGCGTATTTGGCCGATCTGTTACAGAGGTCGATGCCCGCCAGCAGCGGTATGTCTCCTCCCGCGTGCAAATGGCCCACTTACCCTTCCGCAAGCCGCTGGACACGTTCGATTTTGCGTTCCAACCCAGTATCGACGAGCGTCAGATCCGTGGATTAGCCACCTTGCAATGGATCGACGGGGCCGCGAATGTCCTGTTCCTGGGACCGCCCGGGGTGGGCAAAAGTCATCTGACGGTCTCCTTGGCCTTGCAAGCGATCCAGGCACGGCAATCCGTCTATTTTGTGACCATTCAGGACATGATTGCCGATCTACGCCGGGCCTGGGACGACAATCGATTGCCCGCCCGATTGGCGGTGTATACCCGCCCGAAATTGCTCTGCGTAGATGAAGTGGGGTATCTCCCGTTAGAACGGCTGGATGCGACGCTCTTTTTCCGTGTGGTCTCGGCCCGCTATGAGCGCGGCAGTATGATCCTGACGTCCAACAAGAGTTTCAGTGAATGGGGCGAGGTGTTCGGGGATGCCGTCTTGGCGACCGCCATCTTGGACCGCCTCCTCCATCACTCCACCGTCGTCAATATTCGCGGCGAGTCGTACCGCCTGCGCGAGAAAAAGCGGGGCCAAGGCCCCGCCGGACTCCTGGGTCCCCCGGCGTCCGGCGCCCTGGATAACTAATGGCGTGGGTCCGATGGCGTGGAACAAGCGCCCAACTTGTCGCCACCGTGTGGGAACACGGTCGCAGTCGCCAACACGTGCTGGCCAACTTCCATGGGGCTTATTCGCTGTCGTGGAGCCTTCGGGAAAGCGTGGAACGAAATTTTCCTGCGCTGTCTATTGATTGGATGGCGGTGGCGGATGCCTTAGCGCAAGGCCCTCCCGCGGAGTTGCCGTTATCGAGGACCGCCTGGGATTGGGCCCGGGTGGAATATCACCTCCAAGTCTGGGCACACCAACCGGGGGGCGATGCCCACGAACGGGCTAGCCTGCGAGCGGCTGCCGCTGTGTTATCCTCCTGGCGTTCACGGCAACCGCCGCTGGACCACGAGAATGCCAAACCCGAGTGACACCAGGTGTCATCACCGCCCTCGACGACGATGTCGTTGGGGGCCTCTTTCTTTCGGGAACTCCTGGTGACTTTCCGTTGGCCAAAATGACGATTTTGCTTTGGCATTATTGGCGATTTAAACCTGGCATTATTGGAGGATTTCATTTGGCATTTTTGATGACTTTCAAATTGGCCTTGACACCCGGAGGGCGTCGGCAGCAGGATCCGGGTCAGACACCACCAGGAGCCCAGCCCGGCGCCCCAAGACAACGTGCGCCGCATCGACGAAAAAGACGGGGCGGCGCCCCGCCTGAGCCTCGTCTAAGATTGGGGTGAGTGCGGCATCCAGGCATAGCGGCTCTGCGACCGGGTCCGCTTGGGACGGGATGGGGCCGGTTTGACGACGGCTAAACCCGTTTTTTTAGCCAGGCCCGGACTGGGGTCGGACTGCGGCGAACGCCGGTCAGGGCTGCGATCGGGTCCCCGGCCTCTTGCACAGTGTGGGGCGGTAAAGGCTTCCCGCAAGGTGGTGGCCTGGCGGTCCCAGGCCGCCGACTGGGAATGGGGGTTAAACCGTCGGAGGGCCTCAAGGCCTCCGGCCTGGTAGGCGTGAAGGGCACTCCGCACGGTGCCTTAAGACACGCCGATCAGGCGCGCCACGTCGTGGCGCGGGTAGCCGAGGCCACCCAATAGATCGTGGGCCGTTTTCGCTGCACGCGGGGATGCGGATGGGTATAGCGCTCTGCCTGGCGTATCGCCAGGTCCTCGGGGGAAATCGCAATCCGGATCATATACCCGTCCTCCTCGTCGTCGCTGGGAGACTGGCACGTCCCCATCGCGCGTCATCGAGCAGGAACCTTTGGTCCAGCCCTGGAAAACACTCCGCAAGCATGGGCAAGGAAAACCATCAAACCTTATCCCCGATGAGTATAGCAAGGGCATAGCAGGGGCACGCCGCAAGGTTTCCCTAACGGCGGCTTCGCCGACCTTGCCCCGTGCCCCTGCTATGCCCTCTAACGAAATTGCCCCCCCAGCTTGACAACTGGTCATCATATGAGGAAAGTTGCGTTAGGATAGCCGTCGACGCCGACGATCCGCGGGTCATTATGCTTCGATTTCCTTAACCTGACAGCAGTGGCCCATGCCCGGCGATCAGCGGGCGCAGTCATTGTGCCGACTCCCCCAGCCCACTCGGGCCGGCTCGGTAAATCGGGTTGACGGCGAACCGCCTCGGGGCGGACGAAGGTCGCGGCTTGGGCCAGCAACTGGCGGATGACCGCCCCTTCACTGACCCCCGCAATCATCCTTCAATTCTCCAAAAGGGCCACATCCTGGGGCCGTAAGCAAATGGTGGTCTCGGGATCATGATGGTGCCTCCTCGGTGAGTACAATCTCGGTTCACCCGTGGGTCCGGAGGCCGGGGTGGGGCACGTATGCCCCCCACTGGGCGGCGGTTAACCGGGATGACAATCACCGCCGTATCGAATCATCGCGGCGCCGGTTGTCATCCCGGCGGCGGCGAACCCCCAACAAAACGTATCCGCGAGGTGTCGTGAACAACGGCATGGCCGGAGTCGCGCTGACGCAGGGTCTGAGCGGTTTCCGATGGGCATCGACGACCAAGCGCACGGGGGCAACCGTTTAACCGAACACCGCCGGGCGAGAGACGAGAAAAGCATCCCGCAGCATGCACTGCCCAACCAAACCGCTCGTCCGCGCGGTCTCGGCGGCAGAGGTCGCTCACATGTTGGCCAGGAAGGGTCTTCAGTATTAGGCCTCCGATTGGCAGAAAGGGATCCGCACCAGCCCTCGCCAAACACACGGTTCGGCACCGCCAGGGGATTGCCATGGGGTCTATAGCCGAAGAACGTAAGGCCGGTGCATAAGAACCCCGATCCGGTTTTTTTTCTACGCGGAGGACAACCAGCATATCGATAGCGGCGTCGGTCACGAACGCCGCCTGGGTTTGTGTTTCCGGTTTCACGACAAATTAGCCGCAAGCACCAGCCAACAGGGTGACCATGGCTGGCCGCTTGACACCGCGCGCAACCTTTCGGATAGCCTTGCCGGAAGCGCCTCCTGGCATCGGCGCGGCCATTCGTCTCGGTATCCCCGATTGGAACCGCATGACGTCGCCAAAAGCGCGGGGGCAAATCCCGTATTACGCGATCGGCTTGGTTGTCGCTTCGACCCCGGCGGGCGCCCCGACCGGGTAGCGGCGACGCATCAGCACCAGATAGACTAAAAAGGCGACGGCAAATCCCACAAACCAGGAATAACTAAACAGCCACGCCAAGGCTGGCATCACCTTTCCGATTAGCGAGACCACAATGCCGGCTGCCAGCGACCACAGGGCCAACGGATTGTACCCATTTTGATAGAAGTACCGTCCCGTCTTGTCATACAGTTCGGCAACCATAAGGGTCTGACGGCGAAATACCCAATAGTCCGCAATCATAATGCCCGCAATCGGACCCAAAAACCCGGAATACACGTTCAACCAGCTGAAGATATAAATGTGGGGATTAGAAATCAACAACCAGGGCACCATGACGATACCGAGGATTCCGGTTACCAGTCCGCCCCGCTGGAAGTTGAGATGTTTCGGGAATAGCTGGATGAAATCATACGCAGGCGAAACCACGTTGGCGGCCACGTTGACGGAAAGGGTTGCCACCACCACCGCTCCCAACGAAATGACCAATAGGATGGGATTATGCGACATTCCCAAGAGAGTAATGGGATCCGAAATGGCCTGATGAAACACCACAATGGTGGCCGATGTCACCAGTACCCCGATGGCGGAAAACACCGTCATGGTGGTGGGAAGGCCCAACGCCTGACCCCACGCCTGTGATTTTTGATTTCGGGCAAAGCGTGTAAAGTCCGGGATGTTTAGAGACAGGGTGGCCCAAAACCCGACCACACTGGTTAGCGCAGGAATAAAGACAGCCCACAGCTGGCCGCCATGCAGCTTGCCGGGTTGACTCAAAATCGGACCGAACCCATGAGCCGCGGAAACCGCCCAGATTAACAATCCGACGCCCAACACCAGTACCAGCGGACCAGCCCAGGCCTCAAACCGCCGAACCGCGTCGATGCCGTGGTAGATAATCCAAATATTAAGAAACCAGAACAGCATGAAACTAATCCACCCTCCCAAATTCATTCCCACAAAGGTAAAGATATTGGAAAAGTGGGCCCACCCGGGGATGAGCAAAAGCAGGAAGGTCTGAATAGCTTCGCCGCCAATGGCGGTTTCAATGCCAAACCACCCCGCCGCGACCAGGGCTCGCAATAACGCGGGAACACCAGCTCCCACCACTCCAAACGACGACCGCACCAGAACCGGAAAGGGAATCCCGTATTTGGTGCCTGGGTGCGAATTCAAGAGAATGGGAACCAACACGATCAGGTTCCCCAGCAACACCGTGAGAATGGCTTGCCACCAACTCATGCCCAGCGCGATGAAACCTCCCGCCATCAAATAGGTGGGGATGTTGTGCGCCATTCCGATCCAAAGACTGAGATAGTTGTAAAAGTTCCAGGTGCGATGAGTGGAATCTGTCGGCGCAATGTCGGCATGGTACCGTGCCATATCTTGTTCTCGTACACTCTCAACCATTCCCGTGGCTCCTTTCAATTGGACCATACAATGACACAGTACTGGAATTGCACGAGGCTATGGGGTCATTGGGATACCGTCGCCGTCTATCACGGTGAATGATCATGAGCCCGCTTGGGCTACTCATTTTGGCTTTATACAAAGCGTTGGCCATTACCTTTAGACACTTGGGTGAAATGCGCAAAGGGGTCTTCGACACAATGGATATCTCCCCGCCCAAGCGATGTGAAGCCGTCGAGGCATAGAACTGCCGCGGTCTTCGCCAAGGCGACTCAAACCACAAACGATTTTTGGCCGGCCGATGTCGGTTTTCGGGCGAACTCCCCGGCTGGCACCAGCGACCCGGCGACCGGATCTTAGCCATGGGCGCGAGACTTAACCCCCAACGCTGGCATTGGTCGGGTCCATTACCCACCTTTCCGGGTGGTCGACCGGGGCATGCCCGTCAGCGAGTGGGGGAAGATGACCCCGCATCACCAAGTCAGGCAGGACCCACTCCGCGGCTCTCCGCGTAGGCAATCAGTTCCGGCTGCAAATCCGTGTACGGCGGCGCCAACTGGGTCACCCAGTCCGCGACCTCCGGAACCTGGGGTAACGGCACCAGCGTCCCGGTCAGGCGATGGTAATACTGCTGCCACCGGACATGGGGATGCCGCGCCAGCACGGATCCCACGGCTTCCGTGGCGGCTTCCACATCATCAGCGGTTTGGGTTATCTGTGCGATCCCATAAAGAATCTGGGCGCGTGATTCCGACTCTTGCAAACCGGTAAGGCCCGCCATTAACCGTTCCTTGGCCAGCCTCGGGGAGAGCAGGCCGGTACCATGCCGAAGCCGCGCGGTAACCACCCGCAGCACAGCGTTGTCGAATTCCCGTGCGTAGTGGCGAACACGCCACCCCTCGCTCAAGAGCGGAATCAGGTCGGCGGTCCGCCCACCATCCAACAACATCTCGGTCAGACCCCCCACATAAAGCGCGATATAACGCGGCAACGGGAAGGCACGCGCCAGCGCCAACGCCCAGTGCCAGAGGCGTTCGGCCTCGTCAGGCTGTCCGCAATGCGCCCGGTTGTACGCCATATGATTGGCCAGCACGCTGATGGCTCGCATGTCGTCAAACCCCAGTGCCAGCCGACATGCAGCCAGCGTGCAGAGTTCGCCGACATCCCACGCCCCGACGCCTTGATAACCGGCGCCCAGGTTGGCCAGAGCATAGCAAAGATGGCCCATCAGACGATGACTGTACGCCAGTTCCGCCTTCCGCCACTGATATTCCATAGCAGCCACCACTTGCCCGGTCTCTTCCAGAACGACCCCGAGGTCCCCGGCACACTCCACCACACCATGGACGTTGCTGGTCGCCTCACTAAGCGCATAGGCTTCCCGGTATCGGCCCAAGGCGTTAGCTAACGCGCCCCGTTCAAACGCCAGATAAGCCAACTGAATGAGCGATTGGCCGACAATTTCAGATTGCCTGCTTTCCTGGCCAAGACGCAAGGCAGTTTCCGCCAACTCTTCAGCTTCCGCCACTTGGCTGCGATATCCTAAAATCTCGCTCTTGCGCACTAAAGTGCGGGCCTCTCCCTCCCGATTCGCCGTCTCCCGATAATAGGTCAGATTTTCGTCCAGCAAAGCCAACGCCAATGTCTGTTCTCCGCTTCCGGCCAGCTGACGTGCCAGTCCCGAGCGGGCTTCAGCCACCACGGCAAACGCCCCCTCGGCGATGCCGTTCTGGAAAATCTCGCGATACGCATCACGGGCCGCCGCCGTCTCACCGCATTGCTCCAGCGCTTGCGCCATTCGTAATTGATACGATAATTTCCCGGGTGGGTCGAGGACGATTAAACGCCCGTACAAATACACCGCTTCCCGGGCGCGGAGCGTTTGACTAGCGTGTTCTGCCGCGACGGCATACCAGCGGATGGCCTCCGTGGGAACGCCGGCCAGCTCCCACAGCCCGGCTCGCTCGGCTGGGTTCGAGCCGCCGTCCCCACCTTCCAAGGCCTGGGCCAACCGTGCCGCCATCTTGCGTTGGGAGATGGCCGGCCATTTTTCACGCAAAACTTCCCCGAGAATTTCATGACTAAGCTTGACGCGCCCCGCCTCGTCGCGGACGAAGATCCGGGCCTTTATCAACTCCTCCACGGCCATGGCTGAAATCGACGAGAAGACGCGGTACAAAAAAGCGGGAAACACCGCCCGTTTCATCAGAGCTGCCGCAGCTGCCAGCCGCCGTTGAGGTGAAGGCAAAGAACTTAGCCGCAACCACACCACGGCCCGCACGGTCGGCTCCGCGCCGCCCGCCGCCGAGGTCACGGCGGACGCTCCCGCCCGGGCAGCTTCCAGCAGGAAGAGCGGATTTCCTCCCGCCAACGAGATTATGGGTTCGATAACCGAAGGGGGCACGGTCTCGGCATGCCGAAGCAGCAACTCGGCATCGGCCGGGGTGAGCGGACGAAGTGCCACAACCATACAAACCGTGCTGCTGCCCACTGCCTCGAACAAGGCGCGGCGACGTCTCATCGTTGCGGGATCGTCGCGGCTCAGCGCGACCACCATTACGGACGCCCGCCGGGGAACGCGAAGCGTGAACCGGAGCCATTCCCAAGTCTCGTCATCCGCCGCTTGCATATCCTCTAAAATCAACACCAGCGGAGAGTCGGCCCACAGCGCGTGCGCCAAGGCATCGAAACGGCGCAACCTATCGTCACCCGGCTCAATCCGCGGACTCGCCTCCGTCGTCACGTGGCGGAGCAGTACCCATTGCAAATCGCTCTGCCAGGGTTGTTCCAAAACCGGCAGGGGGCCCGATCGAAAAGCTTCCCGCACCGGTTCCAGCACCGGCGCGCCCATGATTCCCGAGGCGTGGCCCCGGCGCACGCGAATGCCGTTGCCCTCGGCCCACTGCTGCCATTGGCTGGCCAGTGCGGATTTCCCCATTCCCGCCTCGCCTTGAATCCAGGCCAGTGTCACCTGACCGCTACGTGCGCTATCCCAGCCTTCCAGCAGCCGCTTCCATTCGCGGACCCGGTTAACGAAAAGAGGCCGGGGTGTCAGCGTGGCTTCAGCGCGTATCCGGGTCCACTCCGCTTGGAGTTCCGTAAGCCAGGCCTCCTCCCCGAACTCTTGGCACTGGCGGCTGGCCAGTTCGAACGCGCGGTCCAACTCAGCCATGCCGCCTGCCAACCAGGCCACGCGAAAGATCCGGCGCCAGTCCTCCTCATTCTGGGAATCGTACTGGGTCAACCGGCAAAGCAGATTCAAGGCCTCGGGGTATTCCCGCCGGTTCTCGCAGAGTTCCGCCAACCGGCGAACGGTCTTGGCCCACAGGGAGTGCAAGCGTTCTCGCCAGGGTAGAACCCACGCATCCTCACACTCCTGCAAGAAAACGCCGTGGTACAAATTGTAGGTTCTGCGCAAGTCGTCTTCCTCGCTGGCGTTGCGAGCCGCGCGTTCAAACTCGACCGCGTCAATGATAACGCGCACATTTCGGTTCCATCTCAGTTGGCCGCCATTTTGCTGCAGACATTCCGACACCGCCGGCCAACGCTGACGAAGATTAAAGAGCAGGTGACGAAGATTGGTGGCCCTTTGCGCATCGCTGGCGTCCGGCCAAAAATCGGCTGCTATCAACCCCCGGGCCATCGCGGGGTCCGCGAATAAGGCAAGATAGGCCACCAGCGTTCCCACCCGCCGCGACCCCGAGGCAGGTTGAACACGCTGATTGACGCTAATGCTCAATGTACCGAGGGTTTGAATGTGGACCGTGGTCGGCGGTTCCGCATTCTGGCCCAATTCTGAACGCACTGGAAGTTCCATGTCGGGCGAGGGGCTCATAACACGCCTCCTTTCCCCATTGGGTATCGCATTGGGGTTTGGCAGTCCAAAAACCAGGCTCTCTCATATTCCGGGATTTGCCGGTTGGGTTACGCATTGAAATAGGGATCGCACCGCGTCCCAAACTCGCATCCCGCCAACCTGGACCATCACCACAATTCTACCCAATTCGCCATCGCATGGATTGTCTACTGAACAGCAATGTATAACTTCGCGCCCGATCGCGTCAACCGAGCTGTTGCCTCAGGTATGCCCCTGGGCTAAGATTGGCTTAAAGGGGCCTCCCTTGGTCCCCGCGTCCGGATCCCCGTGTCGCCTTCCCTCCCGAGTGAAACCGGAGATGGCCGCCACGCGACACCGCGGCTGTCGGCTGACGTTGCCCGAACCGCGACTGCCCCTTCGGGGTGTCGACGGGTTTTCCCTGTCGACGTCCGGCGATTTTCGACGGTCGGCGCCGGATGCCCTTTACGCGATAGGGTTTTGTCCAAGATCCACGGTCTCGCCGCCGACAAACTGCCGAGCAGGCGCTCGGCCATCATGTTCTACCGCCCAACCACGGGCACGGGGTTCGCAACTGACACCAGACGCCACGACCCTTCCCTGTGACCTCTGCGGACGCGGGAACGCATCGGGAACGCGGGGTGTTTTATACTGGCGTTGGCTATCCTGGGGCAATCAAAACACGGCTCAGTGTTCGGTAGTGGCCCATCGGGCTGGAAACCCCGAGCCATACCCCAGGGCGCCGGGCAACGATCCCTGAGGGCACGGATTGGGTTGGCGTTCGCACCGCCTGACCAGCGAATCATTCCCCGGGAGGAACGCCGGTTCCGTAGCGGGGTCACCCGTACGCTCATTTTCGGCCAGGAGGTGTGTCGTGAACTCGACTGTTTCCGAAACTCAGGCGACTCCCCGGGTTGGCTTGATCCGCAAGATCACCTGGTGGGTGCTGGCCTTCCCCATCCTTTTGACGGTGGCGCTTGTCCAGCACAATTACTATCTGCTGGATTTCACCCACGTCATGGCGGGCGCCCTCTGGACCGGCACCGACATCTTTATGGGATTTATTCTAGGCCCCATTTTGAGGCGTCTGGCTCCTGAACAGCGCAAGGCGGTCATCAACTGGCTCACCCCCAAGACGTTGTTGTACGTTCCGGTAATTGCGCTTACCACCGGAACCGGCGGGTGGTTTTTGGCCAATTGGGCGGGCATGATGGCCCCGCACAGCCCGGACCGGCCGTGGGTCATCTTGGCCTTGGTGGTGCTCGGCATCCTTACGGTGCAAGGATTTGGGATTTTACTGCCCAACTCCATCCGTACCTACCTGGAACTGCAAAAACCGTCTCCCGATCTGAACAAAATCTTCCGGTTGAACCGCCGCAACAATATGCTGGCGGGATTCCAAGGGGTCCTGCAGGTTTCCATCATTCTGATCATGGCGCATCTGGCGGTCGGGTAGTTCAAAGCCGGTTTTCGGATTGTGCTGCGGCCGCCCAATCGTCGAGTGATTCCGGTTCGGGACCTGTCACCTTTTCTCTGCGTTCCGAAACGCTCAGGGCGAGGTGGGCAGCGTGTATCCGTAGTCCTCTCCCCCTAGCTCTATCCTTTTGGGTCATCAAAGGAGGCACCTCGCCATGGTGAAATGGCGCAAATTCGCAAAGTCCCTCTGGCAACGCGGCTCGATTGCGTTGGCCACGGCGGCTCTTCTGTTGGCCTCGGTGGGCAACCCAGCCACCGGTTGGTCCAGTGCCACGGTCCACGCTACGACCACCACCACGTGGCACGTCATGGTGGGCAATGGCTCTCCGCACATGCGGGTCGATGGCATGCAATATTTCCCCGGGGTCATCACCATTGACGCCGGTGATACCGTGGTCTGGACCTTAGCGGGTGCAGAACCCCACACGGTGAGTTTCCTTGGCGGCGCCCCGCCCCCAGTTCCTGGCAGTCCGGCGTCCGAGCAACCCGTCGGCGGCTCCATCTACACCGGACAGGGCGAAGTGAGTTCAGGCCTGTTGTTGCCGATTCCGGGACACAACCAATATCAGTTGACCTTCCCCAATCCCGGCGTCTATTCTTACCGCTGCTTGCTGCATCCCAACCAACAAGGTGTGGTCATCGTCAACCCGGCCGGCACGCCCTATCCGCAAACGGCCGCGCAATACGCTGCAGAGGGCCAAGCGGAATGGCAGGCCACGCTGAACACCGCCAATGCCGCGCAAGCCGCCGTCCACCCCACCGTGACAGCGGGACCCAATGGCCACGCCGTCATCCATGCGTTTATGGACGCCCCTCAACCTCCCGATGTAAGCGCACCGCTCACGGCCGCCAATAACTCGGGGGTTAGCGGAACGGCGGTCCTAAGCCTCTTGGGTCCCACCACGGTCAAGGTCGAGGTCACGGCCTCGGGTCTTGCCGCGGGCAGTACGCATGCCGTCGAAATTCGCCCCGGGGACTGCCAAACGGTGGGGGCCCCGCTTTATACCCTGCCCCCCATAACGGCCAACGCCCAAGGTCAGGCGACCCTCACCACCACACTGTCCCCGGTTGACGGCATCGCCGCGGCCGGATGGGTAGTCGACATTCTGAGCAGCACCTCCGCCAGTAGCACCCCCACCCAATCCTTTGCGGCGTGCGGAGCCGTGTCCGGCCAGGTTTACGCGCTCATGCGCTACGAGCCCAATCCCCTGGTAATCCACGTAGGCGATGAGGTGATATGGACGCAGGCTAACCTGGAAGAAATCCACACCGTGACCTTCCTAGCGGCGGGACAAGCCCCGCCGGCCTTCCCGTCCCCCCAGGCTATAAACCCTGCGGGAGGTTCCGTATACACCGGGAGTGGATACGTCAATTCCGGAATTCTGGCCCCGTTTCAGTCCTACCATCTTGTTTTCGCCAAGTCTGGAATCTATCCATATCTCTGCACGCTGCATGACGAGATGGGCATGGATGGGACGGTCGAAATCCGTGCGCCAGGGGTGCCATTAACCCATGCGGTCTTTTTCCTCACCCACCACCCGGTGGGTTGGTACGGCCCCGGCAACATCTCGTTGCAACGCGCTGCCGACGCACTGTGGCAAACGTCTTCGCCGTACTCGGTGTTCGCCTTAAGCCATCGGCCGGTTGGTGCATTGGGTGCCGCGGCCATTACCCTGCAGCGGGACGCTGATCTCTTGTGGCTGGGCGGCATCCCGCGCAAGTGACGGATCATTCGGTTCCGGCGGGATGATTTGGCTGGACCATGACGCGACGGTCTTCGCTTCGTTCGCAGACGAACAGCAATGAAGGAACCCCCTCCCCTTTACCCGATACCGGGAGCGGGGTTCCGGCATACATAACGGCACCACGATTGAGCGCGGCGCGCATTGCCCCGCATCTCACGGCCCCTTACGGAGCACGCGACCGTTGGGAGCGGGTGACGTTGCGCTCTCCGCAAGAACGATCGCCCCGCGGAGAATCCACTTTTTGGGGCTCAAGTCTGCCAGGTCTTGAGTTCGGCGTAAACCGGTCCATGCAAACACCCCATAACCCCCTGACCTGAAGCCATCGATGCTCGTCAAGTGGCGGCCTGGCGGCAGTCGACGCCCCCTCAGCAAAAGAGCGACCGGGCCCCGGATAGGACCTGGGAATTAAACCACAACATGGTATCGCAGCGCGTGTGTGCAAAATTGTACCCGGGAGAGGCATTTTGGCATTGTCAAGGTGTATAAATATCCCGTCAGACATAGGCCCAGCGCGATTTCAAGCTTAGAAAGTTTGGTTTTGTTGTAAACGGTTTGAACTCTGTCGGATGGCGCGCAAAGTTAAGTGTGTAACCAATCCCAACCACAATACGTTCCCTTTATGGAACTGGGAAACCTCCCCCACAAAGATTCCCAGTTGGCACAAAGCAAGGCACTATATTCCACATTAGGAGGTGCCTATTGTAATACTATTAGGCACGAATGAAAATGCGAGGCGCGTTCGCCGAGCGAGTATGATCAGCGCACTCATGCTGTTGCCGCTTATTGGCTCAGTGGCTTATGCTGAATCCACTGCACCGTCACCGGCACTGACCTCTGCCCAGAAGGCGCAAGCTGCCCGGGTTGCGCGGAAAACAGAACATATTAACCCGACCAACGGCTATGTATCTGTGGGCACCAGTGTGTTAGCACAACACGGGCTGTCCACACAGCAGATAGGTTATGTTACGAGCACAATTCGAGCTTTTGATGCGAAGCACGGATTGACCGCTGCGTCTCCCGCCACCACGTCGGTCGGTAGGCCTTTGGCGGTTTCAGCGAATGCGGGGATTTGGTACAACTCGGCAGCATTTACCCAGCAAATGGTCATGCTCTACGAAGGTGTTTATTCCGCAAATTCATGGGGATGGCAACATATGTCTTACCGGCACAACTGGCTTACTGGGGCCGGACAAAAGGCGGTCGAAATTGCGGTTCACCAGGCCCAATATTGGGCCGTTCAATCGTATAATAGCCGCTACGTGTACGATAAATGGTTTACAACGACGGTGCCTTTTGAGAATTGGTCGGTATTGATTGAGGTCATTGTTTCTCCCGGAAATGCGACTGGCAAAAACCTGTATGGGCCCGGATCGGTGGTGACGGCCTATCCCATTGCAGGAAGCTATAAGACACAAACATGGCGGGGAGTGCTTGGAACGAGTATTGTCCCCTGGTGGATCAATGACGGATATTACGCGCAAACGTTGAAATGAGGTGAAAGAGTGGACACTACAGAGTTCGTAACAGCGTTGTACGACGCGATCTGGAGTGCGAGCCTTCGCGGGGAAGTGCCCGTGCAGTTTGCCGATGCGGACGGCGAGATTCTTCCGGATCGGTGGCCGTCTAAGCCGTGGCATTGGACCGTTCTGGGTGACAGGACCTTTTGGTTTTTGCGAATTTGCGATGATCGGGAGCCGACCCGTGGACGTTCCTATCAGCTAGAGGCTGCCCGCAATTTTTTCCCGTGGGCTTTGGAGTTGGGACTGACGACATCCGAACGGATCCCGGAATTCTTGCAGCGGCTGATGACTGCCATGGAAGCGCAGGCACTGGGGCAACACGAGGCCGTGGCAGATCCCGAATGGGGCGCGCGGGGAGAATTATTGAATCCATGGGCAGACCGCGTGGCCTTTGATGACAGGCCCATCGCTGCCCAACGCGGGATCACGGAAGAACAGTTTCTCGGGGCCTTGTATGACGCGCTGACTGCGCGCCACCGCGAGGGGCGCGCACCATGGAATGTAGGAGTCAGTGCCTGGATGCCCTCGCGGGACAAACTGTACCCTTCGTCCCCGCGGTTTCAAGACGATTGGCACTGGGAGCTCTATGGCACGCGCGCGCACTGGTGGTTAGCAATTGTCGACCCGCGATACCCGGGTCCCGAATATCCGTATCGCATAGATCCAAAGGGCGATCCGGGTTTCTTCGCCACTGCCGAAACGCTCAATCTGTTGGATGACATTGAGACCTTTATCGAAGTGGGGTTGATTACCCCGATGGACGAGAGGGACCTGGGACAAAGTCAAGCCCAGGCGGCTTACGATCAAGGAGCTACGGCTTCAGATCCCCCGTGGGTCTGCATGAACCAAGGATAGTCTACACATAGCCCTCTCGGCGACCCATTTCGCGAGGGCTTATTCCTGAGTGATAGGTAATCTTTTCACAAGGTTTCGGGCATGTATTTTCACCGTACGGGGTATCATCGGTGTTTCCGGTCGGACCATGCTCGAGGCCCTCATTGCGGGCTCCACCGATGCGCCGGCGATGGCCGGTCTCGCCAAAGGCCGCCTCAAAGCCAAGCGTGCGGCACTGATCGTCGCCCTCACCGGTCTGGTGGGGTCCCATCAGCGGTTCTGGTTGCAGGAACTGCTGGCCCATATCGACGAATGGGACCGCCATCTGAGCGCCCTGGACCGCGAGATCCGCGTTCTGGTCGCGGCGTATGTACGAGGATCTCATCGCCCTCTTGGATTCGATTCCGGGGATCGACCGCCGAGCGGCCGAAGCGACCTTAGCCGAAATCGGCCCCGACGTGCGCCGCTGGCCCGATGCGGATCATTCGGCGGCCTGGCCCCAGGTCAGAACGAAAGCGCGGGCAAGCGGCGGCCCGGCCGACTCCGCAAGGGCAATGTGACCGTGCGGTCCGCCCTGATTCTGGCCGCATGGGCGGCGAGTCACACCAAGAGGACCTTTCTGAGCGCCCTCAATCACCGGTGGGCCCGCCGCATGCCCCCCAAAAAGGCGATCGCGGCCCTGGCGCACCGGCTGCTGGTGAGCATTTACCCCGTCATTCGGATCCGCGAACCCTATCGCGACTTGGGGGTCACCTACCACGACCAACGCGATCGGCGGCAGATCGTACAGCGGACACCTGCGTCGCCTCCGGGCGCTGGGCTATGAGGTGACGCTGAAGGAAGTCGAACCGCCCGCGATCGCGACCGGGTAGCGGCGGTTCGGGAGCTTCAGTGTTTTAGCCGCTCTTTAAAGCCCAATAGTTGACGGTCTTGCCGGTCCAGTGATTGCTGGATAAAATGCCCACAGGTCGACTGAATTCGCAGAAAGGAAGACGCCCGGGTTCGTGAATGCTTGCTCA
>JAJZZA010000129.1 GCA_021797825.1 Bacillota bacterium | reverse complement strand
GACCATCTCCCGTTTCTCGCGGTGGACCTGGGCTTGGTAATACCGCACTTCGGTTCGGGTCGAAAGGTAGGAGCCCAGAGCCATCGAGACCACGGCGGCAACAATCGCGGCCAGGGTGGCGCCAATGACCACGCCTTGACTGGAGCCGGCGAAAGTGAGTCCGGCCACTAGCCCCACGGTGGCGACCAGTCCGTCATTGACCCCAAAAACGATTTGACGAAGACTGGCCGCATTGGCCGAGTGCCAAGGCTCGATACGGTTCTGGGACGGTTGGGCGAATTCGGTGGACACGATCGCTCCTCCTTCCGGCGGCTTCAACAGTCTGGGAATGACAACAGGTTAACTATACGCTATCGGATCGTGGTCCATTTTGATACTTATTGCATGTGATTCTCGGTATCGCAGGGTGTTTCGCATGTCCTGGGCGTGTGGCGGACAACCCCTGCAGACATTTTGGAAAATTCCAACTGTAAAAAAAAGGACTCTCGGCAATGGTCCAGAAGGGATTAAGAGGAACCGCTGAGCAGGGCTTCTTCCCCGGGTCGACCGCGGGAGCGTGCCAGGAGGGGGTTGGGGGGCCGACGGCTAGCCGGACGGGTGCGGGCAGAGTCGCAAACTAAAATCGCTCAGTTCGTCGGTTGGGGAAGGAACTTGTTAAACGCATAGCGAAAGGAGTGCCATGAAATGAGTATTCGGCGACTAATGTGGATAGTGATTGGTACGGGTTCGCTAATGGCCATGAGCGTGCCGGCTTACGCGGACGTGATCACGGCCAACGGTCCGGGAACACCCGTAGGAGTGGTGTCGAACACTGGCAGCGTCTCGGGACAAACCCACCGTTCAGCCATCGGCAGCCAGAACAAAATCACTCATGACGCGGTGTATATCTGGGACGACTAACCGGGATGGCAGTGCCCTCAGCCATCCTTCGGAGGTGCGGGCATGGCGCAACACTCGCCAGAAGGCATGGCTGCGTTTGACGGGACAGACCACACCATCCAAATGATGGAGGAGGAACGCCGGCGTATTGCGCGGGATTTGCATGACGGCCCCATTCAGACGCTGGTCAACGCCAGCATGCGGCTTGACGTGCTGGGAAGACTGTTGTACGCCGACTTGGAACTGGCGGAGGAAGAGATCCAACGGGTCAACCGGCGGGTGGTGCGGGCGATTAATGAGATGCGCCAGTTGATTTTTGATTTGCAGCCCGTCGCCATCGACGAGATGGGACTGTCCGCCTCGTTGGAAGCTCTGTCAGGACGGATGGAGAAAGAATATGGATTCTCTTGCCGGACGGAGGTCGCCAGGGAAGTCGATTCCCTGGCGCTGACGCCCGCCCGCAAAATTTGGATTTATCGATTGGCCCAGGAGGCCCTCAGCAACGTCGGCAAGCATGCCGAGGCCCACCACGTCCAAATGATTCTGACCGCGGCCGCCGACGGCGCGATCTTGCAGGTGATGGACGACGGCAAGGGATTTGACCCATCCGTACCGATTCCGGGTCATTATGGCTTAACCGGCATCGCGGAACGGGTGGCTTTGCTGGGCGGTGCATTGACCGTCGCGTCGCGGCCGGACGAAGGCACGGCCATCACCGTGCGGATACCTGCCGACGGCCATGTCTGACCCGGAAGCGCTGCGCCGGCGGGGGGATCGGTATTATGCCGGCGGGTGGCTGGAAGCCGCGGCGGAATCGTGGCAAAAGGCGCTGGCGGCAACCTTCGACCCCGTCGCGGTCGCTCGCCTGCACGACAGCCTGGGCAAAGTCTGGGCGCAGAGGGGGCAGGCGCAGCGTGCTTTTGAGCATTTTCAGCTGGCGGAATCGATGCTCGATCCGGACCGCGAAAGGGATTTGTGGTTGATGGTGGCCATGCACAGCGCTTTGGCCCAGGCTCGCATGGCGCATGCCGACCGGGCCTACCGGGCGGCGCAACGGTTGACGGCACCGGCCGAACAGGCGGCGTCCCATCGCCGGGGGATGATCTTGGCTAACCTGGCCGCCGTGCAAATGGATAATGGCCTCTTGCCCCAAGCCTACGATACCCTGCAAGCCGCTCTGGCCGTGCTCGACGCTGCCAAACTCGAGGATTATGGCTATGCGATTTTTACCAATTTGGGTGGGATTTTGATTGCACAGGGACGTTGGGAGGAGGCGGAAGCAGCTCTCCAGCGGGCGTTGAGATGGCGAAAGGGTCTCGGTGTGCATGCCTTGACGGAAATGAGCCGCTTGTATATGTTGACCGGTCGTTTGCCCGACAGCGTCCGGCTGGGGCGCGAGGTGATGGATCGCATGTGGTCGTCCGTCATGGCGTTTGACAAGGAGGAGCTGGCCCATGTCGGAGCCTTGTTGGGTCAAATGGCGTACTTGGCGGGCGACCGCGGCTTGGCGCTGCGGTTGACGGAACGGGCGCAATCCCTCTATGGGCAACTCGGTCTTTGGCACGCCTGGAAAAACCTCGGGGGGGTGGTCTTGACCATCGAGAACGGGGTTCCCCCGAACCCCGCGGAGGAAGTGGTGCGAGGGCTGGAGGATGTCCGGCGATTTGCCGATTTGGTGGAAATTATGCTGGCCCAGAATCTGGTGAGCCCGACCGCTTGGGCGGTTGCGGATTTGAGAAATCAGGTGGCTTTGAAACTGGCCGCGGGATTAGGCTGGGACGACGCGGCTAAAACCCGGCTCGGCTATGTCTGCCGATTGGCTGATTACGGTCTGACGGCGGTTGATCGGGACGTTGTGGAGCGGCCGCAACGTTCGCAAGCCAGTTGGGACCGCTATATCCAGCATCCGGGGCTGAGCGTCCGGCTCTTAAGCCCGCTCGGGCTGAGTCCGCTGGTGTTGGACGCCGTGCGCGATCATCACGAACAGCCCGACGGGGCCGGGTTTCCGGAAGGCAAGCGCAGCGAACACATCGCACCGGCGGCTCTCGTCTACGGCGTGGCGGATCGCTATGCCGCGATGGTGCTCGGGCAAGGACTCTCCCACAGCGCGGCCTTGCGGACAATTCGCGCGCAAGCCGGCCGCGCGCTCGCGGAAAGCATGGTGGACTGTTTTGACAAGATCCTGCGCGAAGCAGCTTTGGACGCCTAGCGCCCGATGTCGGCGTGTGCCCCGAGGGCCCCGTAGTAAAGGGGGGCCAGGTCCGCCATCGCTTGGTAGCCCGCGTCGAGCAATGCGCCGGTGCGGACCACGGCGGCATCGCGATCGAAGGTGACCCCTACCGTAAAGCCCCGGCTCTTAAGGCGCACCTGGTCCAGCAGGTTGGCCATAGCAGGCGGGTCGATAGTCTTAACCGCAACGGGGTCGCGGCCGTGGTCGTCGCGGTACCAATATGTCCGGTTCGCCTGGTTGAGGTCAAACACCCGGGGTCCTTCGCGCTGCAAGTATTGCAGCAGCGTGGGCTTGTCATCATCGCCTTCGGGTTTGACGACAAAGCGTACGAAGACGGTATCCTGTGCCAATCCCAGTTCGAAATGGGCATACCGCTTGTAACCCCGTCCTGACCGGGAAAACGCGACCCAGGTGTCGTCCGGCGGGTTGACCCGGCGGCGTGCGTGCGACGCCGTATGGGGATGGATCGGATGGCCCAGCAGCACGGTCAGCCGCGGTGCCAAATCCTCGCCCAGCATGGCAAGCTTCGGACGGACCCGCATCCGAATGGCACTCATGCGAGCATGAAATTCGGGGATGCCAAACACGTCAAAGTCAGACGGAAGAAAACCGGTGAACTGCGGCATGGGAACGATCCTTTCGTGGTGGATTGCCAAGCGAACCGCTGACCCCGGGAGCCACGCCCCTGGTCCAGCATCGGCCGTGGTGGGACGACCAGACGTTCTGTAGAAATATGGTAACACAACCTGCGGGCGGGACCAAGGGCGACAGTCAAACCCAGAGACGGTGCAAGATGAGGGCGACGGCGAAGGAATTCGACGGGGATTCGAAGAGGCGACAGGGAAATCGGAAGGGCACCGCGAAGTAAGACCAGAACATCGGCGAGGAGGATGGACCGTTGCAATCGTGGCAGGATGAGGCCTGGGCGACGTGGGACCGGAGTCAGGTTCGGTTCCTCGCGGAGGACATGGTCATTGGGTTGGCCAGCCTGGCTCCGCACGAGCGCCGGAAATGGATATTGCGGGCGGCCCGCCCCGCTAACCCGGTGGCGACCGGGATGGCGCGATGGCTGTCTTCCGGATTGGAGGGGTTGTGGTGGGCCTTGCCCGGGGTCGGATGGGAACGGGCGGAGGTGGCTGGCGGAACCCTGCTGGCCTACCCGGAGGCACTCGGATTCGATCCGTTGGCTATGGCGGGATTGGGCGCGGTATGGGCTGACGACGACGCTGAACGCATGGCCTGGATGGTGCAGCGGCTGGGCGGAGCCCTGATCCCGGCGGTGGACGCCGGCCAGATTGCGCTGGGCTGCGAAGCGGCGCTGCGGCAGGAATACCATGCCGTTTATGCCGGCCGGGAGCACGATGCCGGCACGGTGCGCTATGTCTGGCCGCCCTGGCCGCTGCAGGCCGACGGCTATCGGGAGCAGCTGCTGTACGGGGTGGTGCCGCATGACGCGGGGGGGCAAAGTCCCCAAAATCCGACGGCGGTTTTGTTGGCGCTGCATGATGTCCCGGATGAACAACGCCGGCAATCGGCGGGATTGGCTTATAAGGCCATCGAAGGGTGTTGGCTGACGCGCCTTTGGGCCGGGAAGGAGTTGTCCGGTGGTTATTAGCGAAGCGGACCTGTTGGACCGGATGAACCGGCCTCTCGCCAACCGTCTCTTAGTGACGCCGCTGCTAGACCGCGATCAGGTGCGGGGCGGTTCGGTGGACGTGCGCTTGGGGACGGACTTTATCCTGCTCAAACGGTCTGCGCGCGCTCCGATTGATCCGATGACCATGAATGAAGAGGCCCAGGACTATCAGGAACGGGTCCGGGTGGAGGTGGGGGACAAAATGATTCTTCACCCCAATCAGTTGGTGCTGGGCGCCACGCTCGAGTTTTTGCAGGTGCCGGATGATTTGCTGGCGTACGTGATCGGTCGGTCGTCATGGGGACGACTGGGCCTGATTGTGGCCACGGCGGTGATGGTATCCCCCGGATACCGAGGGTCGCTGACCCTAGAATTGGCCAATTTGGGGGATACTCCGGTCTACCTCTACCCCGGCACCCGCGTGGCGCAACTGGTCTTTCACCAATTGTCGGGGGAAACCGCCGCCTACGTAAGCCATGGCGGGAAATACACCGGGCCGGTGGGGCCGGAGTTCTCCAAGTTGGGTTTGGACCGGGATTGGGAAGCGATCCGGTTGATTGGGATCGGCAGGCGTGAGTAGGTACCAGGCACTGCTCCGGTTGCCGTCTCTCACCTTCGGGATTTTTTTGGCGGTTGCCTGGGTGGCAAATTGGATTCTTCCGGCCGTCGACGTCAAGGAGTATGCCTTTTATGCGGCCGCCGCGCTGGCGCATCCGCTGAGGGCGTGGCCCCGGGAATACCCGCCGCTGGCGCTGGCTGTGTTTTTGCTGCCGCGCTTGCTCCCGTTCGGCTATCGACCGTCTTTTATGTTGCTGGCAGCGGCGGCGTTTGTGGGACTGGGCGTGTTGCAGCGGGGGGACGCGGCCGGCACCGCGGGCCGGCGCCATCGGCTCGCGGTGTATCTGTTGCTGGCCACGGCCTTCATCAGTTTTCAACGGTATGACATTTTCGCCGCCATCCCGGCATTTTTGGGCGTGCGGGCGGCAGAGCGCGG
>JAJZZA010000041.1 GCA_021797825.1 Bacillota bacterium | reverse complement strand
ATGGAGGAAGTATTTTGTTCCGGGTGCTCGATGGCAGCAATCCGGGATACACGAGAGGGTGTCCGCACCAAACTATAGTGCGGCCGCTTGGAACCCCGAACATTACGACCCCTAAATTGAAACACCAGGTCCAGCACACCGCTTTTTCATGCTCGGGGGCCCCGCTGGGCGGCATGGAAAACTAAAGTGGAGTGGAGTCGATATGGGAGCAGGTATTCCCAGATTAAGTCATGGGGGATCCTTCCCATGGAGAACATAGAGTCGAACTGGTTGCAGCCCCCAAACGGCGGTAATGCATCAGCAAGGTCATTCATGAAGGGCCGTGCGTTTTCCTCCTGTAGGCGAAGCCGCGCGCGCCGTATCACCTTCCGGTAGCCGGTTTCTGCGTGCTCGCCTCCGAATCTTGCCTACCCCCCTCGATATAGACGCCTCTATTTGCTCCTCGTCTAGAAATGGCGTGGGGGGGTGGTTGCGCGACTCCTTGGCGGACTTTGTAGAGTGCGTTCCTCCCGGGTTGCGGCGAGGGAATCGTCCCCCTTCCCCTTATGGCAGGATTCCCTGCCGCCAACGACTACGCCCTGACCCTGCCGGATTCTCCCCACCGCGGTGCACGGCGCGGGCATGAGACACCCGTGTGCCGGTTGAGGTCATATTGGTTGAGATTCGTTGAATGAGCGCGCCGGGGGATAGCACATTGGCCATTTTCCGCTGGGAGCGGCTGGCCGGACACCGGATGTGAAGGGGTCGCCGTCGGGTTGTCAACGCCCCCTCCACGCGGCATGGGTAACCCACTTGCGCCGGAGTTGACATTGACAACAAGGGCCCCTGGCTGTGGTTCAGGCAGTGCCGCCGTTATCCTCATCCCGTGCGTGTCCTCTCGACACGCCGTTCACAAGGGGGCTGGCGGCAGACGACACGCCCCGGCGGGATAGCTACTCCCACACCGCGCCCACTGCCCTGCTAGGGGCAGATTTCAGCCTACCACGCCCCTTGCGGGCTTACAGGCGCTCAGCTGACTTATCTAGGAGGTATTAACACAAATACGCTGCACGGTGCGAAATATCTGGGAAAAAGTAAGGAAGCTTACTGCGACGGTCGCTATTGTTGGATACATTAGTGACAACAAACAGAAGGAGGGGCTTGTATGTCCCAATTAAACGGAATTGATACGAAGACGATTGAGAATTTGGTTAGTCGCTACCAGGAACATCCAGATGAAGCGATCTCTTCGTGGTCATCGACGGTATTGTGGCAGAGGGGATTTCAATCGACCGTAGCTGTTCGTGGGTTTTCCCCCATTGCCGTGGACGAACCAGAATGGCTAGCGGGAACGAATCATGGCCCCAATGCACCCGAACTGCTGTTGGGGGCGCTCGGATCTTGTATGTCCACTGGATTTATCGCTATTGCCAGTCTTTCCGAAGTATCTGTTAAGGCACTTGAGACCACGGTTTCCGGGGAGATTGACTTGCAAGTGTTTCTGGGGTTGAAAGAAGGCAACGCCGGATTCGATCAGATCTCAGTGAGTTTTGTGGTCGACAGTCCGGCAACCGATGAACAAATTGAAACGATTATTGCTCAGGTGTCGAAACTGTCCCCGGTGAAAAATACGATTGAGAGAGCGGCGCGGATCGAACACCACTATGTTAGAGCCTAACCTTGACTTCGCTCCCTCTTCGGTCACCCATCGACAGCCGGCTTACGTGGTATCGCATTGGCCTGATGAGTGGGTGAAATGCGGTCCCATCACCCGCTTAAATCTATGTATTGCGCAAGAAAACCGGTTAGTTATTTAGCGGGCGCATTTGCCAGGTGTTGTGCCGTTTCATCTTGAGATACGTAGAGAAATGGCATAACACAATATCCATGATGCTGCTCTCCTGACAATCCTATACCTGTTTCGCGTCTTCATTGAAGAAATGCGTTACGTTTTGTTCCATACGGGCAACATTTTAGCGATCCGGCCGACCGCAACCCAACGGACCAAGGAGGACAGAGGGATCGGGTGAGTTGAGGATCCCCTTACATCTCATGGACATTTTAGCATTTCTCCTGATTGGAATCGTAACCGGGGCTTTAACCGGTTTTTCCGGGGCGAGTGCGGTAGTGGTGGTAGTGCCCGCCTTGACCTTGGTGCTTCACGTTCCCTTTCGCACCGCTGTTGGCACTAGTCTGGCCGTCGATGTGGTGACGTCCATCATTGTGGCCTGGAGTTACGCCCGGCAGCATCATGTGGCGCTCAAGCAAGGAGCGCTCCTCATGCTAGGCGCCATGATTGGCGCGCAGTCCGGAGTAGTGTTATCCCACCACGTCCCTACTGCATGGCTAACAGTGGCATTCGGGGTTTTTATGATGGCAATGTCCTGGAATTTTCTGTCACACGCGTGGCGCGATATCCCACTCGTGACGCCCCCCCTCCCTGGACACGGTCATAGACCACCGTCCTGGCAAATGGTCGCCGGGGTCGGATTTCTGGGCTTTCTCATTGGAAATATCTCAGGACTACTCGGGGCGTCTGGTGGCATTTTGTTTTTAGTGGCGTTGCTATATGGTCTGCACTATTCCCTGCGCACCGCGATTGGCACCGGTACTGCAACGATGGCCCTATCAGCTCTGAGCGGGGCAGTGGGCTATGGGTGGCACCACGAGGTAAATGTGGTCGGATTTTTCGTCATTGGGGCCATTGCGATGATTACGGGGTATGTCGTTGCCCGCTATGCCCAGGCGATTCGCGAACGATACCAAGTTGGTGGAACAGGTTTGTTGTTATTGGCGGTCGGGCTCTCCATGCTCATCCATTGATCCGGGTTTGGTGGATTAGCCATCGCCGTGTGTGCCCCTCTGGTGTGATAGGCGGACAGAAGTAAACATGTGATCTAGGCAAAGACTTGTCGGGACAACATCAATGGGATTCACGGGGCACCAAAGGTGAGGAGGGAGAGTAATGGTTAAGAATCATTCCAGGGCCACACCGAGAGTTCAGGAGGAGCCGCCCGCGGTTGTTCGCTGGGTAGCACTTTTTTGGATCGCATTGGCCGAATTACTGGCCATGAGCGTCTGGTTTAGTGCGTCAGCGGTAACCGGCGCGTTAGAGCGCCAATGGCATTTGTCCGGCACGGCCGTTACCTGGCTGACCGCATCGGTCCAATTGGGGTTTGTTGCAGGTGCCTTGACCAGCGCCACACTCGGATTGGCGGACCGGTTTCAGCCACGACGATTGATGGGCTGGGGATCCTTCGGCGCGGCACTGACGACCCTCGCCTTGGTGGGACTGCCGCATGGAGGGTGGGGCCCGTTTGTCTTGCGCGCCCTCACCGGGGCGTTCCTCGCGGTGGTATATCCCGTTGCCGTCCAGTGGGTGGCGCGGTGGTTCCCGCGCCAACGGGGGCTGGCGGTGGGAATTCTGATTGGGGGCTTGACGATCGGCTCCGCTTTGCCGCATCTGTTGGTGGGATTACCACTCTTGCAGCACTGGCAGGGGGTATTGGCAGGCAGCGCCGGACTGGCGGTGGTAGCGTGGGCACTGGTGTTGTGGGTGGTGCCAGAGCATCCCGGGTCCTTTCATCCCCCCGCCTTTCGGTGGGAGCGGGTGGGTGCCGTGCTCCGCGATCGCCCCGTCATGTGGGCCAACATGGGATACTGGGGGCACATGTGGGAGCTTTACGCCATGTGGACCTGGCTCCCCGGGTTTTTTCTAGCGAGTTGGGCCCCGCGGTGGTCCGGGACGACCCTCATTGATGTCGCAGGCGGTTCGAGTTTTGCCGTCATTGGCGTGGCGGGGTTGGCCGGTGCCCTGGTCGGCGGGTGGGCCGCGGATTACTGGGGACGGACCCGCGCCACCATGGTCGCCATGGGCGTAAGTGGCTCCATGGCTCTAGTCATCGGGGTTACCTATCGCCAAACGCCGTGGTTGACGATCCTGGTGGCACTCGTGTGGGGGTTCAGTGTCATTGCCGACTCGGCTCAATTTTCCGCTGCGGTCACAGAATTGGCTCCGGCGAGCCTACAAGGCAGTGCACTCACCCTGCAGATGGCCGTCGGTTTTTTCATCACCATCGGGTCTATCGATCTGGTCGGGGCGCTGCAGCCGCAGATCGGATGGAATCACGTGCTCATGGTGTTGGCGGTCGGACCCGCGATCGGCGTATGGGCCATGGCACGCTTGCGCCAGCGCCCGGAATCATTAAAGCTGGCGAATGGCCGACGTTAACGGTCCGCTGGTGGGCTACGCCAAGAAGGGACCTGGCGGTGGTTAAATGGCGGGAATCCGTCAACAATTGCCGAATGTGGGACATATTGGGCCGATCCGCCGATGCTCGCTCGCAGGGGTTTGTCTGTGCCACGATCGTCGCCAGGCCAAAATGCGCGGCCGAATAACGGCGCAACACCAAGATTTTCACCGTACTCAGAGCGGCGGGCGGGTTTGCGGCGCTGGCCTACAGCGATATGGAATCGGCATCCGTCTCGTTTGGGGGCAGACGGGGTCGGGGTAGGGAGACCCCGTCGAGACGCCAACCTCGTTGCTGCGGCCGGTATTGAAACTCTTTTCCACACCAACAAATCGGCAATGGTCCGTTAAATAGCGGGAATATTTGCAGGGATGTGATTGGACATGTCAACGATTTGGGGAGCTTTTTGCGCTGAACCGGATATCGTGGCGGCGGATCATATCGCCGTCCCCTTTTTACGGGTATCCGCATTCTTTGATTGATCCGGGGCTGATCGGTGTCCGGCCACGTGGAAATGTTTTATGTTGATCGGAGTCAATGCCGGTCGTGAGCTGGGAGTAAACCTTGACCGTCGGCTAACCCTGGCTTTTCGCTACGAAATTCCTGACAGTCCGAGCGAACTCCCCGTCACTGATTCATGGGGCGCACGTTGCCAGCCCCAAGCCTCGGCGATTCAACAGACATCGCCTCAAGTTCCGCAGTCTCCGCGAACGGATCGTGTCCACGCCGAATGAAATCCAGGCTGGGGAGTAACCGGTATCCTCTATGGCGGATAAATGCTTCGCCAAACGGGAGGCTCGCGCGTTATGGCTGGGAACTGTTTGCGCCATCGCAGGGGGCATCGGGTCGCACTTGCCCCACCGCCGAATCACCGCGAGAAACATGGCCTGGGGTTACCATTTGCCAACCGCGTTCCGTGTGGGATTTTCCTCGGACGGGCTCTGAGCGGATCAGCATGGCGTCAAGCCGAAAGGGTGAGGCGGCCATAGCCGGGCGGATCCGCGTCACGGGTCAGGTCATTTGGATGATTTGCGTCCGGCTTATCAGCGGTTTGGACCCAGCCGCTCGCAACACGCAAATGGCAACCGGCTGCGCGTTCGGCAGCCCCTTTCACCGCAACCAAATTCTCACCAGCCACAGGATGCGGGTAGCCGCGGTGTCACCCGCACCGGTTCGTCGTTTATGGCCGCACACTGACGGCGTACCGGTTTGCGCCGGGCCGCGACGGCCCCGCGTTATTCCAGGCGGAACGTTAGTGCTCTCATCCGGTCATTGGCGGGGCATTGGCTCCCCAAAGGATGTGGCTCTGGACAGCACCGGGGCCAGCGGGGTTAGTTGATTTAATACATATTAAACATTTAATATATTATTGAGGTGAAAGGATGGAGCGCGAACTTGTGCGGTTTATTGAGCATTTCGGGCTGGATTTCGAGCAATACGGGTCGCAGCGGACCTTGGGCCGCCTCTTTGCCGCCTTGCTCGTCAGTGAGAAACCCCTCAGCCTGCAGGATCTGGCCACGCAACTCTCCGTCAGCAAGGCCACCTGCTCGCTTACCGTCCGCCAGGCGGCCCAGGCGGGTTTGGTGGAAAAGGTGACCAAACCCGGGGAAAGGAAAGATTACTATGTCGTTCCGCAAGATGTGTGGATACGCAGCACAGTAGTGCAGCTGCAAATTCTGACGCGGTGGCAGCACCTGGCGGAAGAAGGGCTCCGGGTACTGCCGGCGGATTCGATGAGTTTTCAGCGCCTTACGGATATGTTGCGGTTTTTTCGTTATCTGGACCGCAAATTGGCACGCATCGCCGACGAATTGGGCGAGCCCGGGGCGTCGCCGGTGAAGGAGGGCTGGCATGATCCAGACGATCCGTCTTGGTAAGCGGTTTGGGAAGGTGCCGGGGATTCAGAACCTCTCGTTTTCGGTTCCTGAAGGCGAGGTTTTTGGGTTTGTGGGACCCAATGGGGCCGGCAAATCGACGACGATCCGGTGCCTCATGGGATTTATGCGGCCGACGAGCGGTCAGGCCACCATTAACGGCCGGAACTGCTGGGCCGAGGCCCCGTTGATCCATCAGCGGGTCGGTTACATTCCGGGGGAGGTGGTGTTGCCGGAGAACATCCGCGGGCTTCAATTCTTGCGTGATATCCAAAGATTGCGCGGGGTGCGCGATGGTTCCCGGCTGGACGCGCTGATTGCCCGCTTCGGTTTCGATCCGGATCAGCCGATTCGTCTCATGTCCAAAGGCACTCGGCAAAAATTGGCCATTGTCGCGGCTTTTTTGCATGATCCTCCGGTCCTCATTCTCGACGAGCCCACCTCGGGTCTCGATCCGCTCATGCAAAAGGCTTTTGTCGAGCTGATTCAGGAAGAGCATGCCAGGGGCAAGACGATTTTCTTGTCGTCCCACATTTTTTCTGAAATCGAGCGGACTTGTGATCGGGTGGCCATGCTGAAATCCGGGCAAATCGTAACCATTGACGTTATCAGCTCCCTGCGTGTTCAGCAGCAACAGCTATTTGAGGTGACATTGGCGAAGTCTTCTGATGTGAGCACGCTGAGCGAGGCGGGACTGCGGATACGCGCGCATCGCGGGACGGTTTTTACGGCGGCGGTGCACGGTGACTATCCGGCTTTTTTCAAAGCCTTGGCCACGCTGCCCGTCATCAACCTGCAGCAACACGCTCAGGATCTGGAAACCTCCTTTCTTCATTTTTATCGAGGAGATGAAACCTGATGAGTTCTAGCCTAGGTGCGCTGCTCCGCCTCGGTTGGCGCTCGTTTCGGCCCACCGTTGCCGCTTACGGCCTGGGGAGTGTCAGCTATGTGTTTTTGCTGATGTGGCTTTACCCGTCCATTGCCCACGCCCCGGGCCTTCAGGCACTGTTGCGCACGCTGCCCAAGAGTCTGGTTGCGTCGACCGGTTTAGTGGCGGGACTGGGTAGCCCTCTGGCTTATTTAACGAGCGAATTTTACGGTACGCTTTATCTTTGGCTGCTGATGATTTTCACCGTGGTCGGCATCGTCCGGTTGATCGCGCAAGGCCCCCATCGGGGATCGGCGGGTGCCTGGCTGGCGGGACCGGTTTCGCGGCCGCTTTGGGTTCTAAGCCAAGGGGGGATTTTTTGGGGCGGACTGCTGATCACCTGTGGCCTGGTTACGGCGGCCGAACCGGTCGCGATGGCCATTTGGGAGCCGCAGCAGGTTATCCCGGTGGGCACCTTGTTGCTGCTTAACGGGATGGTGGTGCTGGTGTTTACGGTGTTGGCCGGCGCCGTCGCGGTGTGCGCGGCGGCCATTTCCGATGATCAGCGCGCCTTAGCGGTTGCCGCCCTCTTTACCATGATTCAATACGTGTTGTCGGTGGTCGGGGGCTTGACCGCGGGCTTAGCCTGGATGAGGCGCCTGTCGCTGTTCTACTGGTACCGTCCGGCCGCTATCGTGCTGGGCGCGCAACAGTTGGGATTTCCCAGCCTGGTCTTGCTGGTGATGGCCATGCTGCTTTGGGGGACTGCGGCGTGGCTGTTTCGGAGGCGGGATCTGTTGCTCTAGCGTCGCGGCTCAGGGTTCTGGGTTGCCGGGCCGCTATGTCTCGCCAGCCACCCCTCTTGCCGAGGTGCATCCGTCAAATCGTGGCGGCGACCGCGTTGGCAAAGCTCCGCGCGAATCATTTCCCTCCCGGATGCGGGGCTGCCCTGCTCTTGCGCCCAGTGCCATTGACTGGTCTGGGCGCCCAGCGGTCCCGGCCCGCGCCGCCTGGCTGCAATCCGCAAGTTTGTCCTGGCAGGTGCCTGTGCAGAGCGACAATGTTTCGACCCCGACCGCGGTAGGCCGCGAGCGCTTCGCACCGGACAGGTTTCCGCGGCGGTTTTTCGCGGTCACTCCGGCTCCCATTCGAGTTCTTCCGGCGTCATCAGTTCTTGGGCTGCCGGGAACAACATATTCTCTTCTTTCGCCAAGTGGTTTCTCAACAAGTCTAGCAAGGTTTCGGCCAGCGGGCGCCGTGGACCGTTAAAAGGGGCGTACAAGCGGTCGCGGGTGGCTTGGATGGCAACGTGATCGTCGCTAAACGCTTGCAGCATATCCGGACTCAGATGGCGCGCAATGCGGGGGAATACGTTTGCGTCTTCAAGCAAAATGTGGCGGTCCAACTCCGGGCCCAACGCGCCGCGGGCATCCGCCAGGGCGACGCCGAGGGCGTGTTCTTCGCGTTGGCGGCAGGCTTGGTCGATCCGGTCCAAAAACGCCTGCAGGTTTTCATGCTCCGTGATTAGCATGGTAATGGCATTCATGCCGGGGGCCTCCTCTAAAGGGTATGGGTTTAACCGCTCCGAGCGTCGCGGGGGCTTGTCGGGGGCTGTCCGGCCCGGGCGACTGGGGGCAGCCTTTTGGTGGTGTCGTCGGTTTGTTGGCGGACGCACGGTCAATTGATGGCAGAATCAGGAGTTTAGCATGGCGTCTGGCCAGGCAAATGGCATCGGCCGAACGAACCATAAAGCGAGGGCCGGGCGGACCCGAATGCGGGCCGGGGGACCCGCATCGGAAGCTTGGGCGGAGATCGTAAATCAAACGTCCTAGCGCAGATAGCACAGTTGATTCTGTGAAAAACCGTGAAATGTGACAAACTTTTGAATATAGAACTAATTTTGTCGCGTGAGTTAGCGGCGCGGCCCTAAGCGAGGCGAAACCATGGCGGAAGCGCTGGTGTCGGTAACAATCAATGGCCGTCGGCACGCGCTGTGGGGCGAGGAGACGGAGGTGTTGTTGACGGTCCTGCGGGACCGTTTGGGGTTGACGGGCACCAAGAACGGGTGCGAAGTGGGGCATTGCGGGGCCTGCGCGGTGTGGGTGGACGGCCTGCCGCAGTTGGCTTGCCTCACCCTGTTGGGCAGCGTGGCCGATCGCACCGTGACCACGGTGGAAGGACTGGCGGGCTGGTGGCGGACATTGAACGGGAACGACGCCTATCATCCGCTGCAGACGGCATTCGTGGACAACGGTGCCGTGCAGTGCGGATTCTGCACGCCCGGCATGTTGATGGCGGGGGCGGCGCTGGTGCGCGATCGGCCGGGGGCCACGGCGGAGGCGGTGCGCGAGTCGCTGGCCGGGCACTTGTGCCGGTGTACCGGGTATGAGCAGATTGTGCGGGCGGTGCTGGACGTCGCCGCGCGGGAGGAGGACCCCGCATGACAGTGCCGACTGCAGAGCGGATAACGGCCCCGGCCACGCGGCTGGCCGGGCCGCGGATTGACGCCTGGGCGAAAGTTACCGGCCAAGCGTTGTATGCCGACGACATTCGCTGGCCCAACCTGGCCTACGGCGTGCTGCTGAGAAGTCCCCACGCTCATGCCCGGATCGTCTCGATGGACTTGGAGCCGGCCCGCCGCATGCCCGGGGTGCTGGCCGTCCTCGCAGGACCTGGCAGCGTGGCGCCGTACGGGATTATGCCGTCGACGCAAGACGAGCATGCGCTGGCCGTGAACAAAGTGGTGCATGTCGGCGAACCGGTAGCCGCCATTGCGGCGGAGACGCGGGAGGCGGCGGCAGCCGCGGCGCGGGCGGCGGCGGTGCAATATGCGGTGATCAAGCCCGTCCTGCGGCCAGGTCCGGGCAAGGGCCAGGTCGAACCGGTCCATCCTGAGCATCCGCAGGGCAATCTCTTTAAACAGGTGGACCTGGAATTCGGGGAGGTGGAAGCCGCCTTTTTCGATAGCTGGGTCCGCGAGGACAGCTTCTTTTACCAGGGCAACAACCATGGGGCCATGGAGCCGCATGCGGCGGTGGCGTATTGGACGCCGGACGGACAGGTGGAGATCGTCACCTCGACGCAGACTCCGCACTACGTGCAACGGGAATTGTCCCGGGCCTTGGGCATCCCCGCCTACAAAATCCGGGTGCGGGCCTCGGTGGTGGGTGGCGGCTTTGGAGGCAAGAGCGAGGCGTTTGGGCATGAGGTGGCGGCCGTCCTGCTTTCCCGCGCTTGCGGGCGGCCGGTCAAAATCACCCTGACCCGCGAAGAAGTCTTTTATACCCATCGCGGACGCCATCCGGTCAGCATGCGGGTGCGCACGGCATGGAATCCGGCGGGAGAGTTGCAGGCGATGGACTTTCGTTCCGAGTTGGACGGCGGGGCCTATAGTTCATACGGAATTGCCACCACGTACTATACGGGAGCCTTGCAACCGGTCACCTACCGGATTCCGGCCTACCGGTTTCATGGTGAGCGCTGGTACACCACCAAACCGCCCTGCGGGCCCAAACGGGGTCACGGCACCACGCAACCCCGGGCGCTGGTGGAGATTCATCTCGACCGGGTGGCGCGGGCGTTGGGATTGGACCCGCTAGAACTCCGCCGCCGCAATTTAACCCCGCCCCACTCGATTACGGTGAACCAGTTGGAGGTGACCACCTCGGGCTTGGCGGAGTGTCTGGATGCGGTGGAGGCGATGAGCGACTGGCGGGCGCGCCGGCTCCAGCCGGAACCCAACCGGGGGCTGGGCGTGGCCTGTTCGGCCTATCTGAGCGGAGCGGGACTCCCCATTTATTGGAATCCGCTGCCGCACAGCGGGGTGCGGATGGCGGTCAATCGCGATGGCGGAGTGCAGGTATTTTGCGGACTGACGGATATCGGGCAAGGGGCCGACACCGTTTTGGCGGTGTTGACCGCCCACGCGTTGGGTCTTGATCCGGCGCGGATCCGGGTGCATACCGCCGATACCGGGAGCACTCCCGTCGACTTGGGGTCCTACTCGAGCCGCGTCACCATGATGGCCGGCCATGCGGTGCTGATGGCCGCGGAGCGCATGGCGGCCCTGGTGACAGAAGCAGTGGCTGCACGGCAAGGGGTGGCTTTGGGCGAGGTGCGCCGCGAACAAGAGGGGTTTTGGGGCGCGGATGGGGTGATTGCGTGGGAACAGGCGGTGCAATGGGCCGAAGCCGCGCATGGGCCGCTGACCACGTTTGGGGGCTATACCCCGCCCCCGCCCATTGGCCGCTACAAGGGTTCCGGGGTCGGCCCGTCGCCGACTTACTCGTTTTCCGCGTGTGTGGCCGACGTCAGCGTCGATCCGGTAACCGGCCAGGTTGCCGTTCACCGATTGTGGGTGGCCCATGATTTGGGCCAGCCGTTGCATCCGTCTCTGGTGGAAGGGCAAGTGCGCGGGGGGGTGGTGATGGGGTTAGGGGAAGCGTTGATGGAGGAACAGGCCTTCAATCCCGACGGCCGGCATCGTGGTCCGCATTTTTTGGGTTACCGGATGCCGACTATCCTGGATGTGCCGCCAATTGAGGTGGCGTTGGTCGGAGAGCCGGACCCGCGGGGTCCGCTAGGGGCCAAGGAAGTCGGCCAGGGTCCCTTAAACCCGGTGATTCCCGCCGTGCTGAATGCCATTTCGGCCGCGGCCGGGGTGGATCTGTCCGAAACCCCGGCCACTCCCGATCGCATCTTGCGGGCGCTCAAGACTCAACCCCAGAGGAGAACGATATGAGTTCGACGGCCTGGCTTCGTCCCCGCACGGCTGCGGAAGTGACCATGGCGCTTGGTTTGCCGGGAGCCAGGATCTTGGCCGGGGGAACTGATCTGGTGCCCAACCGCACCTGGGAATTGGATACCGGCACCACCTGGGTGGGGATAGGGGCGGTCCCGGGGACGCGTGAGGTCCGCTGCGACGCCGCCGGCCGTTGGGAGGTCGGGGCGGCGGTTACGCTGGCGGAGGTGTTGGCGCATCCCCAGCTCGGGCGACATTACCCGCTCTGGATGGAAGCGATGCGGGCGGTGGCGACGCCCGAGATTCGGACTCAGGCCACGGTGGGCGGCAATCTCTGCGTGGACACGCGCTGCCGCTTTCGCAACCAGCCGCCGATTTGGCGGTCTGGCCTGATCCCCTGTTTTAAGTCGGGGGGGGATCGCTGCTATGCGGCCCCGGCCAGCCGGCTGTGCGTGGCCATGTTGGTGTCGGATTCGGCCCCGGTGTTAATGGCGATGGGTGCCGAAGCGGCCGTAGCGGGTCCATTTGCGCGCTGGATTGCGCTGGCCGATCTGTACAGCGGCGACGGCGACCGGCACTTGACCTTAAACCCGGGAGAATGGGTGCGGGCGATTCGCCTGCCGGCCAAGCCTCCGCTCGGGGCTTTTCGCAAATGGCGGCCCCGTGCCACGATGGATTTTCCGGAAGTGGATGTGGCGGTGAGCGTGGACTGCGATGAAGAACCGCGGGTGGTGCGCATCGTGGTCAGTGCGGTCGGCCCGGTTCCCGTCCGGGCAACCTCTGCCGAAACCCTCTTGGAGTCGGGCCCGTGGACGTCCGAGCGCTTAGCGGAGGCTGCCGACCGGGCGCGGGCGGCGGTGCATCCGTACGATAACGGGCAATTGCGGGTCTGGGGTCGGCAACGGGCGGTGCACGGGCTGGTATTAGACGCCTTGCGGCAAGTGGCGAGCGCGGTCGTGGAGAAAGGAGCACAAGCGTGACGTGGGCACAGAAGGTTCTGGCGGACAAATCAGGGCGAAGCCGCGTGGAGGCGGGAGAATTTGTGGTGGCCCGTCCCGATGCATTTATGATGCACGATATTTTCGCGGCCGATGTGCTGGGGCTCTTGGAGGAAACCGGGATCGGGTCGCTGGATGATGCCGAGCGGGTCAGCGTGGTGTTTGACCACATGGTGCCGGCCCCGTCGGAGCATGCTGCCCGCCATCAGCAAAAGGCCAGAATTTTGGCCAGGAAATACGGCATCGAGCACGTGTACGATGTCGGCCGGGGAATTTGCCACCAGGTGATGGTTGAAGAGGGCCGTGTTCACCAAGGGGATTTGGTGGTTGCCACCGACTCCCACACCACCACTTACGGCGCGGTGGGGGCGGCCAGCGCCGGCATTGGCTCGACGGAAATGGCGTATGCGCTGGCGACCGGCACCCTGTGGTTTAAAGTCCCGGAGTCGGTTGAAGTGTGGCTGGAGGGGCACCTTGCGCCAGGGGTAGCGGGAAAGGATTTGATTTTGGCCTTGATGACCCTTATCGGATCGGATGTGGCGCAGAATCGGTCGCTGGAATTTCACGGACCGGGTTCGCGAGCTTTGGAGCTGGCGGACCGGATGACCATATGCAATATGGGTGTGGAAATGGGGGCCAAGTTCGCCGTGTTCCCCCCCCCGTCGGCCAGCGATCGGATGGGGCCGTACGCCGCCCGCTATACGGTGGACCTGGCGACGCTGGAACCGATGGTGGCACTGCCGCATCATGTCGAGAACGTGGCCCCGGTGCGTGAGCACGCCGGGATTGCAATCAACCAGGTGTTTATCGGCTCCTGCACCAATGGCCGGTTAAAGGACCTTCGGGAAGCGGCGTCGGTTTTGCGCGGCAAATCCATCGCCGCCGGGGTGCGGTTAATCGTCACCCCCGCTTCCCGGGAGGTTTACCTGGACGCCTTGCGCGAAGGGATTGTGGAGGATTTGATCGAGGCCGGGGCGATTGTCGAGGGTCCCGGGTGCGGTCCGTGTTTTGGCGGTCATTTGGGTCTCTTGGCCCCCGGGGAGCGGTGTCTTGGGACGCATAACCGCAATTTCCAAGGGCGGATGGGAAGTCTTCAAGCCGAAATCTATCTGGGATCGCCTATGACCGCGGCGGCCACCGCGCTGACCGGGGTGCTGACCGATCCGCGGGTGCGAACAGAAGCCGAACGGGAGGTGGCAAGATGAGCCCGAGCGGGATGACATTTAGCGGGAAAACCTGGCTGCTGGGTGACAACATTTCGACCGACCTGCTGTCGCCCGGCCATTACGTGCATGACCCCATGACGGTTCGGTTGGCGCATGTGCTGGAGGCGGTCCGCCCGGAATTTGCCGGCGGGGTGCAACCGGGAGACGTGGTGGTGGCGGGGAAGAATTTCGGTTGTGGATCGAGTCGGGAGTCGGCGCCCCAACACCTCAAAGACTTGGGCGTGGCGGCGGTGGTGGCGGAATCCTTCGCCCGGATTTTCTCCCGCAACGCGATTGCCATCGGTCTCCCGGTCTTGACCTGTCCGTTTGTGGCCGGCCGCGCCCGCGACGGGGAGGCGATTACCGTCAGTCTGGATCAGGGCGAAGTGATGTTGGCGGATGGTACCCGGCTTCAGGCGGAGCGCTTGCCGGAAGCGATGCTGGACGTGTTGGCGCGCGGCGGCATCGTGCCCATGCTGCGGGAAATTGGCCGTCGCTGAAGGGTGTGCCGCGGGAATTGAATTGACAGGAGGGAATGACCATGATGACCATGCCTCGCGAGGCGGAACGGCTGACCCCCGAGCAAATGCAGGCGCAATCGGTAGCGGACTTTCGCGAATTTGTCCGCCGCCTGAAAGAGACGGTGCCATTTTACCGCGAGAAACTTGCCGGCGTCGATCCAAAGAGCCTGCAACAGGTGCAGGACATCGCCGATCTGCCGGTAACCACCAAAGGCGACCTGCGTGACGCCTATCCATTTGACATGCTGGGGGTGGACCTGGCCCGCGTGCAGGAGATGCATGCCACCTCCGGGACGACCGGGTCGTGCGTGGTGTCGGCGTACACCGACAATGATCTCAGGCTGTGGCGGCGGGCCATGGGCCGCGTCTTTGCGCGGGCCGGGGTGGGTTCCGCCGACGTGGTGCACAATGCGTACGGCTACGGTCTGTTCACCGGCGGCCTGGGCATGCATTACGCGGCCTTGGAAGTCGGCGCGGCGGTGGTGCCCATGTCCGGCGGCTACACCCAAAGACAGGTGGCGATGCTACGGGATCTCGGAGCAACGGTCATCTGTGCGACCCCGTCGTACGCGCAGCACATTGCGGAAACCATGGAGGAAATGAACGTTACGGCCGATGCATTGAGGCTCCGGGTCGGTATTTTCGGGGCCGAGCCCTGGTCCTTGGAGATGTGCCGGGAATTGGAACGGGTCTTTAACATTGCTGCATTGGACGTCTACGGTTTGGCCGAGATCATTGGACCCGGCGTGGCCAGCGAGTGTGTGCAGGGCCATGAGGGACTGCATGTGTCCGAAGACCTGTTCTATTTTGAAGTGATCAATCCGCAAACCGGGCGGCCGGTCGCTGACGGGGAGCGCGGCGAACTGGTGTTAAGCTCCATCTTGCGCGAGGCCACCCCGGTGATGCGCTATCGCACGGGCGACATTACGCAAGTGCTGCCCGAGCCTTGCCCATGCGGACGCACGACGCGCCGCATCGACCATATCCAGGGGCGGGTCGACGACATGTTTACGCTGCGCGGGGTCAATCTGTTTCCGCGCGAAATCGAAGCGGCGCTACTGCAAATGGACGAGTTGGCTCCGGTGTTTCAACTGGTGCTGGACCGCCAGGCGGCCCTCGACAGGTTGGATGTGCACGTCGAACCGCGCCATCCCCAGGCTGCTCACGAGAGCCTGGCCCGACACGTCAAAGAGCAATTGAACCGCGCTCTAGGGGTTAACGTGCAGGTGACGGTTAAAGAACCGCATTCGATTCCGCGCAGCGAGGGCAAAGCGATTCGTTTGGTGGATCGGCGCAAGCTTGCCCGTTAACGACTGTCGGGGCAACGTCTTCAGCAGGACCCTGTCCGCCAGGGGCGAGACCGGCGCCAAGCGACCGCGCGTGATGGGCCGGCGTTGGGGGGATGAGGCAATCGGTCTACGGAAAACAGAGCAGACGTATCGTTGCAGCCTTCACGTGTGACAGCAATCATATTAGTGACAGGATAATCGTCACACGACAATTGGCGACGTATTAAGGAGGAGTGCCCTCGTGAGCGACTCTTTGTTGTATGACTGGAACCAAGTCGGACCAGCGACGGCGGAGCTGTCCCGGCCTGAACGCGTGGAACTGAACGACGAGACGTTGCGTGACGGTTTGCAAAGCCCCTCGGTACGCCAGCCGTCCATTGACGAAAAGGAGCAATTCCTTCGCCTGATGCCCCGCCTGGGCATTGGCGCCGCCGACCTCGGCTATCCCGGGGCGAGTGACAGCGCCTACGCCGATGTGGTGCGCTTGGCGCGACTCATCCAGCAAGAGCGTCTGCCGCTTGCGGCAAACTGTGCGGGACGCACCCACATCGCTGACTTGACACCGATCATGCGGGCGTCCCAAGAGGCCGGAGTAGCGATTGAGGCGGCCTTGTTTTTGGGGTCGAGTGCCATCCGGCAGTCGATTGAGGGTTGGAATTTGGCCAAACTGCTGCACACCATTGAGCAGGCGATTGGCACGGCGCATCGTGAGGGACTCGCTGTCATGTTTGTCACCGAGGATACCACGCGCGCCCGTCCAGACGATTTAAAGGCGATGTATCTCGCTGCCGCCGAGGCCGGCGCCACCCGTTTCTGCGTGGCTGACACCGTCGGCCACGCCACCCCGGTCGGTGCGCAGCGGGTGGTGCGGTTCGTCGCCGATGTGCTCCGGGAGGGCGGCTTTCGCCCGGTGCTTGACTGGCACGGCCATCGCGACCGGGGACTGGACGTGATCAATTCGCTGGCGGCGTTGGCCGCCGGCGCGTCCCGGGTGCATGGCTGCGCGCTCGGCATGGGGGAACGGGTGGGCAATACCCCCATGGATACGATGTTGGTGAACCTGGTGCTCTTGGGCTGGATCGACCAGGACTTGACCGCGCTGCCCGAGTATTGCCGGCTGGCGTCCTCGGTGACGGGAGTGCAAATTCCGCGCAATTACCCCGTCACCGGGGAGGACGCATTCAGCACGAGCACCGGGGTGCACGCCGCGGCGGTCAGCAAAGCCTATGCGAAGGGGGAAACCGGGTTGGCCGACATCGTGTACAGTTCGGTGCCGGCCTCGCTGGTTGGCCGCCGCCAAGAGATTTTGATTGGGCCGATGAGTGGACGGTCCAACGTGGAGTACTGGCTGCGGCAACATGGAGTGGATCCGACGCCCAAACGCGTGGAGGCGGTGATGAACGCGGCTAAAACCACCCGTCAAGTCTTGTCTCCCGAGCAAATTGTACGGGTGCTGGCGTCGCTCGAGACCCCGTTAGGGGCGTAGCCGCCGGGGAGCAAGACGGTCTCGAACAATGAGGAGGGATGGCGGTGGCGACCGCAACCAAAACACGGGCCCTGTTGTTGGGAAATGAAGCCATAGCTCTGGGCGCCTTGCACGCCGGAATTCGGGTGGCTACCGGATATCCCGGCACCCCGAGCACCGAAACCCTGGAGTATCTGGCCAAAATTGCCCCGCCGTCGGTAGCCGTCGAGTGGGCCATCAATGAAAAGGTGGCTTTGGACGAGGGCGTGGGCGCGGCGCTGGTCGGGGCGCGCACCCTGGTTACGATGAAACATGTGGGACTCAACGTGGCCATGGATGCCTGGATGACCAGTCCTTTGGTCGGGGTGAATGCCGGGCTGGTGCTGTTGGTGGCGGACGACCCCGGGATGCACAGTTCCCAAAACGAACAGGACAGCCGCTATCTGGGCCGGTTTGCCGGCGTGCCGATTTTTGAGCCGACGGACAGTCAGGAATGTTACAGCTTTGTGCGGGCGGCGTTTTTGGCCAGCGAACGGTGGGACTCGCCGGTGATGGTGCGCACCACCACCCGCATTTCGCACTCGCGTTCCCCCGTCCATACGGAGGAGCCGGATGCGCCGGAGCGCAGGAGTTTTCGCCGGAATCCGGGCAAATATGTCATGCTCCCGGCCAATGCCCGTTCCGGACGCCTGCGGTTTTTGGAGCGTTTGCCCCAAATGGCCGAGTGGGCGGAGAACCATCCCTTCAATCAGGAAGAGTTGCGTTCGACTGCGGTCGGCGTGATTGCCGGGGGCGCCGCCTATCAGTATGTGCGGGATGTCATGCCCGAAGCCAGCGTGTTAAAGCTCGGTATCGCCCATCCCATGCCTGAAGCGAAAATCCGCGCATTTGCCGGCAAGGTGGATCGTCTATTGGTGGTGGAAGAGTCCGAGCCCTATTTGGAAGACCAGATCCGAAACTTGGGCATCCCGGTGCAAGGCAAAGCCTGGTTTCCCAGAGCGGGGGAGCTTTCCCCGCAGTTGGTGCGCCAAGGTCTCGTCCGGGCGGGGGTCCTGGCCCCCGACGGTTTGGAGCCAAGCCCGGAGGAGTGGCCGGAAACGGTTGCGCGCCCACCGGTGCTTTGTGCCGGGTGTCCGCATGCCACCCCATTTCTGGTCCTGCGCGAGATCGGGGCGTACGTCAACGGCGACATCGGCTGCTATACCCTGGGCGCCGCCCCGCCGCTGCTGGCGATGGACACCTGTTTGTCTATGGGATCAAGCGTTGGCCTGGCCGTGGGCATGGCCAAGGCCGGAGTTCGGGACCAACCGATTGTTGCCGCCATTGGCGACTCGACGTTTTTGCACGGCGGAATTCCCGGGTTGATCGATGCCGTCTGGAATGATCTGGACATTACGGTGCTGATTTTGGATAACGGCACGACCGCGATGACCGGGGGCCAGCCCCATCCGGGAACCGGCCACAATCTTAGGGCCGGAGATCTTCCCCGACTGGACATTGCCCAACTCTGCCGGACCATCGGGGTTCGTTCGGTGGTGGTGGTCGATCCCTATGATGTCGGCGCGACCCACCGGGCCTTGTTAGCGGCGACCCGCTACCGCGGGGTGTCCGTGGCCATTACCAACCGGCCCTGCGTTCAGGCCCCCGTCAAGTTGTTCGGCCGCTCGTATGCGGTGAACGCTGAGCGGTGTGACGGCTGTCAGCTCTGCATGAACTTGGGATGTCCCGCCTTGGGATGGAATCTGACCCATCCCGACCGCCGAATTGCCCGGATAGATCGGGATCAATGCACGGGTTGCACCGTTTGCGCACAGATTTGTCCGCAATCGGCGATTGTGCCGACGGCTGCGGATTGATCGCGCGAGACGAGTAGGAGGACAGTTTATGAATGACCCCGCACAAATGAGTGCCAACCTGGTGGTCGCCGGGGTGGGCGGGCAAGGGGTGGTGCTGGCCGGCAACATTATTTCCGAAGTCACCCTGGCCTACGGATTGGACGTGAAGAAGGCGGAAGTGCACGGGATGTCCCAACGGGGCGGATCGGTGTCCGCCCAGGTCCGGTTTGGTCCCGAAGTGCACGGGGTGCTGGTGGAAAAAGGCCGGCTGGACTGGATTGTCGCCTTCGAGTGGGCGGAAGCGCTGCGCTGGCTGCCGTTATTGGGCAGTCACGGCAGCGTATTTGCCAGTACCGAGCAAGTCATTCCTCCCGTCTCCCTGCGCGACCGGGTGGAGGGGAAGGTGCGCTACCCGCTGGAGTTTACCCAACACCCGCGCATACGGGCGTTTGACGCGTCCGGGTTGGCCAGACAGGCGGGCAATGTCAAAACCGCCGGGGTGGCGCTCTTGGGCGCCTTGTCCAGCGCGTTGCCGTTTTCCGTGGAGGCCTGGCACCAGGCCATAAAAGAGTGGGTTCCGGCCAAAGCGGTTGAGGTGAATCTGCGGGCATTTGATCTCGGCCGGCAGTGGCAATCGGCACCGCCTCCCCGGCCGGTGCCGGTGTCGGAGCTGGTCCCGCGCCAGGTGTGGCTCAGTCTGGAGGAGTCGTGGTGCAAGGGTTGCGGCATCTGCGTCAATGTCTGTCCAGAGCGAATTTGGCGGCTTAACGAGCGCAACGTGGTTGAGGTCCAAGAGGTCGAGCGGTGTACCGGGTGCGGGCTGTGTGAAAAATTGTGTCCCGACCTGGCTATCGATGTGGTGGTCGAGTCTGCGAGCGCGGCCGCGTGGGGAGGGGCAAAATTATGGCAGCCGAACTAATATCGGGCAACGAAGCCTGTGCGCGGGGAGCGATTGCCGCCGGCTTAACATTCTTTGCAGGATATCCGATTTCGCCCTCGTCGGAAATAGCGGAAGCGCTGGCCCGTTTGTTGCCGGCCAATCAGGGCGTATTCATCCAGATGGAAGATGAAATGAGTTCGCTGGGTGCGGTTTTGGGGGCGTCGCTGGGCGGTGCCAAGGCGATGACCGCCACCTCGGGACCGGGATTTACCCTCATGCAGGAACACTTGGGCTATGCCGGTTTGGCCGAGATTCCGTGTGTGGTGGTGGATGTGATGCGAGTGGGTCCGAGCACCGGGGTGCCGACGGCTCCCTCGCAGGGGGATGTGATGCAGGCGCGGTGGGGATCCCACGGCGATCGGGCGACGGTGGCGCTGGTGCCGGCTTCGGTCCCCGAAATTTATCAAATGACCATCACCGCCTTCAATATTGCCGAACGGCTGCGCACCCCGGTGGTGTTGCTCTATGACGAAGTGCTGGCGCACATGCGTGAGCGGGTCGAGTTGCAGCCGCCTGCGGAATCGGCGCTGTGGGAGCGCCCGCGAGCCTCGGCCGAACCCGGGCCGCGGTTTCAACCGTATGCCGCCAACCGCGAGCTGACCGCTCAATTGCCCAACTTTGGGGAAGGCTATCACTTTCATGTGACGGGGCTGATGCATGACGAGCGGGGATATCCGACCACCGATCCGGAAACAGTGCGTCGATTGATGGCGCGACTGGATGGCAAGGTTGAACCCGTGCCTGGCTGGGTACCGCCTGAACGATACCGGCTGGATGACGCGGACTGGGTCTTCGTGGCCTACGGCATTACCGCCCGGGTGGCGCGGGAAGCGGTCGATCGCTTGCGGGAAAGCGGGGTGGCGGCCGGACTTTACCGGCCGCGGGTGTTGTGGCCGGTCGCGCCCGGCCAACTATCGGAACAGCTTGGCCGGGCGCGGACGGTGGTGGTGGCGGAAATGAACCAGGGTCAGTGGGCAGACGTGGTCGCGCGATATCGGCCGGCCACCGTGCGCGTCCTGAGCCAGGGCAAATTAGGCGGCGAACCCTTCACCACCGAAGAGCTTTTGGGTCTGGCCCAAGAGCTGACCGCAAAGGGGGCGACGGTGCTGTGAATCCGGGCAAAGCGCTACTGCGCCCAGACATGATGCCGCACATCTTATGTCCGGGGTGCGGACACGGCATTGTGCTGAACGTGCTGATCCGGGTGCTGGCTAGACGCTACGCCTCGTTGGACAAGGTGGCGCTGGTGGCCGGGATTGGGTGCTCCAGCCGAATCGTCGGTTATATTGACGCCAACACCTTGCATACCACCCACGGGCGGGCGTTGTCGTTTGCCACCGGCCTTAAGCTGGCCCGGCCGGACATGACCGTCATCGTGGTCACCGGCGATGGTGACGGGCTTGGCATTGGCGGCAACCATCTGATTCACGCAGCCCGGCGCAACGTGGATCTCACCTGCATTTTGTTTAATAACGAGACGTACGGCATGACCGGGGGGCAGTTGGCGCCGACCACCGTGACCCAAGCTTATACCACCACCTCGCCGTACGGAAACCGGGAACGCGCCTTTGACGCGGCCCTTTTGGCCACCGCCGCCGGGGCGACGTTTGTGGCGCGGGGCCAGGCGTTTCGTCCCGATCTGCTGGACGATTTGCTGGATCAGGCCTTGGATCACCGGGGATTCTCGTTCGTCGATGTGATGACCGACTGCACGGAGTATTTTGGGCGCAAGAATGCGCTGGGCGGGGGTTCGGACTTGCTGTTCAGCCAGAGCCGTAGCGATGTGGAAGTGACCCGGGACTTAAATGAGTGGCCCCAACTGCAGGACCCGCATGGCTTTGCCATCCGGGAAACTCTGGCCATGGGTGTCTTGCATGAAAGCGACCGTCCCACCCTGGAAGCCGTCATGGGACTGTCGGGATATCGGCGAGGGGAGGGATAGGGGGTGTGGAAACAAGAGATTCGGCTGGCCGGATCCGGAGGGCAAGGATTGGGGCTGGCTGCGATGGTGCTGGCCGAAGCCGCTCTCGCCAATCGCCTCTATGTGACGACGCTGCAATCGTATGGACCGGAGGCCCGCGGAGGCGCCAGCCGCTCGGACGTGACCATTTCCGACCAGGATATTGCCAATCCGTGGTTTTCTGATCCATCGCTGCTGCTGGCGCTAAGCCAGCAGGCCTGGGCGAAATTCGGCTCACGGCTGGCCAACGGAGGGCAGGCCATCGTGGACCTCGACTTGGTGGGAGAGAGCGACCGGCCGGCGGTGTTCGCCTTGCCATTGGTGCGGATTGCCCAAACCGAACTGCGCGAAAAACTTGCCGCCAATATGATCGCGCTGGGGGCGCTGGGCGTGTTGCTGGGACGTATTCCCTTGGACATATTGCAGGCCAGTGCCGCCCAAAAGGCGCCCAAAGGATTTTCCCGGATCAATCAGGAGGCGGTGGCGCGCGGCTGGCAGCTGATGGCGGAGGCCAAGGGGGGGGTGACCCGTGGACGCGGCGTTGGGGGTGCTTGACGGCATCCGGATTTTGGACTTGTCGCAGGGCGCAGCCGGTCCCGTGGCGGGGATGGTGCTGGGAGAGTATGGGGCGGAGGTCATTAAAATCGATCCGCCCGCCGGCGATTGGGGGCGGGGTCTGGGGCCGCCCTTTTTGGACGAGGACGCGGCGGCCTATTGGGGCATGAACCGCAACAAACGCTCCCTTTGCGTCAATCTGAAAATGCCGGAGGGCGTCGAGATTGTCCGCGGTTTGGCCCGACACAGCGATGTGGTGCTGGAAAGTTTTCGACCGGGGGTGATGGATCGCCTCGGGATGGGCTATGAGGTCTTGGCCGGCGAGCAGCCGGGATTGATCTACTGCGCCATTTCCGCTTTTGGAACCGAGGGTCCCTGGCGGGATAAGCCGGGGGTGGACGGTATTATCCAGGCTATGAGCGGGCTCATGAGCGTGACCGGAGAACCTGCGGGCCAGCCGGTGAAGGTCGGGGTGCCAGCGGCCGACATGACGGCGGCGCTGGTGGCGGTGCAAGGCATTTTGCTGGCCGTTCTGGCCCGGATGCGCAGCGGACGGGGGCAGCGGGTAGATGTCTCCCTGCTGGACAGCCTGTTTTTCTTGCAGACCGTCCCCTGGTCCATGTATTTGGTCAGCGGAGCGTCGCCCGGACGGCAAGGCAGTGCGGCACCCTATTCCGCACCGAATGAGGTGTATCCCACCCAGGACGGATTCCTGATGGTGGCGGCCTACTGGCCCGAACGCTGGAAACGGTTGACGCGCGTGCTGGGTTGTCCCGACCTGGCTGACGACCGCCGATTTTCGGACGTGCGCGGGCGGGTCACCCATCGCGCGGCGTTATTTGCGGAGCTGGCCGCGCGGTTTCGTGCCCGGACGACTGCGGAGTGGCAGCGTCTTCTCGAAGCGGAAGACATTTTGTGCGCACCGGTGATGGAATACGACCACCTCGCTAAGCTCGAGCACGTGATGAACCCGGACCGATTTCCGCGTCTGCAACATGCTGCGGTGGGCGTTACGCCCGGAGTGGCGATGCCCGCGCGATTAGCGGACCACCCTGCCCGGCCCGGACGGCCGGCGCCCCTGACGGGGGAGCACACCCGGGAAATATTGACGGAAGCGGGTTATGCGGATGCGGCAATCGACGGGTTAATTCGCGCGGGTGTAGTCCAGCAATGGGTTGGGGGCGTGAATGCCGGCAACGCCGAGAAGCGTGCGTGAACAATGTCAGGGGGAGGGAGCCGAGTTGGAACCGTTGCTGCAACACGAACAGATTGAGGGTGTGACCCGGATTCGGATCAACCGGGAGTCGGCGCTAAACGCGTTGACACCGGAGATGCTGCAAGATCTTCGCGGTATGCTGGAGAATCTGGACCGCGATCCGGGAGTGCGGGTGGTGATTCTGACTGGGCAAAAGAAGGCCTTTTCGGTCGGGGCCGACATCAAGGGGCGGGTGGCGGAGTACGATACCGGCGCGTTCCGGGATCCTTTGGGAGACATCATTCGCGACCTGTTCGGATTCATCGGCAAAATGTCGAAACCGGTGATGGCGGCGTTGGCCGGGTACGTCTTGGGCGGCGGGCTGGAACTGGCCCTGGCCTGCGATGTACGCATGGCGGACGCGAGCGCCCGGTTTGGCTTTCCCGAGGCCAACGTGGGCAGCCTGCCCGGTGCCGGCGGGACGCAGCGGCTTCCGCGGTTAGTGGGACCCAGCCGGGCCATGAGCCTGATGTTCAGCGGTCAGCGGATTGATGCCGCCGAGGCTTTTAACTGGGGGTTGGTCGACCGCTTGGTGGAAGTCGGTCAACTGGAGCAGGAGAGCTTGGCCTGGGCCCAGACCATGGCCCAGAAAGCGCCGCTGTCGCTGGCCTATATTAAGCAGTTGGTCTATCTCGCGGGCAGTACCGATCTGACCACCGGTCTGCAGGTGGAGGCCGATTGCCACGCCATTTTGCGTAAATCCAAGGATCGCGAGGAAGGGATGCGAGCCTTTGTCGAAAAGCGTCCCCCTCATTTTATCGGGCAATAACCAGGCAAACCAGAAGGGAGTGGTCATGATGCAGGGGTTTGCGGGACGGGTGGCCATCGTCACCGGGAGCGGACAGGGAATCGGGGAAGCCATCGCCCGCCGGTTAGCGAGCGGCGGGGCGTACGTGGTGTTAAATGATGTGATGGCGGAGCGCGTCGAACGGGCGGCGGCCGAGATTCAGGAGGCGGGACACCAGGCCAGCTATCATGTCAGTGACATCGCCACCGGCGAGGGTGCGGACCATCTCGTGGAGCATGCCATGAACACCTACGGACGGCTCGATATTCTGGTCAACAATGCGGGCATTGCCAAAGACCGCTATCTTGCCAAGATGACCGACGAGGAGTGGGACTCGGTCATCCGGGTCAATTTGTCCGCGCAGTTTCTGACCTGCCGGGCCGCGGCCCGGATCATGATTGACCGAAAGTACGGCCGGATTATCAACATTGCGTCGCGGGCTTGGCTGGGAGGTCCGGGGCAAGCGAATTACAGCGCCTCCAAGGGCGGAGTGGTCAGCCTGACCCGCACGCTCGCCCTGGAACTGGGCAAGTTTCAAATTACCGCCAATGCGGTGGCTCCCGGATTGATTGACACGCCCTTGTTCCGCAACCTCCAACCGGAGGTGCAAGAACGGCTGGCCAAAACCGTTCCGGTGCAGCGGGTGGGAACTCCGGAGGAGGTGGCCGACGCCGTGGCGTTTTTTGCCGATGACGGCGCGGGTTACCTAAATGGCCAGCTTCTGTACGTGTGCGGCGGGCGCAGTGTCGGGTCCTATTAGTTCCCGGCCCCAAGCGAGCGTTCGGGCGCATGATTATTGACGAGGAGGGACCTCAGGTGGAGCAAACCAAAGACGCGGTTCACGGTCCGGATCACTACGCGCTGGAGGGGGACCGGGTGTATCTGGTGGGAAGCCGATGCCCGGAGTGCGACGCCGCGTTTTATCCCGAGCAGGCGGTGTGCGCCCGTTGCGGCCACCGGGGCAGTGAGCCGCTTCGTCTCGGACCGGGCGGCACGCTGTATACCTGGACGCGGGTGCATCAGTCGACGGCGGAATTTAAGACGCCCTATGTGCTGGGCTATATGGATTTTTCGCAAAATGTGCGGGTGTTGGTGCCGCTGACCGACGGCGCGGAGCCAAAGATCGGGATGGCGCTGGAATTGGTTTTGGCCCCCGGGCCGCGAATGGGTGCCGACCAAACGCCGGCAACACTGGTGCACGCGCGCCCGGTGAGGCGATGAAAGGGGCGAATGGCGTGAACGGGGTCTATGTCATTGGGGTCGGGATGACGGCGTTTGGCAAACATCCTGACCGTCTTGCCGCGGATCTGGCCGCGGAGGCGATTTTGGGCGCGTTGGACGACGCCGGCTTGCGTACGGTGGATATCGAAGCGGCATGGGTCGGGCATGTCTTTCAAGGCATGGCCATGGGCCAGCGCGGGTTGGGTGCGGCGGGCATCTCGGGGCTGCCGATTACCAACGTGGAAAATGCGTGCAGCAGCGGTTCCACGGCTATCTACCAGGCGGCCATGGCTATTAGAGCGGGAGCCCACGACATCGTGCTGGCCTGTGGAGTCGAACTCCTGTCCACGAAATTCCGGGGGGCCTTGGCCCCGGACGAAACCGATATTGAGACGCAGATCGGGTTGACCATGCCGGCGGTCTATGCGATGCGGGCGCGCCGCCACATGGAGCAATATGGAACGACGCCCCGCATGCTGGCGGCCATTGCCTCCAAAAACAAGTTCAATGCCAGTCTCAATCCCCTGGCGCAATTCAAAAAACCGGTGTCGGTGGACGAAGTGCTGGCGGGCCGCATGATTGCGGATCCGCTGCACCTCCACGAATGCGCTCCGGTTTCCGACGGGGCCGCGGCGGTGGTTATGGTGAGTGCCGGCAAACTTGCGGAGTTGGGCCGCACGCGGGCCGTGCGCTTGGCCGCTTCCGCCCTGCGGAGCGGAAAAATGGAAGTCGGGCTGCCTGACATGACCGTCGAAGATTTGACCTGGCGTACGGCAGAGGCGGCCTATCAAGAGGCGGGGCTGGGACCGGAAGCGATCCAACTGGCGGAAGTCCACGACTGTTTTAGCATCGCCGAGGCGACCCGCATTGAAGGTCTCCGGTTGTACCCCCGGGGCGAGTACCCGGCCCGCGTGGAGCGGGGCGAGGCCAGCCTGGGGGGGCGGCTGCCGGTCAATACCAGCGGGGGGCTCTTGGGTAAAGGCCATCCTTTAGGGGCAACCGGTGTGGCCCAGGTGATCGAGATTGTCAAGCAGTTGCGCGGCGAAGCGGGAGCGCGCCAGGTGCCTGACGCCAAGGTGGGATTGGCCCACTGCCGGGGGGGCAAGGCGCGAGGGGTGGAGGGCACCGCGTGCACCGTCAATATCCTGACCGTGTGAGACGAGGGGATGATGAGGATGAGCGATACGGTACGGGAGGGGAGTGCGGAATTGGCGGCGGTGCCGTGCACGGTCATCCGCGGGGGCACCAGTAAAGGCGTATTTGTGCGCGAACAGGATGTGCCTCGCGACCCTGCGGCACGGGACCGTTTTCTTTTGGCGCTGATGGGCAGTCCCGACCCGCGGCAAATCGACGGGTTGGGCGGGGCCGATCTCTTGACCACCAAAGTGGCCATTATCGGACCGCCGACCAGGCCGGATGCCGACTTGGACTACACGTTCGCGCAAGTCAGCGTGACCAGACCGCAAGTGCATTTTGACATCAACTGCGGAAACATCTCGTCGGCGGTGGGGATCTATGCGGTGGAAAAAGGATTGGTGTCCTGCCGGGAGCCGGTGACGCGGGTGCGCATTCATAACCGCAACACCGGGACCATCCTCTTGGCCGAGGTCCCGGTAGGCAACGGGCACGCCCTGGTGGAAGGGGATTATGCCATTGACGGGGTGCCGGGCTCGGGACCGGCCATCGCCATGGACTATCGCCTGACCGCGGGCGGCGCCACCGGGGCCTTGTTGCCCACCGGAAACCGCCAGGACTTGATTGCGGTGCCCGACCTGGGCGCGATCGCGGTTTCGGTGGTCGATATCGCCAATCTCTGTTTGATGGTTCGGGCGGAAAGCCTGCACGTGAGTCCCGACGACATTCCCGGGGTTCCGACCGCGGATCTGTTGGCCCGGGTCGACCATTTGCAGCGTTTCGTGGCCCGTCGGCTGGGGATTCCCGAGGGCGGGCTGACCCCCATCCCGATCATCGTCTCCCCGCCCCACAGCTTTCGGAGCGTTGTCACCCAGACCGAGGTAACCCAAGACCAGGTAGACATCGTATCCGAGGTGATTGGCGGCCAGCCGCTGACCCTGCACAAGGCCTTTCCCGGAACGGCGAGTGTGACGCTGGCGGTGGCTTCCCGCATTCCCGGAACAGTGGCCTATGAAGCGTGCCGGCGCGATCCCTCCGGGACCGTCCGCATCGGCCATCCCAGCGGACGGATGGAAGTCGGGGCGCGGGTATCCGACGATGGCGATACGGTCACGGTCAATGAGGCCTCCTATCATCGCACGGCCCGGTTAATCATGGATGGCATCACCTATTTAAGAAAGGCCAAATTGTAACGGTGGCAGGGGCGGCGGGGATTTTACAGGGAACAAAACTGGCGGGCCGCGGCCGGACCGGAGCCCGGCCGTCGGCCAAACTGTTGCCCGCCCGATGCGCAACCTGCCGGTTCGGTGCGCGAAGCCATCTCCCCGGGGGAGTTGGCGGCCGCGCCCGTGATGGCGCCAGAGGGTGAAAACGATCAGGCGGGGATAGCGGGAATGACAAAAGAGGCTTTTAAGGCGACCATCTGCTTGCGTGTCCGTCACCTTGCGGTGTGGACATATCAATAGGGGAGGGGTCGCCTGGGGGAACGCGGCAATATTCCGCATAGGCTATTTTGGGCGATGCGGCATCGGGCTTGAGTGCCCCACGCGGCTCGATTGAACTGCACCGTGACGCCATTGTGCCACGCGGTTCCTTTAGAAATGAGGGCAGGCCCTTGCGCCACGAAGGGCGCAAACGGAGGTCCACCGGACGTCCGTGGAGTTCAAAACTGCGAGAGAGATGAAGGTTAGGCCCTTCGGAGCCGGTGTACAGGCGTCGGCTTCAAACTACCCCAAGCGGCTGATCATAAGAGCATCGAGGAAACCCCTGGGGGACACCTGTTTTACTGCCGACTAGGTGGCATCCGGTGTAGAGTTGGCACGAGCATGGTCTCGGCTCTTTTGCGAAACGTGGGAACTGCTGTGTGATGCGAAGAGAAAACCCTATCAGTGTGGACCACGAAAGGCGCAAGTATCGTCGGGAGGGCGGCCCGTCCCGTACCAATGAGGAAGTGGCTATAATGGCCGTGGAGCGAAGGGGACGGGCGGACTTGGCAAGTGGATAGGCCAACCTTCGGGGAGGAGCCCAACTGTCCTGGCGTCGCCCGGCGGCGGCAACGCCGCCGAGAAAGGGTTCGCACGTGCGTCCGTTCGATCCAACGCGAGGGCGACGGTCGAGATCGTGCAGTGGAACAGGGCGGGGAGCCGGTCTTGTCTTGGAAGACTTGCGGTTCAGCCACGACTGGGAGGCGTGGGCCGATGACCTCATTCAGCATCTGCCTGGCATCAAATCGGCCGTCGCGGAGGCGGTCGCGGCCCACCGCGACACGCTAACCCCGCGGCAATTACAGACGTTCCTGACGCGGTATCAGACGATCATCCCAGCGGGATTAGCCGCCAATCCGGTCGCGACGATACCCCCGGCGCCGAAAAACGGGGGCGGGTGAAGCCAACGAAGACCCGCAATCTGCCGGATCGGCTCAACCACCATCAGGACGCGGTATTGCGCTTCATGTACGACTTTCGCGGGCCGTATCCGAATAACCAGGCGGAACCGGATATTCGCACGATTAAGGTCCATCAGAAAGTTTCCGGGACCTTTCGCAGCGCTACCGGC
>JAJZZA010000003.1 GCA_021797825.1 Bacillota bacterium | reverse complement strand
GAGGTTAGCCGGAGCAGGACCGTATTGTGGTCAAGACCCGGGGGTGGGCCGCGGTGCGCGACCAGTTGACCCGGGATTTGGTGCATGGCGGCATCCCGGTCATCGAGGTCGACGATGGCGATTTCAATCGCCGTGGGGAACTTTATCTGATTCATCGCCATGAAGGCACCGATTTGGACCTGCCGTATGCCGAACGCACCTTGCACCACGTGTACCGTCTATGGGGACGGCCGGTACACCTGGAAACGGTGACGGACAAGCGGCCGCTGGTGCTGAGCTACGATGGCAAAGCCAACACCAAACTGATGCTGTGATTTCCCGATGGGGTCTGGCGGTTGTGCCGCAGCCGCCGGCGAAGTCGCGGACCTCGGGCGTTTAGGGCCATCGCCCAGCGCTACCAAAAGAAGACGGATACTCTGCCAGTCAAGGGGGAAATACCCAATGGATCTCTGGGAACGCTTAGGTGCCTATCACAGCGCAGAAGACGAACTGCGCTGGACGGGAACCTTCCGCGACTATTTTGGCCGCGTGTGCGAACAGCCTGAATTGGCGCGGTTATCTCATGCCCGCATTTATGACATGATCGCCGAAGCCGGTGTAGAGACCCGCGCGGACGGCAGCCGCCGATACCGATTCTTTTCCCAGGACCTGTTCGGCTTGGATCGGTCCCTCGAGCAGTTGGTGGACTATTTTCACTCCGCAGCGCAAAGACTCGAGGTCCGCAAACGGATCTTGGTGCTGATGGGCCCAGTCGGGGGAGGGAAGTCGACGCTCGTCGCCCTGCTGAAACGGGGTCTGGAGAACTACTCGCGGACAGCCGTCGGCGCTTTGTACGGGATCGCGGGATGCCCCATGCATGAAGAGCCGCTTCATCTGGTGCCCCGCGCTCTCCGTGACGAGGTCTTGCGCGAGTACGGCCTCTATATCGAAGGGGACTTGTGTCCGGTTTGCCAACTGCGACTGGACAGCACCCATCAGGGACGGATTGAGGAGATGCCGGTAGAGCGCGTGGTCATTTCCGAAAAGAACCGGGTGGGAATCGGCACCTTTTCCCCCAGTGACCCGAAGAGCCAAGACATCAGCGAACTCACCGGATCGATTGACCTGGCGACCATCGGGGAGTACGGTGCGGAATCGGACCCCCGGGCCTATCGCTTTGATGGGGAACTCAACGTCGCCAACCGCGGATTGATGGAGTTCATTGAGATGCTGAAAAGTGACGAGAAGTTTCTCTACAGCCTGCTCACGTTGGCGCAAGAGCAAAATATCAAAACGGGAAGGTATTCGATGATATACGCTGACGAGGCGATCACGTCCCACAGCAATGAGGCGGAGTTCCTCAGTTTTGTTGACAACAAGAAAAATGAAGCGCTACGTGACCGGATGATTCTGATCCGGGTTCCGTACAATCTGCGTGTTCAGGATGAAATGCGGATCTACCAAAAACTGATTCATCATTCAGGATTGCGCGATGTGCATCTAGCGCCCCACACGTTGCGAACGGCCAGCATCTTTGCGGTCTTATCGCGATTGCAAGCGTCCAAAAAACAAGGCATGTCTCTAATGAAGAAACTTAAGCTGTTGGATGATCAGACCGTGGAAGGCTACACCGCCAAAGACGTGCGCGAACTGCACGAAGAATTCCCGGTGGAAGGCATGACCGGCATCTCCCCGCGCTACGTCATCAATCGACTGTCTTCCGCCCTGGTCAAACCAGGGGTGCGCTGTATCAATCCGCTCGACGCCTTGAAAGCGCTCAAGGACGGGCTGGAGCAACATACCGGACTGGCCGCCGAGGAGCGCGACAGGCTCTTGAACCTCATCTACGAGACTCGCAAAGAGTATGACGAAATGGCCAAAATCGAAGTGCAAAAGGCCTTTGTCTATTCTTTCGAGGAATCGGCGCAGACGTTATTGAACAACTATCTGGACAACATTGAGGCGTATGTCAACCAGACCCGCCTCACCGATCCCTTGACCGACGAGGAAATGGAGCCGGACGAGAAGCTGATGCGCTCTATTGAGGAGCAGATCGGCATCACGGAAAATGCTAAACGCGCCTTTCGTGAGGAAATTTTGATTAGGATCTCAACGCTGGCACGCCGAGCGGAACGTTTTCGCTATCAGTCGCATAGCGGACTCAGACAGGCCATCGAAGCCAAGCTGTTCAGCGATTTGAAAAACGTGGTAAAAATCACCACGTCGACCCGCACTCCGGACCAGGATCAACTCCGCAAGCTCAACGACGTGGCTAATCGCCTGATTGCGCACGATGGGTACTGTTCGGAATGCGGCAATGCGATACTGCAGTACGTCGGCACCCTGTTGAGTCGATGAGGCCATATACCCCGTGGGGCGCCTGGCATCCATCCGGCATGTTTAGCGCCTCTGGGAAACGCCCGCCGATCGGGTATGATAAGGGGACTACGGGTCTCCCCACAGGGAGCCATAAGACCGAAGGTGGGCTGGGATTGCAGTTTTTGGGAAAGATATCGCACACAACCGCGTCGCGGCGCGTTTCATTCTGGCAAGACGCCCGGGACACCGAATACTGGCTGGAGTCGCTTGGCAAACACGTCAATGAGCGCCGGCTTGCGCTGGTTGCACGCAGTTGGGGAGCATTGCGGCCCTGGGCCGATTGGCAACGCCTCCCATTGCGGCTGGAAGGCTGGCTGGATCCCATGGAAATCCGGCTGACTTCGGACTATCTCAGCCAATTTCTGACCGCAGAGCAACCGGAAATGATGATGATTCCGTGCGGAGGAGACGCCTGGGTGCAATGCTCCCCCCACCACATTTCCATCCGGGCACCCCGCAACTCGTGGCTGTGGGATGCTGCGAAGTCCGCCTGGGATCTCTCCCTGGCCCCCACTCTCGATGAAGTACGTTGGGTCAGCGACGGATACCCGCAGCAAGCGCGACGCTATTCATGGGGAACCGCGGAATACCGGCAGGAGGGACGGGGATGGCGCGAGTGGCGTTTCACCGCGGACGCCGATGGCTGGCAGGAATTGGGTCACGGCTGGCGCAGCCTGGCGCGCCATCTGGGCTCGCGCCCGATGCGGGTCACGTGGCGTCAGGAACAATACTCCGGGCAGGATCGGCTGCTGGGATTGCCGGTTCGCCTCATCCATCTCGAACTGGGTACACCCAGCCTCACCGCCGCGCAACTCCACGAGCTCGCCAATGGTCCCGAGCCTCGCGGGGTTCGAGCCGAATTGTCATGGCTGCTACCGGTCTGGAACGCGCATTGGTCGAGCCGCATCAAGCTACGGCGCTGGCTGCAATCGTCGCGGGTCGAGGCGCACTTCGATCCGACCAGCCTGGATACCCAGGCCGCGCTACGCCAGATGCGGCGCGAGATAAGGCAACTGCCCATTTTGGACGTCAACCCGTTGCCGCTGGCCCACTCTGGCGTTGACACCTGGGCAGGTCTGTTGTGGACGGCACTGCAGCATCAGCGTTTAACCCGCCTCACCGAGCACCTCGCCACATCCCGCTGGGCGGACGGCAGCGGCCTTTCCCGACGCATTCGGCCGCAGGTTTCGGGGTGGTACGTCAACCGGGTCGAATCGGGCCATGGCACCTGGGTTTACGCGCGCGGTGAAAGCCTGCGGCTGCTGCTGACCTTTCCTCATCAGCACCACCCCGGCAACATCACCTTGCGCCTGCCCGGCACGGCCGGCGTGAGCCTGGGGGATTTCGACCCGGGCCAAGGGGTGAATCGATACGCTCGGGACTGGCACTACTGGACGGCCCTGACCGTCTACGGGCTTGTGCCCCGGATCGAAACGTGGTTCGAGCAAGAAGCCCAAACGGGTGACGGTACTCCTGCCTAATCCCCATCGCCACAAATCAGTCGGGCTGCCGGGCCCCGCGTTTGGGGCTGCGCCGGATCCGTCTCGCGCGACCCATTGCGGGAAGCGTTATCGGCACGGCGGGAAATCCCCTGGCGCGCCGCAGCGACTGTTTTCCCGGTACCCGTCGGCTGCTGCCGCAACTGCTCGGTAACGGCGCAAGACCCTCCCAGAACCGGGTGGTTAGGCTAGCAGACCAGCGCCGGGACGGGCGGCCCCCCCGGCCACTGCCGAGCCCCGCTTCGCGCAGCGCCTCCTGTGGCTCGTCTGGGCCCCTTGCCGGGCCACTCCCGCTGGCTGCGAGTCCCCTGTTTCAGCCTCCGCCTGGCGAACCCGCACCCCGACGGCATAGCCACCACCAGGGTTGCCGGACCCGTAGTTTGAGGGCAGCCCGTCCGTTGCTCGCGGTGAAAGTGTCACCCGGGCGAACAATCGGCACCTGAAGCGGCAGCGCGTTACGGCGCGTTGCAATACAAAAGCCACCCGTCCGACAACCCAGGACGTTCGCGATCACCACTTCGCGGGGGGCAATGACCTGACCCTTCCACCACCCGATGCCCGGGGTCGGTGGACAGTGTTCCGTGATGATCGTCCACGGGTCGGCTGGCATCATGGCCGGGTCCACGCAGTGTCAAACCCGCGATGGCATCACAAAGAAGGGAGTCAATCGCTAGTCACTGGTTATACGGGACCGATACGAAGAGCCTTGCTTCTATCATGCATTCGATTCCTGAGACCGGTGTCCAACGGTCACGCGCTTCGGGGTCGGGGTGCGGCTGGCGATCCCCTTTGGCATACCTGTCGTCGTCCCGGCGCGCCGCGCAATCACAGCAACTAACGAAGCGCTACGCCACGACTGATCTGCGTTACCCGACCGGAAAGCTGAGCGTGCCCCGCGAGGTCTCCGCTAGGACCACCGGGTCAATCATGGTGCCCAAATCGGCATGCGGGGACCGGACCCCACTGGACACCAGTCCGTCCGGTATTGTGGGAGTCCGTCCCGTACTGTGGGACGAGCGGCGGGCGAAGCCTGCGCGCAGCTCGCAGCGCAATTCCGCTCCCCCTTTCGGATCGCCGCCTGGCCGCACGGGGTGCCGTCTCCGACGGCCTGCAGCCCGGATGCCAACGGGCTCGCCAGGGCTGAACATATCGATCGCCTTTAGAACTCCCGCCGACTGCCCACAACGGGCCGCAAGGGCGGTGCCCGCTGGCCGCCAACGAGCGGGCTCCCAAATTACCGGCTATGTTCTGCCTGCAGCTCATCCATCAACGTGCGCATAATCGAGATTTCTTTCGCCATGCGAGCCCGCGTACTGCGGATCTCCAGAAGTTCCTGCCGGACGCTCTGCCCCAAAGGGATGTGGGCCGCAATCCAATACGACAGCGCCTGCGGCACCGAGGGTAAGACCGGGTGCGAACGATGGGGAGTCATAAGTGCCCACAATTCGGATCCCAACGCGCGCGCCTCGTCGATGAGAGGCGCCGGTACGGTGTCATCGCTGTCGGTCAAATACCGAAACTGGCCGACCAAATTGCGACCGTTGTGTCGGTAGGACAACAGACTAAGCCGGGCGATGCCCATCAAGAGCACATGTCCCGTGCCATCCGCGCCCATTTCCAAGACGCGGGCCGAAGTTCCCACGGCCGAGGGTTCCGGCCAACCGTCATGCTCTACGGGGCGGGCCGGACTAATCGCCAAAGCGGTGTCGAGATCAGCGCACTCGCGCACCAAATGGTAGGCTTGGTCACTCAACGTCAGAGCCAACGGCATGCCGGGAAACAAGACGGCTGGTATGGGCAGGATCGGTAAATTGACCGTGTCGCGACTGGTCGGCATGCTCTCACTCCCTCCAGACTTCGAGTACCCTCATTGTAACATCTTCCCCAGCCCAATTGTGCCCATGTCGAGAGCTGGCAGGGGATGTCCCACTCGAGAAAGCCCGGGTGAAATGCTAAGATATTGTCGCGATCCCGGCATATACGGAGCAGGAGGCGAACGGATGGAACACGCATTGCAGTACGGTTTAAGTGAGGAACAACTCATGTTCCGCGATATGGTGCACCGGCTGGCCGACGAGCGGATAGCCGCCCGCGCGGCGGATATCGACGCCACCGGGGAGTTCCCCTGGGATATTGTGGATTTGTTTCGCGAAAACGGGCTTATCGGGGTCGGGATCCCTGAGGAATATGGTGGGGGTGGCGCAGATCTGCTGACGTCGTGTCTCGCCATCGAAGAAGTGGCCCGAGTGTGTGCCACCTCCAGCCTGATTATAGCCGCCCAGCATTTGGGAGCGATGCCTATTTTGATTGCCGGCTCGGCCTCGCAAAAACAGCAGTTTCTTCCGCCCATCGCCAGCGGTGAACATTTGGCGGCCTTCGCCCTGACGGAACCTGACGCCGGGTCAGATGCCGGGGGAACCCGGACCCGCGCGGTGAAAGAGGGGGATCACTATCGCTTGTCCGGCACCAAGGTGTTTATCACCAACGGCGGGCTGGCTAAGACCGTCGTAGTGTTTGCCGCCACCGATCCCTCAAAAGGAATCAAGGGCATCTCGGCGTTCATTGTCGATAGCGATTCCCCGGGGTTTAACATCGGCCGGATTGAGGACAAGATGGGCATACGCGGCTCGCAAACCGCGCAGTTGCTTTTCGATGGGGTCAAGGTTCCCGCTGCTCAACGGCTCGGAGCCGAAGGGGAGGGCTTCACCATCGCCATGCGCACTCTGGATCGGACCCGGCCCGGTATCGCCGCGCAAGCGCTGGGCATTGCCCAAGGAGCACTAGAGGCTTCGGTGCAGCATCTGAGCAGCCGCCAACAGTTCGGACGCCCGCTCATCGACATGCAAGCCTTGCAGTTTATGTTGGCCGACATGCAGACTCAAATCGAGGCCAGCCGCCAGCTTTTGTACCGCGCGGCCGAAGTGGTGGAAACGGCCGGATTCGAGGCGCAAGCCTCGGCCGAAGTAACGCGTCATTCCGCCATGGCCAAGCTGATGTGTTCGGATACCGCAATGAAAGTGACAACCGATGCCGTGCAACTGTTAGGAGGCTATGGCTATGTGCGGGACTATCCGGTCGAGCGCATGATGCGAGACGCGAAAATTACGCAGATTTACGAGGGCACCAATCAAATTCAGCGTCTGGTGATATTTCGCAACATGATGGCGGAAAGGCATCGGCGGACATGATGGCCGAACCCTGCACGGTCCGCGATTTGGCCGCCCGTATCGGGCAAACGGTGACCATACGGGGATGGCTGACCCACTATCGCTCCTCGGGCCGGATCCGGTTTTTGGTCTTGCGTGACGGGACCGGGGTGGTGCAAACGGTGGTAAAAGCGGAGGCAGCAGAACTGGCGGGGGTGGAAAGTTGGGAGCAAATCGGCCAGGAGAGCAGCCTCATCGTTACCGGTCAAGTGCACCGTGATGCGCGCGCCCCGGTCGGGGTCGAGGTGGAGGTCCGGGCCGTGCAGGTGCTCGCCGCGACCCACGAGTACCCCATTACCCCCAAAGAACATGGGGTGGATTTCCTCATGGACCACCGTCATTTGTGGATCCGAAGTCCGCGCCAGGCGGCTATCCTGCGGCTTCGATCGATCATCGTCCAGGCCATTCGCGGTTTCTTGGACAGCCATGGTTTTGTCGTCGCCGACCCGCCCATTATTACGCCGACACCGGCGGAGGGAAGCACCACGCTCTTTGCCATTGATTATTTTGGAGAACCGGCTTACCTGTCGCAATCGGGCCAATTGTACATGGAAGCGCTAGCCTTGGCGTTGGGCCGGGTCTACTCGTTCGGGCCCACCTTTCGTGCGGAAAAGTCCAAAACCCGGCGGCATTTGACCGAATTCTGGATGATTGAACCAGAGATGGCGTTCTGCGAATTCGAGGAAAACCTCGTCTGGCAAGAACAGCTGGTCGAGCATATCGCCCAGCAGGTACTCTTGCGCGCACTAGGCGAGTTAAACGCATTGCAGCGGCCGCTGGCTCCGCTCGAAAACATTCGCACGCCCTTTCCCCGCATTACCTACGACGAGGCGTTGGTCCGTCTTGCACAACTGGGAATGCCCATCGCCTGGGGGGAGGATTTAGGGGCTCCGCACGAGACGGCGCTGGCCAATCAATTTGACTGCCCGGTGTTTGTGACGCATTTTCCTACGCACCTCAAGGCTTTTTATATGCAGCCCGAGCCAACCCGTCCCGAGGTGGTGCGCGCCGCCGATTTGCTGGCCCCGGAAGGCTACGGCGAAATTATCGGCGGCAGCCAGCGGATTCATGATCTGAGCCTGTTGGAAAGTAGAATGGCCGAACACGGGCTCGATGCCTCGTCATATGCCTGGTACCTGGATTTGCGCCGTTATGGCACTGTACCCCATAGTGGTTTCGGGTTAGGATTGGAACGATTGGTTGCGTGGTTCGGAGGGCTCGACCACGTTCGTGAAACCACACCGTTTGCCCGGACGTTAAATCGTGTGTGGCCCTAACATGTAGCGCCGACGACCAAGAACGGGGAGGATCCATGGACGAGGAACAGCAGCAAGGAGATCATTCGATCGGACACCGCCTCAATGAGGCGCGCATCCGCCGCCGCATCTCCCTGGATGAGGCCAGCGCGAGCCTGCATATTCGTCGCGATTACCTGCAGGCGCTTGAACAGGATAAGTGGGAGGCCCTGCCGGGTGCCGTCTACGGCTTGGGATTCCTGCGAACTTATGGGCGATTCCTAGGGCTTGACGGAGATCGTTTGGTGCAAGAACGCCGATCCCAAATGGGTGCTGACCGCGGACCAGAACCCGAGCCTCTGGTACGCAGTCCCGCCCCCACCCGCCGCATGGTTCCCCGCGAAGACAGAGCCCGACGGCAGCGTCCGGCTTCGAAGTCGCCTCGGAACTCCGGGGCCAAGACGGCCTCGTCCGCACCCGTGTGGTTGTTGTTGGCGATGGCGGGTCTGTTCATCGGGGGATTGTTCCTCATGAACCATCGTGGACATTACAGCCAGCAAGCGACCACGCCCCCTTCGTCAAGCAAGCCGAGCATCAGCCGGCACCGATCCGTGGCTCCCCGGACCAGCCATACCGCGACATCACCTTCCTCGGGAGTCACGGTCACGCCAACCCAAAACAACGCGGCCACCGGAGCGGCCTCCTACATCGTCAATCAGCGGCCCGTAACGCTTAACCTGGCCTTTACCGCGCCTTGCTGGGTGGAGGTGTGGCAAAACGGCACCACGGCCAATCCGTATGGCCATGTATACCAGGCCGGACAAACCCTGTCGGTCTCCGGTTCCTCCTCGGTCGCGGTGAAACTGGGCAACCATAACGCCACCCTGACCGTAAACGGGCAAGCTATTTCGCTGCCGGATCCCACGATTTCGGTGTTGACCTTGAGTTTCACGGGGCAGTAGGCGCGGTCTTGCGGATAAACCGGCGGGTTTACGGGAATCATTAGGATGGCCTTCGGATGGTCCACCGACGGCACATCACCCGGAAATGAGGGGTTCCCGTGACGCCGACCATCCGGCGTTGGGTCGCCATTTGCGCCGCCGTAGCGATAGGTTTTGGAGGCCTGGCGCGAGCCGAGACGGATCGCACCCCATCGCATGCCGTTGGCCATCCCCCGTCCGTCGGTGCCCGCGCGGCTTTGTTGATGGATGCCCGCACCGGCGCGATTTTATATGAAAAAAATGCGTTTCGGCAATTGGACCCCGCGTCGCTGACCAAAATCATGACGGCCATTTTGACCATTGAACACGGGCACCTGATGCGCGTGGTGACCATCACCCCGAGAGCGGCGGCGACCATCGGATCGCGCATGCATTTGACCGCCGGACAGCAATACACCGTCATGGACTTGTTAAAAGGATTGTTGTTGCGCTCGGGAAACGATGCCGCGGTGGCGCTGGCCCAAGCTAATGCGGGGTCCGTGGATCGGTTTGTCGCCCAAATGGACCAGGAAGCGCAAGAACTCGGAGCATACAACACCACCTTTGAAAACCCGCACGGGCTCACCGCGCCGGGACATTATTCGAGCGCCTACGATTTGGCAGTGGTCGCCCGGGCGGCCCTGCGAATGCCGACGTTTCAACAGATCGTGGCCTCGAAAGAGGCGACCATCACCAATCTGGCCAATCGCCGAACGCGCGTTATCCATAATACCAACCGCTTGTTGTACAGCCTGCCGGGAGCCGATGGGGTAAAAACCGGCACCACCAACGCGGCCGGAAAATGTTTAGTCGCGTCGGTCACGCGCGCTCACCGGCAATTGCTGGCGGTAATCCTCGACAGCCCTGACCGTTGGCAGGATGCCGCGCGTTTGCTCAATTGGGGATTCGCGGCCTGGCGGACTGTAGAAGCGGTGCGAGCCGGGCAAGTCCTGGCGCGTGTGCCGGTCCGCGGAGGGGTGGCCGATGCGGTGGCCTTGACCGCTAGCCGCACGGTCTGGATTTCGGAACCTGCCGACCAGCCCTACCGGTTAACGCTGTCCACCCCGCGTTGGTTGACAGCTCCGGTCGGCTCCGGGGCCGTCGGATCGGTGGTGATTGCCGCCAGCCAGCAACCGGCTAAGCGCATCAGTTTGCGGCCCGCGCGCCCCATTGCCCAAAAGCCGCCCCCTCATCAATTTTGGGATTGGTTGCAAAGATTGCTGCAAGCCTTCAACTTTGGCGATGGGACCGGCTAACCCCGATAAATCGGGGACCCGGTCCGCAGCAAAGCGCGAAGTGTCAGCAACCGGTAGCCTTTTGCGCGCAAGTCGCGGATGATAGCGGGGAGGGCCCGATCTGTTTGTTTACACGTATCGGAGGCGTGCAGCAATACGATGTCGCCGGGGTGAATGCGCGACGTTACGCGCGAAATGATGGTGTCGACCCCTGGATTCATCCAATCCAGCGAGTCGGTCCCCCAGGTCACCGTCGTATAACCCGCCGAGCGCGCCGCCCGGATCGATTGGCTGTCAAAAGCGCCATTGGGAGGGCGAAGATAGCCCGGGCGGCTGCCGGTCAGGTGTTCGATTACCTGGTTGGCTTTCATAATGTTGGCGACGACGCCCTCGGCGCTAAGACCAGAATAGTCGACATGGGCCCAGCCGTGCGACTCAACCTCATAGCCGCTCTGGACCATATCCCGAATCAAAGCCGGATGTTGCTGAGCCCACGGACCGGATACGAAAAACGTCGCGGCTACCCGGTCGTGCTGCAAAATGTGCAGGACCCGGGGCGGCATGATGGTGCCCCATGAAATATCGAAGGTCAAGGCGGCGGCTTTGTCTTGGGTCAGAACCCCTCGCAGGGCGTATCGGTCCGCGGCTGGCAGCGTCGCGGCGGATCGCGGAGCGGGACGCATGCCCAAAATGCTCAGGGCGACCGTCGCCCCGATAAGTCCGACGACCCGAGCATATCGGCTGCCGCCGTGGCAGCGGGAAAAGAGTCGCATGACGAAACCTCCTCTGGCGTTATCTCGATCCCTGTCTAGTTTGAATTGCCGGTTGGCCGGCAGCCATCCGCCCCGACGGGTGGCATCCATAGCATGGTAAGACGAATAAAGATCTATTCGGCAGGCAAACCAACCGGCAGGATTTTCCGGGAGACTCGGCGAACACTGTCTTAATGGGTGCCCTAATGGGAAAAGGAGAATCGGTGTGAGGCGTTCGGTCTTGCGGTACCCGAATTTTCGGCGCTTATGGGCTTCGTTGGCGGCTTCCGAACTCGGCGACCATTTTTTTGAAGTGGCGGTGGCGGTCTACGCCTTGAAAATGCACCACTCCGCCTTGACCCTCGGAACGATTTTGGCGGTGGGAACGCTGCCCAAAATGACTCTGGGATGGCTGGTGGCGGGAGTCATCGACAAATGGCACAAACAACATGTGATGATGGCAGCCGATTGGTTGCGCATGCTCGTCGTCATCTCGCTGGCGTGGTTTCATCCCTTGTGGTGGGCGATGAGCGCCGTCTTCCTGCTGCAGTTTCTCGGAATGTTTTTCCTTCCCGCCTCCCGGGCGATTCTCCCCGAAACGGTCTCGCCGTCCGATTTGGACCGGGCCAATTCCACCCTCGGAACCACCATCACTTCGCTGAGCCTGGTCGGTTACGCCAGCGCGTCCTTGGTGGTATCCAGATTCGGCATCGCTCCGGCGTTTATTTTCGACAGCCTGACCTTTGTCATATCCTCGCTATGGATTGCGCAGATGCGCCTGGCACAATCCGTCTGGCGTCCCGTCGCCGCCGGCCCGCCGCGGTTTTGGCAGGAGATCTGGGCGGGCGTCGCCTTTCATCGACGGCAACCCGTTGTGTTCGACTTGTTGTGGCTCTCCGCGCTAGGCGTGCTGGCCATGTTTAGCCTCAATGTGCTGGCCGGTCCGATCGCCATCCAGCGTCTCGGCCGCGCCCCCAGTTTTTACGGCTACCTGATGTTGGCCTTGGGATTGGGGACGGTTATCGGCGCGCAACTAACCCATTGGGTCGGTTCCCGACTCTCCCGGCGGATTTGGGTGGGACTGGGATTTGCCACCGTCGGCGCGGCTTTTCTTGGGTTGGTGGCAGCCCACACCCTATGGGCCGGACTAGGATGTTTTGTGCTGGGCGGAGTGGGCAATATGCTGGCGCAAATTCCCATGCGCAGCTGGATCCTGGCGGAAACCCCCGCAGAATTCCGCGGCAGAGTATTCGCCGCCCGAAGCATGGTGATCGCGGTGGCCGGTGGAGTATCCATGGGTTCGGCGGGAATAGCCAGCAATGCCTGGGGTCTGGGAACGGCATTGGCAGTCTATGGCTGCATTGGCATTGCGGCTGGCGTCGGGGTATGGTTGCGGCCGGCGTTGCGGGCCGATTCCGAGCGGTCCGCGACGCGTGTCACCGGCTGATCGTCCGCGGCCTGAGCAGGTGGGGCAACGCCGTTCGTGGCCGGCCCCGGGTCGGACTCGGTCTCGCCAGCGGCCGGCGCAGGGAGAAAGAAGCGGTGCGTGGCAGGCGTTTTGAGGGACGCGCCCTATCTTGCGTAGGGACCGCGGCGTGCTGGCAATGTGGCAGACTGTGGGCGGTTATCAGTTCGATCTGGCCCCTCGCCGCCCGCAGGGGAGTGTCAAGCGGTTTCGGTTCCGCTATTATTAATACCTGAGGTGACATGGATGCCCGCAAGCGGTCCCGTTCGAGTTGGCATGATTAGTTTGGGTTGCCCCAAAAACCGGGTCGACGCGGAAGTCATGCTGGGCCTGCTGGAACAGGCCGGTTATGAACTGACATCGGCGGCTGGCAGCGCCGAGGTGTTGATCGTCAACACCTGCGGATTTATTGAGGCCGCCAAACAGGAGTCAATCGATACGATATTGGAAATGAACGACTACCGCGCCCGCGGCCAGCTGAAGGCGCTGGTGGTCACCGGATGTCTCTCGCAGCGCTACCAACAGACTCTATGGGACGACATGCCGGAGATCGACGCGATGGTTGGCACCGGCGAATTTCATCGGATCGTAGAGGCGGTGGGCGGCGCCTTGGCAGGCGCCCGCCCATCCTTTTGGGGAGAGATGCCGGTAAGCGGTCTGACGGCGCCCCGCCGCTTGACCACGCCGAACTATACCGCCTATTTGAAAATAGCCGAAGGGTGCGACCACGCCTGCGCGTTTTGCGCCATCCCGCAAATGCGCGGCGGCTACCGAAGCCGTCCATTGCCGGATATTCTGGCTGAGGCCGCCAAATTGGCACGGTCGGGAGTGCGAGAACTCGTGCTGATTGCCCAAGATTCGACCATTTGGGGGCACGATTTGTATGGACATCCGGCGTTGCCCAGACTGCTCTATGGGTTAGCTGAGATCCCAGGTCTGTTGCTTGTCCGCCTCATGTATAGTTATCCGACTCAGATTACGGCAGATCTGGTCCACGCCATGCGAGACCTGCCCATCGTGGCGCCTTACCTGGACATGCCCCTGCAGCACGTCCATCCCGAGCTGTTGCGCGCCATGGGTCGCCCGTTCCGCCGGGACAAGACGGAACGGGTCTTGCACATGATTCGCGACGCCATTCCCGATATTACCCTTCGGACCACGTTCATCGTAGGATTTCCCGGTGAGACGGAGACGCACTTTGCGGAGCTCACCACATTTATCGAGTCGATGCGGTTTGACCATGTGGGAATCTTTACGTACTCCCCCGAAGAAGGAACACGGGCTGAACCGCTGGGCGATCCCGTTGCCGAGGACATCAAGCAACGGCGCCGACGCGACGCGATGGGGGTTCAAAGGCAACTGGTCGAATCAGTCCGCGGACGTCACATTGGCCGGATCATGCCCGTCATTGTCGAAGAGACCGGAGAGACGGTCAGCGTCGGCAGGGGGGCGACCGATGCCCCGGGCATTGACGGAATGACCTACATCGCAGGACGGTTCGCGCCCGGACAAGTCGTCCCCGTCCGGATCACGGGGGTACGCGAATACGACTTGACGGGCGAGGCAGCGGTGTGACGCTGGCGGACTTTGTCACCCTGCTGCGGGTGGGCCTTACCCCGGCGGTCATGCTCCTCTGGCAATCTCCGAACCTCTCAATCCGGTGGCTGGGCGTGATTCTTTTCACCGTGGCGGGGCTCACCGATTTTATCGACGGCCGGATTGCGCGCGCCAGTCGCACCGCGACCAAACTTGGCGCTTACCTCGATCCCCTCGCTGACAAAATTCTCGTGCTGGGCGCGGGGCTGGCCCTGGTGGCCCATCATCTGCTCTCTTTTTGGCTTGTCTTTGTTATTTTGCTCCGGGAATTGTCCATTACGGGCCTGCGGTCTGTTCTGCGGGCTGACGTCCACATGCCCGCCAGTCCCGTTGCCAAATGGAAGACCACGGCGCAACTGGTGTCGCTCGGGGCCTCCGCCGTCCTGCGGGGTTGGATTCCGGCTGTCTTGTGGACCGTCGCCATCGTGCTGACGATATGGACTGCCGTCGAATATTTTCGAAGCCATTGGGGGGTTATCGACTAGGCCCTTCGCGACAAACGCCGCGCTCGCCGCCCAGGCCGGGACAGCACCGCCAGCGGCGGTGCGTAGAGACGTCGCCGGCCCCGCTGGTGTGGCGAGCGCAGGGTGCGGCCGCCCCCCCAAACGGATGCGAGGATTTCGCGCGGATTATCCAAATTATGGCCCGTCATGGCAGCCAGGGCGAGTGACTTAGAGACCGTGACGAGGCCTCCACATCCCCATCGCATGCGCATTGGCAGACCTTTTGGCGATGGTTCCGGAGCCCACTGGGTTGGTACTGTAAGCAGGCAACTCCCGCTAGGATGCTTGGTTGATGGCGCGGCCTTTGCCCGGGAGATGCGCTGATGGGGGACGCCTGGCAGCGGGTCCAACTTGGCAGCGCCTCCACATCCTGTTACCGGTGACAGACTTTGGCCCGTTCTCGCGGCGTTTGCTTGTGCTATACTTCGGCATGGTTTGAGGGTCCGCTTTGGCCTGTTCGGTCCGCATTCAGCTTGATTCGACATCTTCGGCGCGGAATGAGGGGGTTCTATGCGCGTTACCGTCAAGCAAGCATTGATCAGCGGAATCGCCGCGGCGACAACGCTCGCCGCTTTGCTTTCGGCAGACTGGGTCTATCGGACATCTGTGGTTCGCATGCCGTTGCAACAGGCCGTGGCACGTATCCCCGGGGTTCAACGGGCAATGATGCCCAGTGCGGGGCGACTCTCCGTGCAGATACGTCCGTCGGCCGACTTGATGGCTGTCAGTCAAGCCGTGAACGCCACCGCCGCCCGCGTTTTGGGGCATGCGCCTCCCGCCCTTTTGATTGAGGATCACCCGTCGGCGCAGCTCACCGCCCTCGCCGGTCAACTTCGCTTTGTCGTGGCGCAGGGGGAAGCCACCGGACAATACGTGGCCATGCGCCGCACCATTCTGCGGGAGGCGACCCAAGCTGGCGCCCAGGCTGTCGTGGAAATGGGCAATGCCCACCTTTACCTGACCCTGCACCGGGGACCTAATGTGCTCTATCAGATTTTGCCCTTGCCGACAGGAGGAACTGGCCGTGGTTAAAGAAATCGGCGTGGGTGCAGGTTTGGCCGTAGCCGTCTTTTTGGCCCTGCACGGGATCGCTGTCGCACCCCTGCTAGTTATCGCGGCGTTGGCTGCCGCGGCCATGGCCGCGGGAGGATTGAACCGGTTCCCGCCATCCTGGCAAATGCGCACGTCGCCGGACACGGGCCCGGTCCGCTTTCAGGATATCGGAGGCCAGCCTAGCGCCACCCACGAGTTGCAGGAGGCGCTGGAGTTTTTGCGGGATTCGGAACGCATCGAGCATTTGGGAATTCGGCCTTTAAGAGGTATTTTGCTGGCGGGCCCGCCGGGAACCGGAAAAACCCTGCTGGCCAAGGCGGCGGCGCAGTACACCGACTCCGCGTTTGTGGCAGCGTCCGGGTCGGAATTCGTGGAAATGTATGCCGGCGTAGGCGCGCAACGGGTTCGCCACCTGTTCCAGCAGGCCCGCCGCCTGGCGCGCCGCGAAGGCAAGGGTCGAGTCATCATATTTATCGACGAAATCGAAGTCATAGCGGGGCGACGGGGCCAAAACACCAGCCACTTGGAATACGACCAAACCTTAAACCAGCTGTTGATTGAGTTAGATGGCCTGCATCCGCACGACCGCGAGCGGGTGCTTCTGATCGCCGCCACCAACCGTGCCGAGCTGCTGGATTCCGCACTGATTCGTCCCGGCCGATTTGACCGCTTGGTTCGCCTGGATCTTCCCGACCGGGAGGGCCGTTTGCAGATCCTGCGGCTTCATGTCCGCAACAAACCGCTGGCTGACGATGTCTGCCTGCAGGACATCGCGCGCCACACCGTCGGATGGTCTGGCGCCCACTTGGAGAGTCTCTGCAACGAGGCGGCGATTTTCGCTCTGCGAGAGAATCGGCAGTCGTTGGCGATGAGCCATTTTGTCCACGCATTGGATAAGGTATTACTGGGTGAAAAGACCAATCGGAGTCTCCGCGCCGAGGATGCCGAGCGGGTTGCGGTGCATGAAAGCGGCCATGCCTTGGTTGCTGAACTGGTGGCGCCCGGATCGGTCTCCTCGGTAACTATCACGGCGCGCGGATTGGCTCTGGGTTTTGTTCGCCAGACTCCCGCCGATGACCGCTGGCTGCAGACGACGAGCGAAATGACCCGCGAAATTCAAGTATGCCTGGCTGGCGCGGCCGCCGAGCGGCTCATGCTGGGCGACGCCAGCACTGGCGCCGCCAACGATTTTGAACAGGCCTGGGCCATCGCCCGCCGGATGGTGCTGGTCGGTCTCTCGTCATTGGGGGTGGTGCACGAAGAAGTGCTGTCGCCGGACCGGTTGCATCACGCGGTGCGGGAAATCATCGACACCCAGCAAATGGTAGTGGACGACTTGATCAAGACCCATCGCTTGCCGCTGCAAAACTTGGCCGCTCACCTGCTTGACCAGGAGACGCTATCGGGCGAGGCGGTGCGCGCCGCCGTCGCCGCCTAACCGCCGTGGCGCCTTAACCGGCATTTCGTTTTTTCATCAAAATGTGCGATAATAAGCTAAGCATATCCATGGCGGGAGGAACTTGATGATCTCCACGGCCTGCATCATTGCGGTGGGCGACGAGGTGCTAACGGGGGAAATTGCCAATACCAACAGCGCATTTGTTGCCGACCGACTGCTGACCGCGGGCGTTCGTCCCCGTCGTCACCTGGTAGTTGGTGACGACCCCGCCGAGATTCGCCGTTCCGTGCAGGACGGACTCGCCTGGTCCGATTTGGTCGTAATGATCGGCGGCCTGGGACCGACCCCTGACGACGTAACCAAGGACGCCGTGGCGGACGCTTTGGGACGCCAGCTGATTTCGAATCCGGAACTGGCCTCCTTGATTGCGGCCCGGCACGGCCGCAACGTCGGATGGGAGGAATCGGTGGCGCGCCAGGCGCGCGTTGTCGAGGGGGCAATCCTGTGGCCAAATTCCGCAGGCACCGCCCCGGGTCAGGTGCTGGCGGCCTCTAAAGGGTGGGTCGTTCTGTTGCCTGGTCCTCCGGCTGAAATGGCGGCGATCGTGGAGGCCTATTTGGTTCCATGGTTGACCGGTCACGCCTCCGACTCGCTGATTCGCGAAACCTACCGGGCTTATGACGACGGCGAGTCAGCGGTTTCCAAACATATCGACCGATTGTTGCGGGGGCAGCATCCGCACACCGGACTCTACGCGCGGCCCGGGGAAATTCAGTTGCGATTGGAGAGCCGCGACACGGTCCATGGACGTCTCTTGGTGCAACGCGCGGCAGCCTGGGCTCGTGGTCAATATCCCCATCGGCTCTACCGGTTTGGCAGGCGGGCCCGGTCGGAAATTCTGCTGCAGGAACTGACCCGCCGTAGCCTGCAGGTGGCCGCGATGGAATCGCTGACCGGGGGTATGTTATTATCTCGTTTGATTGAATGGCCGGGTGCCTCGCTCGCGGTAGCGGGTGGCAGCATCGCCTACACCGACGCTGCCAAGATTGCGTTTGGCGTGCCGCCACAGGTGATCGCGACGTATGGGGCTGTCAGTGGCGAGTGCGCCCTAGCCATGGCCGACGCGGCGCGGGCCCAAACCGGAGCGGATATCGGAATGGCCACCACCGGCTACGCCGGACCGTCCGGTGGCACCCCGGGGCATCCGGTCGGCACGGTGTTTGTGGCGGTGACCACCGCCAGGCAGCGGGAAATGCGTCATCGCTTGTCTGGCGCGTCACGAACGGATATTCGCCACATGGCGGTTGAGCAGGTTCTCACCCTCTTGTGGGAAGTACTTGGACTGGCGGAGGATATGGACGCACCATAGCTCCGTCGCACGCAACCACCCGCTCGGGTCCGAACAATTGGGTGGAAGATCCAGTAAACGGAGGAAAAATTACGATCCATGGAAGACAAAGACGTTGTAACGCAAGAGTCGTTTAAGAAAATGGGACTATCGGCCCCTATTCTGCGAGCCCTCGAGGACATGGGCTTTGAAGAGCCGTCCCCCATCCAGTGCAAGACCATTCCCCTCATTTTGGAGGGACGTGATATTATTGGCCAGGCCCAAACCGGGACCGGCAAGACTGCCGCCTTCGGATTGCCCATTGTTGAGAAACTCGACCATCGTTCCCGCAAGGTGCAAGCGATGGTACTCGCGCCAACCCGCGAGTTAGCCATCCAGGTTGCCGAGGAGATTACCCGCATTGGCCGCTTTGCCGGAGTCAAGGTAGTTCCCATTTATGGCGGACAGTCTTATGATCGGCAAATACGCGCCCTCGAACACGGTGCGCAAGTGGTCATCGGCACCCCGGGACGGGTCATGGACCACATTCGCCGCGGCACCTTGAAACTTGACAGTGTCCGGGTTGCGGTATTGGATGAAGCGGACGAAATGCTGGACATGGGTTTCATTGAAGATGTCGAGTTCATTTTGCAAAACACGCCCGACACCCGCCAAACCCTGTTGTTTTCCGCCACGGTTCCGGATCCCATTGCGCGGCTGGCGCGGCGCTACCTTAAAGAGCCGGTTCACATCAACATTAGTCCCGAACACCTGACCGTCCCGCAAATCGAACAACTCTATTATGAGACCCGGGAACACGAGAAACTTGACGCTTTAACGCGAATTCTTGACATGGAAGGCGCTGATCGCACCCTGATTTTCTGCCGCACGAAAAAACGCGTGGACGAATTGACGGAGGGCTTGCAAGCCCGCGGCTACACGGCGGAAGCGACCCATGGCGACTTGAACCAAGTTCAGCGCAACCGCGTCTTAAAACGGTTTAAAGATGGAGGAAGCGAGATTTTGGTCGCGACCGATGTGGCGGCCCGCGGTCTCGACATCGAAAGCGTCACCCACGTCATCAATTACGACCTGCCGCAAGACACCGAAAGCTACGTGCACCGCATCGGCCGGACCGGCCGCGCCGGGCGCAGCGGAACCGCCATCTCCCTCATCCATCCCAAAGAGTTCCGGCAACTCCGGCAAATGGAACGAGTGTTGCGGGTGCGCTTGGTTCGGCGTCCGCTCCCAACCTTGGCCGACGTTGCGGTCAAGCAGCGGGAGGGGCTTAAAAGCCGGCTGGCCGGCGAAATTGATCGGGGGGTGTTGCCGGAATATCAGGAACTGGTGATGGAACTGGCCCAGTCGTACGATTCCGTGGACATCGCCGCCGCCGCGATTCGTCTCATGACGGACAAGGGGCGGGACGCCGGGTCGGACCAGGAATTCGGGGAAACCGGGGCCGAACCGGGCATGATCCGGCTGTTCTTGAACCTGGGCCGGATGGATCGAGTCACGCCGGCAGACATTGTGCGGGGACTAGCCGAAGGAGCCGGGATTTCCGGCAACGTCATTGGTCTCATCGACATCTACGATCGCTTCACGTTTGTCGAAATGCCCAAAGATGCCGCCCAAAAAGTTCTTCAAAACACCGGTGCCGTGGTTATTCGGGGACGCAACGTAAATATGGAGCCCGCTCGCCCGCGGTAGGCAGGAGTTCGTCCGGAGCCCGGCGAATGCTCCTTCAAGATGCCGTGGGGGGATAACAGATGGCGATGGATAGGGAAAAGGCGCTCGATTTGGCTCTGGCCCAAATCGAAAAACAGTTCGGCAAGGGATCTATCATGCGCATGGGGCAAGCCTCTAGTCGAGTGGCCATTGACGTTATCTCGACAGGGTGTTTGCCCCTGGATTTGGCTATGGGTGTCGGAGGCTTGCCGCGCGGACGAGTTGTCGAAATCTACGGCCAAGAATCCTCCGGGAAAACGACGGTGGCGCTACATGCCATCGCGGAAGCGCAGCGGGCTGGCGGCATCGCCGCCTTCATTGACGTGGAACACGCCCTCGATCCGCTGTACGCCTCCAAACTCGGCGTGAACCTGGACGACCTCTTGATTTCTCAGCCGGACACCGGTGAACAAGCGTTGGAAATTGCGGAAGCGCTGGTGCGATCCGGGGCGGTGGACATCGTCGTGGTGGACTCCGTGGCGGCGTTGGTGCCGCGGGCGGAAATTGAAGGCGAGATGGGGGACGCCCATGTCGGTTTGCAGGCCCGGTTGATGTCGCAAGCCCTGCGCAAACTGACCGGAGCCATTTCCAAATCCCGCACCACGGCGGTATTTATCAACCAACTGCGGGAAAAAGTGGGGGTCATGTTCGGCAATCCGGAAACGACTCCGGGAGGACGGGCGCTGAAGTTCTACTCGTCGATCCGCCTGGAAGTGCGGCGCATTGACACCATTAAGCAAGGCGCCGACGTGGTGGGGAGCCGCACTCGCGTTAAAGTTGTCAAAAACAAGGTGGCGCCGCCCTTCAAACAGGCGGAATTCGACATACTGTACGGTGAGGGCATATCTCGAGAAGGCGGCGTGCTCGACCTCGCCGTGGATTTGGGCTTTGTCCAAAAGAGCGGCGCGTGGTACGCCTATGGCGACTTGCGCCTCGGCCAGGGAAGGGAAAATGCCCGCGAATACTTAAAACAAAATCCCGACTTGGCACGCGAACTGGATCAGCGCATCCGGCGGCAGGCCACCCCCGCCACGGACGAGGCCGCGGACGCCTCGCCGCTCCCGGAATGACTGCACGCGATCCCCATCAATTGGCCCTGGGGTGGCTCTCCCAGCGCATGCTCAGTGCCGCGGAAATGCGGCGGCGACTGACGCTGCGCGGGGTGCCGGATGCCATCGTCGAGCAGACCCTGGCCGGCCTCATGCACTCGGGCCTCATCGAAGACGCGCGCATGGCGCGGACGCTGCTTTCCCGCCTGCTAGACGACGGCCGCAGTGGACCCGGAGCCATCCGCGCGCGCCTGCGTCTCCGCGGACTCGATGATGAGACCATCACCCAGGCCTGGCAGCTCGAAGCCTCCGCGATCGACTGGACGGCAATTGCTCTCCGTATTCGGGAGCGGTACGATATAACCGATTCCCGCGGGAGAGCGCGATTTGCTCGCCATCTGGCCAGGCAAGGATTTCCGGCGGCGCTCATACGGCGGCTGGCAACCGCAGACGACGCCGCCGACAAAGGGAGCGACAGCGACGATGGCCTTGAAGATCATTGACCAGTGCATTTCCTGCGGAGCCTGCGAGCCCGAATGCCCCAATGGCGCCATCAGCGAAGCCGCTGACATTTACGTCATCGATCCCGACCATTGCACGGAGTGTTACGGGTTTTACGCCACGCAGCAATGCGCCGATGTCTGTCCGGTGGAATCGTGTGTCATGGATGCGGACTATCCCGATACACCCGTCGCGTTGGCCAAAAAATTTCGCACGCTTTATCCTGACCAGGAGATGGAAAACACCGCCAAATGGCATCCGCCCATGCTATAGGGCGCTGCCGGGGATGTGACCATTCGCGCTTCATCCTTAGCGGGCAAGCGTAACGCAGGCGGCAGGCAACCGGTAGAGAAAGGGGTGGCAGCATGTCAAATCCGTCATCAGCTTGGGGCACCAGCACACGAGGACTGAGCACGCTGATCGCGGTGATGATGCGATATCCTGAGGTCAGCAGTGTGCAATACGACCCGGATACCAAGACCCTGAGTGTTGGTTTTATCCTGCGCCGGACTTTGACGGATGAGGCGTGGCAGCATCTGGCCGACTATCTTTCCGACGTTCTGACCGCCTATCGCGGCATCACGGGACGGCCCCTGGTCACACTGCAATTGAGCCGCTTGGAATTGGGCTCGGTCACCGGCATCGAATTGACCCGCGACGCCCTCACCGTGTCGGTTGAGGAGATCGGCATGTCCATCGAGGTTTTCCGCGATTTGTACGAAGGCGACCTGCTGGCGGATCCGCACGATCTCTTGGAGGAGGACATGATGGTTCAGGAGGAAACCATCCAGGAGAGTTTGGAGGCCATCGTTCGCGATGGGTCCGGACACTTGGTGGCTCTGCGTGATGAAGGGCGGGTCGTAATATTCAACACTTAAAATCCGAGATCGGCTTGACCATCCTGTTCATCGGAGACATCGTCGGCAAAACCGGCCGGCGGATGGTGGCTACCCACCTTAAACGCCTGGTGGCCGAAGAACAGGTGGATTTGGTGATCGCCAACGCGGAGAACGCGGCGGGGGGCAACGGCCTCACCCATGACGTGATGGACGAACTGCTGAGCGCCGGTGTGGATGTCCTGACGTCGGGCAACCACATCTTCGACAAAAAGGACGTGCTTTCATTTATTGATGACGTCCCCGGGTTGCTGCGCCCCGCCAACCTTCCTCCGAGCACACCCGGTCACGGGTACGTGGTGGTGACCCGCGGGGGCCACTCGGTGGCCGTGGTCAGCCTGGCCGGTCGGGCCTTCATGCCGTTTCAGTACGACGACCCGTTGCGGACGATGGACGACATTTTGAATAGCCTACCTCCCCAAGTCTCCATCGTGGCCGTCGACTTCCACGCCGAAACCACGTCGGAAAAGGCGGCTTTGGGGTGGTACTTGGATGGCAGGGTCTCGGCGGTGGTGGGAACCCACACGCATGTGCAAACCGCCGATGAACGCATTCTGCCGGGGGGCACCGCGTTTTTGACCGATTTGGGTATGACGGGTCCGCGTGATTCCGTAATTGGGGTGAAAACCGAATTGGTCCTCCAAAAAATGCGGACTCAGCTTCCCGTGCGGTTTGAAACGGCCCAGGGTGTGGGTCAGTTTGGAGCGCTAGTTGTCACCGTAGTTCCGGCGACCGGCCGAACCGTGGCCGTTCGGCGACTCTTTTTTTATGAATAGGCCGCGTCGCCACCGAGATGCGAACGGAACGGGGAGGGGTTAAGCATGTGGTGGCACGATGCTCCGATGCCGGTGGTCGATACCCATGCCGATAGTTTGGGCGACGTCGTGCGGGGAGTCCGCCGCTTAGGCGAACGCAGTCAGAGCGGTCAGCTTGACTTCCCGCGGATGGAGGCGGGCGGCGGCACGATTCAATTTTTGTCCTGTTGGGTGGAAGCCGAGTATAAGCCTGAACGAGCGGGATTGCGCCAATTGCAATATTTAGACGCATTTTGGCGGGAAACCGAGGCCAACCGCGGGAAGGTCGAGGCCGTGCTCGGCACCGCCGATTGGCTTAGGGTGCTGCAAACCAATGTTCTCGGCGTCATTCCGTCGGTGGAAGGCGCGGAGGCCGTGGGGACCGATCCAGCCATGGTGCGCATATTGTACCGGTTGGGCGTCCGCCTGATGAGTTTGACCTGGAACCAGCGCAATGCGCTGGCCGACGGCGCGGGTGAAGACCCCGGAGGCGGGGGGGTGAGCCGCGCCGGGCGCGAGATTCTCCGCGAAATGAACCGGGTCGGCATGGTAATCGATGTCTCCCACCTTGCCGAGGCGGGATTTTGGGATGTTCTGGAAATCAGTTCAGCCCCGGTCATCGCGTCCCATTCCAATTGCCGCCGGCTGGCGCAGCACCGGCGGAATCTGTCGGACGGCCAGATCCGGGCACTGGCACAAAATGGCGGTGTGCAGGGAATCACGTTTGTGCGCCCCTTTTTGGGAGCGGCAGCCGATCGGGACCGGGTCATCGACCACATTATCCACGTGCTTACGGTAACGGGGGACGACCGGCACGTGGGACTGGGATCGGATTTCGACGGCGTGGAGGACCCGGTCCCGGGGCTAGAGGACGTCACCCGCCTGCCTCAGCTCGCCGACCGGATGAGCGAGCGGGGATTGCCCGACACGACCATCCGCCGGGTTTTTGGGCAGAACTATCAGGATTTCTTTTTGACGGCGTGGGGAAACCGCCGGTCGTAGAGCCGTGGCGCGCGTTTCCCGGGCATGGTCCGGGATCCGGGTTCATGCCGATTCGCCATGGCAACGGGCTTAATCGGATCCGGTTCGGGCTGGAGTGCGCCGGGGTACGCCTTGCTCAGCAAACCATCGCTGAGAAGTTCGAACACATATCACCCTCTGTAGAAAGGTAGGGACTCGCATGGAATTGATCCTATCGCACCAGCCTGCCCTCGAGTTGGCCACCGACATGTTGACGATCGGGGTATATCAGGGGCAGCCGCTGTCAGGTTCGGCCCTGACCGTCGACCAAGCCTTGGGGGGAGTGGTGGCGGATCTGTTAAGGCGCGAGGAATTCCGCGCCGATCCGCTCGAGTTCGTCGTAATCCATTCCCTCGGGAAGATTCCGGCGCGGCGCGTGTTATTGGTGGGCCTGGGGGTTTACGCCGATTTTTCCAGTGTGCTGCTGCGCAAAATTGCCGGCTTGGCGGCTCAAACAGCGGACGACAATCGAGCCCGCACCATGGTTTTCGAGGTGCCCGGGAGCCCCCTCGACCTGCCCCTGGCGGCACAGACGGTGGCTGAAGGACTACATCTGGGCTTATGGCAATTTGACGGCTATCATCAAAAGGACCCTTCGCCAATGATCCTGCAAAGGGTCGACCTCACCGGGTTGGCGGATGGCCGGCCGGCCCAGGACGCCCTAACCACCGGCATCGCGATAGCGGCGGGGCAAAACCTGGCGCGTTCCCTGGGAGCCGAACCCTCAAACAAGCTCTATCCTGAACTTCTCGCCCGGGCCGCGGTCGCCGCGGGAGAAACCCACAGTTTTCCGGTTGAGGTGTTTGATGAACGAAAACTGGAAGAATTGGGAATGGGTGCCCTGTTGGGCGTGGGACAAGGCAGCGCCTTTTTGCCCCGCCTGGTGGTTATGCGATACCAAGGTGGTGGCAACCGCACGTTGGCTTTGGTCGGCAAGGGCATTACCTTTGATTCGGGAGGGATAAGCCTAAAACCCGGCGCCGGCATGGAAGAGATGAAATATGACATGTTGGGTGCGGCGGCGGTCCTCGGGGCGATGTGTGCCATCGCCGACACCCGCCCCGCGGTTAACGTCGTCGGGATCATGGCGATCGCGCAGAATATGCCGTCCGGTACCGCATACAAACCCGGGGACGTGGTCACGGCGTTTAACGGAAAGACCATCGAGATTACCAACACCGACGCGGAGGGACGGGTGGTGCTGGCCGACGCGGTGAGTTACGCGGCCAGTCTTGGGGTGGACTGGATCGTGGAGGCGTCGACGCTGACCGGTGCGGCCATCATTGTGCTGGGGCATGAAGCCTCCGCCCTGGTCTCGGCTGACGACCCGCTGGCCACCCTCGTTCTGCAAGCCTCGGAAGCGGTGGGTGAACGGGTCTGGCGTTTGCCGGTCTATCCGGAATACAAGCGGCTCTATCGTTCCGCAGTAGCCGACATCAAGAATGCCCCAGGACGGGACGCGGGAACCATCACGGGTGGGATGATTATCGCCGAATTCGCCGGCGAGGTGCCTTTTGCCCATTTAGACATTGCCGGCACCGCCTGGACCAAACGCGGCCCCTTGAACCGGGTTGGGCTGGATGTCCCCGCCCCGACCGGGGTGATGGTCCGCAGTTTCGTGAAGTTGGCGCACATGTTGGCGGAATAATGCGGGTTCGGTCGGAGATCGCGAGGGATTGCATCAAGCGCTGCGGACAGTGGCAAGCCGTCGGCGATATGCGGGCCGAGTACCGTAACCGCGCGGCGCAAGCCAATTGGGCCCGCTGGGCGGCGAAAACCTCAACCGGAGGCATGCGGAGGCCGGCCCCCGCGGCACTGGCGGCCCGTGGGGGGCCTGGATTGGCCACCCGCTCCGGGGCGGTTGCCGGCGTCCGCGCGCCGCGAGCCGGCGGACCAGTTCGCACCCATCACCGATAAGCCCCGTGTATGGCGCGCCCTCCGCCGCCCATACTACCCAAAGACAAGGCTCTTTGGGGGGGCAAGCTGGTGTTTGATTTGTATCTGCGACGAATTAGGACGTGGGTCGGCACCCACTGGGTGTGGGCCCTCCTGGCCGGAGGAGCCCTGGCCACTGCGCTTGTCGTGGGCCTGGTTCACACCCGACGGCTGTCAACGCCCCACCCTCAGCTTGCGGACACGCGGATGCAAGTGGTGGGCTTCTACGAAAACCAGTCCCCCGGGGATCCCCATCCCGGGTCGTTGGCGTCGCTTCAGCGCAACGCTTCCCGCATCACGACAGTCAGTCCGCTGTGGTTTAGCGTCAACCCCGACGGTACCGTCAGCGACCTGGGTTATGACGCCGCGGTGGTCGCGTTTTCCCATCAGCACCACATCGCGGTGGTTCCCTTAGTGACCAACGCGGCGGGGAGCAGCAGTGTCCTGTGGCTGCATAGCACCCGACAAGCCGCCGCCCGCAACATTGCGCAAACGGTGCGCAACGATCATTTGGACGGCGTCAACCTTGACTTCGAACTCCTTAATCCGAGCAGTCGCGATAGTCTCAGCCGTTTTGTGGCCGATCTGGCGCACGCTTTGCACCCCATGAACAAAGTGCTCGCGGTTTCGGTATTTCCGCTCGTCGACATTCCCTGGTCGGTAAACGGGGCGGACGATTATGCGGCTTTGGCCCAATCGGCCAATTACCTGGTAATGATGGCCTATGACCATCATTACAGTGGCGGCCCGGCTGGGCCGGTGGCGCCCTATGGCTGGGTCGAGGCCAATGTTGACGCTGCGCTGCGCGTGGTTCCCGCCAACCATCTGGTGCTGGCCATCGGCATGTACGGATACGACTGGATCAACAACGGCCAGTCCGGCCCGGCGGCAACCGTTTCGGACGTGCAGGCCAAAGCGTTGGCCCAGCGCTACGGAGCGTCCATTCAATACCTGGCCGCAGATTCGCAAAACATGTTTACCTACCAAAACGGCGGGATCCCGCACATCGTCTATTTTATGGGTAATCGCTCGGCGCAAGCCAGACTGGGTTTGGCGCGTCAAAAACACTTGGCGGGAGTCGCGCTATGGCGCCTGGGTGACGAGGATCCCGCCTTCTGGCAAGGATTCCCTTAAGGCCCAAAAGAGACGGGGCGACGCCCGTTGCATACTCCGGCCGAAGTCAGCCCACTCGCCGGTTCACGGTGACCCACACCAGCCAATGCAGCGGCCATTGCGTCATGCTCGGACATGGCGCCGCGGGTGTCACCCGCCGACCGTGCGACTGGTGGGGGCGCGCGCACAATGCGGCGCACCGACCACCCTTCCCGTTGCAGCCTTGCCGGAACGTCGACCCGATACGGGCGGCCGTTTAGCGTTTTCCGAATTGCGGTTCACCCACTGGGGGCAACGGCGGGAGCACGGAAAATGCTCCGGAGGGCGGAACATGGAACCACAGCCGTGCGATACCAGGCTAATCATGCGCGGCTCTGAGGGATAGCGGGGCCCAGTGGGGGGATAAGCGAATGTGCCTTTATCTGGGGGCCAGACGAGGCGATCCTCATCCTCATCGGCCAAGGGACTCGGAAATCGGCCAACTGCTGCGGACCCTTCCACTGCAAGGGCTGGCGCCTCCCGCGACGGCCGTGCCGGGATAACTCACGGGGTCGGCATCCATTGCTGCGTAGCGGGATCAGTTGGCGGTGGCCGAAGAAGCCGGAAACCCCCCGTAAGGCCTGTTCAGACGAAGCCCGGCTAAAAAGGGGCCCTCCATCTCTCCACTGCCGGGTAGACGCCGGTTTCATTCCGACCGGAAAGCCGCTTGCGGCGTACCGGGTGGGGAGAGCCCAAAATGGCGTTATTCGCTGTCGCCCACAGACCCGGTTGACCACGACGTGAGACAGAAAACACCTGTTAGGCCACGCTCCGCGGCGCCAAATCACGGTGTGTGATGGCTATGGGTTCGCGCGATGCCGCTGACCGACAAAATCATCAATGCCTGGCAAGATATTCCGCACGAAAGAAGCGTTGGCCGGCTGGGGGTGGCTACGCATTTCACGCGAAAACCCGATGGCGGAAAACGCGGGGCCGGTTGCCCGTCACACCGGAAATCTGTCGCCGGCCAACACCGGATTCGGCCCAACGCATTGTTCCTAGACGAAACCTGGCCAGCGAGGGACGCCATAAAACTGCCGGACAACACGCCGGCAACCGCAACCCGTCACGTGACACGCCCTGCGCTAGGGCGTTGCTCACGACCGAACTCTTGGCCCGTTATTGCGTTTGGCGCGCAGAACCACCACCCACACCACCAACCCCATCAAAACGGCCGCCAGAAAATAGTGGCTCAATTGGGCAACGCTTTGCCAGTGCACGCCCAACGTGTAGCCGACGTACGTAAACAGCACCGTCCACGGCAAGGCCCCGAGCAAAGAGAAGAGCACAAACCGACCCAACGGCATCTCGGCCACCCCGGCAGGCAAAGAAATGTACGTGCGGATTCCAGGGAGCAATCTTCCGAAAAACACCGCGCCATCGCCGTGCCGCCGAAACCACGCCTCGGCCCGGTCGAGTTCGTGGCGGCGGACACCGACAAAACGGCCGTACCGCTCCACCAGCGGCCTACCGCCATACCGGGCTAGGAACCAGCCCAGAATGGCGCCCACCATCCCGCCCGCAAGACCTGCCACCATTGCGCCTAGCAAACTCGCCCTGCCGAGGTACACCAGATAGCCCGCATAGGGCAAGATAATCTCGGAGGGCAGGGGAATATAGGCGCTTTCCAACACCATCCCGAAAAAAACCCCGACCAGACCGAGAGCCAGTATCGCTGCCGTAATGTGGTGCAACAACGCCATTATGCTATTCTCCTTTTCGCCCGTGGATATCATCCGTCCGAGCCGGCCCACCTGGGACGACCGGGGCTGACGCCCGCCATCTCCGGGTCCCTGTAACACAATGCCCGACCCCGGCGCCATAATCAAGTCCCGGCGCGGCCCACGTCCGCGCCGGGGACGCCTCCCGATGACTTCGGACCGGTATTGTGACCTCTGTCGCACCTCGACCCGGTCGGATCAAAGCCACTCGCCGCTGCCCGAGACCGGGATCCCCCTTACGAACTTTGACTCGGCCGCATCGGATGACCGCCCCGGACTGACCGCCGGCGCCCCCGCACGGCGGCGAACACGACCACCGGCACGATCAACCACGGCCAGCGCCAACGGATATGCGGGGGCAACGGCGCTATCGCGCGTTGCGCCAACAGAATGATGCGTCCAACCGGTTTGTCCCCTTGCAGGACGGTGGCCGTCCCGATTTGTTGCCCGGCGCGGATGGCCCGATTGGCCGAGAGCAGGAAAAGGTGGCGCCGCAACGTCCAGGCCGGGTGCGCGACGCCGTCGGGGACGAGATAGGAGACGGCGGCGGCAGACACCACCGGCACCGGACGTCCCCCTCCCACTTTCACCACGCCTAAGGATTGGCGCGCACGAATCAGCGTGGCCGCATGAAAGTGGTCGAAACCCCAGGTCAGCAAATGGGCGGCGTCAGGCCACAACCCGTTCGGCGTGTCGTGCAACAGGACCTCAATCAGGTACATCCCATTGCGATCGGCGGCGGCCACGATGGTCTCATCAGCCTCGATGGTGTAACCGATTTTGATGCCTAACGCGCCAGGATAGGTGTACAACAGACGGTTTTGGTTGTAGTAGATGCGGGGGCCGGGATCGGGCGGCAGGGTGGTTACGCGCGTCTTGACGATTGTGCGGAATATGGGGTTTTGCATGGCGTGTTGAGCGATGATCGCCATGCCCAAGGCGGTAACCACATGGTGGGGATTGGGCAGTCCGCTGGGATTGGCGAAATGAATGCCGGGAGCATGCCATGAACGGGCGGTGGCGTTCATCAGCTGCACGAAGGGGGCGACATGGCCACTGACGGTTTGAGCCACCGCATAGGCGGCGTCATTGCCGGACACCAGCATCATGCAGTCTACCACCGCGGACATCGGGTCGGTTTCCCCGGAACGCAAGTAGCAACTGGATCCAATCTGGCTGGAGGCCGCCGGGGACACCGTGACGGTCCGGTTCCAAGCCCGGGTAATGGCCAGATAAGCGGTCATGATCTTAGTAATCGATGCGGGATAATATTCGCCCCGGATATTTCGGCCATAAAGAATTTGACCCGTTCGGCCGTCAATCAAGATGGCAGCGGAGGCCGCTAAAGATGGTGGCGGCGGGGCAGCCGGCAGGGCGGCCTGGACAGCGGGCGACAACCCGAATCCCGCGAGTCCCATCGCCAGCAATGCCCCCCGCACCATGCGGATCCATCTGATATGCCATTTTCGGTTTGTTCCCATGGCGCCTATTTTACCATGAGCCGGACCGGGGACGACCGCGAACCCTCCCGCGTGTTTTGTTATAATCGTGTCGAATCTTTGTAGGGAGCGACGCGCATCGTGAGAACCGTGGCCGTGATAAAAATTGGCACCACCACTTCAGTCATGTTGGCGGGTGCGGACCTGACCACGGCCTGTCTTCGCCGGCAGCGGCTGGCCAACTTGCTGGGGTCCGACCGCAGCGAGACGCTCGCTAGGGTGTTGGCTGACTTCTCCCGGGAACTGGCCGGGATTCCGGGTCGGCGCCCGTTGGTGGCAGGCGGGGAAGCTTTCCGTCTTCATCCCGAACTTGCGGCCGTGGCGGCCCGCCAAGGATTTCCGGTCTGGACGCTCACTCCCGAACAGGAGGGTGGTCTGTGCTACGCGGCCGTCAAAGCGGTGAAACCAGACACCCGGCTGGTGGTGGACCTGGGCGGGGGCAGCACCGAACTGGCGACGGCCGACGCCGTCTGGTCACTTCCCTTGGGGGCGGCGCGGTCCGCATCGCCAGAGCATGCGGCCATAGCTGCCGCGGGTGCCCAGCGGCCGGTCTGGGTAGGCGGAACCGCGGTGTTGACCGCGCGGCTCTTGGGCACCCGCTCGGTCTCTTTGCAAGCCCTACGCCATTTGGCGCAATCCCTGCCAGCGGCCCTGCCACCCGACCTCGACCCCTTGCGTCGCGAGCTTTACCCGCACGGCCTCGGCCTTATGATCGCACTGGCCGCCCGTTATGAATGGCAGAACCTCGCGATCTGCGAACGGGGACTCAGCGAAGGGCTTTGGCTTGCCGCCTGTCTGGGCCGGGGCACGCCATGAGCACCCCGATGTTGGACCAGTATCATCGGCTTCGGGCCGAGGCTCCGCAAGCCATCCTGTTTTACCGGTTGGGGGACTTTTATGAAATATTCGGAGCCGATGCCGAACGGGCAGCGCCGTTGCTCGACGTGCAACTGACCTCCCGAGACGGCAAAATCCCCATGTGCGGGGTCCCGCATCACGCGCTGAACACCTACGCCAAGCGTTTGCTGGATTGTGGTCACATGGTGGCCATTGCCGAGCAAATGGAAGATCCCCGCCTCACCAAGGGACTGGTGGACCGGCAGATCACCCGGATTTTGACCCCGGGCACCTTTATCCCGGATGATGCCGCCGAGGTTCCGCGTTTCGCCGTGCTGGTGACAGACCGCCAAGGCTGGGCGTTGGTGGTCGCCGAACTGTCGACCGGAACGGTGCACGTGGTGGACCTGGCCAGCCGTGATGCGGGACTCCTGCGGGACGAGTGGGAACGCTGGACTCCTCAGGAATACCTCGCCAATGCCGCCGAGACGTTGGATTTGTCCGGGGTGCGGGTGCAAACCGGAAACTGGTTTCAGGTGAGCGACCCGACCGCGCTGGAAAAACGTGTAGCCGAGCGGCTGGGCTCGGTCACTCTGGATAGTTGGGGGCTCAGCGGCAAACCCCGGGCCAAGCTAGCGCTGATGGTGCTGTGGCGCTACTTGGAAAGCAGCCAGCGCCAGCTTCCTGCCCATCTCACCCATATCCGGGTGCATGCTCCAGAACACAGCATGCGGGTGTCATCGCGCACCTTGCATCAACTGGATGCAATCCGTCCGGCCGGTCCCAGCCTGTGGCACCATCTCGACCACACCACGACGCCGATGGGAAGCCGCCTGCTGCGCAGTTGGATTGAGCGTCCGCTGACCGACCTGGCACAGATCGAAGCGCGCAACCGGGCGGTCAGCTGGCTGATTTCGCATCCGGGTCCCCGCCACGACCTGAGAGCCCTGCTTCGCGCCGTCGGTGATCTGTCGCGGCGCGTGGCTCGGATCACCATGGGCGTCGGCTCTCCCCGGGATTTGTCCGGGGTCGCCGGGGCCTTGGCCCAAGTTCCCGCCGTCGCGGAGATAGTCGCCGAGGGCGACTGGTGGTCGGGCCCACCGCTGGCGACCGCGGCCGTCACGCCGGTAGCGGACGTGTTGGCCGCGCTCGCCGAGCCCGCCCCGGCGCGTTGGGACGACGGGAATCTAATCCGCGGCGGATTCGATCCCGAATTGGATGAAGCCTGCGCCCTGCGGGACCACCAACGCGAAAACCTTACGGCGCTGGAGGCGCAAGAGCGCGAGCATTCTCGTCTCAAAAGCCTTAAAGTCGGATACCACCGGTCGTTTGGCTATTATTGGGAAGTCAATCGCAGCCAGGCCGCGGATGTGCCGGCCGAATGGCAACGCCGGCAGACGATGACCAACAGTGAGCGCTTTACGTCTCCGGCACTGCGCGCGCTGGAGACGCGGATTGCCCAGGCGGAGGAGGCCATCCGCACCCGGGAGGCTTGGTGGGCTGACCGTTTGGTTTCCGCAGTCCGCGAGCGGGCCGCCGATCTGGGTCGGCTGGCCGCGCAGTTGGCAGAAGCCGACGTGGTGGCCGGGCTGGCCGAGGTGGCTGAAGCGCACCGCTATCACCCGCCGGTGTGGGATACCAGCGATCAGCCGAGCATTGTCGCGGAACACCTGCGCCATCCGATACTGGACGCGCTGGTCGCCGACTATGTCCCCAGCGGGTTACAACTGGGGCCGCAAACCCGGCTGGCGGTGGTGACCGGACCGAACATGGGGGGCAAATCCACCTTCATGCGCGCTCTGGCCCTAAACGTCATCATGGCGCACATGGGGAGCATGGTCGCGGCGACGCATTTCTCGTTGCCCATCCTGGACGGGGTGTTCACCCGAATCGGGGCGGATGACGACATGTTCCGCGGGCAAAGCACGTTCATGGTGGAAATGGAAGAGGTGGCCGGAATCGTCAAGCAGGTGACCCCCCAAAGCCTGGTGCTGCTGGATGAACTAGGCCGGGGGACATCCACCTATGACGGTCTGGCCATCGCCCGGGCCGTAGCCGAGCGTTTGGCGGGCCCGGGCGCGCCCTGGACCTTGTTCGCCACCCATTATCATGAGTTGACCGAGCTGGCCGAACAATCGCCACGGGTGACCAATCTTCATGTCGAGGTGGCCGATGACGGCCCCGGCCATTTGGTGTTTACGCACCGCGTCCTGCCGGGAGCCGCCTCGCGCTCCTATGGCCTCGACGTGGCCAAAATGGCTGGATTGCCGTATCCGGTCTTGACCCGAGCGCGGCATTTTCTGAAAGCCTGGGAACCCCGTCCGCCGGCGTCGCCCGGGCGGGCGGCGGAACAAGTCACCTTGTTTTCTGCTGATCCCGTGCTGGAGGAACTCCGCGACGGCTTGGCTGGCCTGGATCCCGACAGCTTGTCGCCCCGTGACGCCTGGCAATGGCTGGCTTCCTGGCACGACCGCCTGCGGGCCCGCTAATCGCGAGAGGGGAGTGAACCCGTGACTTTGCCTAGGATTCACCGCCTGGATCCGGTCGTGGCCAATCAAATTGCCGCCGGGGAGGTGGTCGAGCGGCCCGCGTCGGTCGTCAAAGAGCTCATGGAGAACAGCCTGGATGCGGGGGCGCAGGTTATCCACGTGGAGATCGCCGAGGGGGGCCGCACCCAAATCCGGGTCCAAGACGACGGTGTGGGGATGGTTCCAGAGGATTTGGCCCTTTCCGTGGCCCGGCACGCCACCTCCAAACTTACCCAACTGCGGGACCTGGATGAGAGCCGCTGGTTCGGGTTCCGGGGCGAAGCGCTGGCTGCGGTCAGTGCGGTAAGCCGATTGACCATCGCCTCGCGCGACCGCGACGCCGCCTATGGGCATCAATTGGTGGTCAATTACGGAGACGCCCAACCGGTCATCCCGGTGCCCATGAGTCCCGGCACCACGGTAACGGTCGCTGAGCTATTTTTGCAAGTTCCCGCCCGCCTCAAATCATTGAAGTCCCCGGCCGCCGAACTCGGGGCTGTAGAACTGGTGGCGGAACGCTTGGCCATCGGGGCGCCTGCGGTCCAGGTCGAACTGAGCAGTGACGGCCGTACGCTGTTTCGCACCCCCGGGCGCAAGACCGCCGACGAGGCCATCCTCGCGATTTTTGGACGGGAGGTGCATCGTCACTTGATTCCCGTTGACTACCAAGGGGCCGACGGATTAAACGTGGCCGGCTTCGTCCTCCCTGCCCATCGGCACCAGGGCACGCGCAAGGGACAAAGCCTCTATGTCAACCGGCGCTGGGTGACAAATTGGATATTGCGGCAGGCGGTCGAAGAGGCGTTTAAACCCCAGTTGCCGGATCGGCGATTCCCCTGGTTTTGGCTTTGGGTCAGTCTGGATCCTGGCGACCTCGACCCCAACGCCCATCCGAGCAAGGCCGAAGTGCGGATTCTGCGCGAACGGGCCGTGGCCGCCCGTCTCTTCCGGGCGGTGCACGACGCGTTGGCTGCCGCGTCCCCGGCGATTGTCTTTCCGCTAAGGGGCGGCGATCCCATGCCGGTGAGGCAGGAGACCTTCGACGCTAATCTCCCTGATGCCCCCTCGCCCGCCCGCGACGGAGCGTCCCCGGTTTTGCACACGGAATTCCAAAGCCTGATCCCGCTCGCGCAATGGCACGCCAAATACATCATCGCGCAAGGTCCCGGCGGCTTATATCTGGTCGACCAGCATGCCGCGCACGAACGGGTCTATTTCGAAGAATTCCGCCGCCGCGGGGAAGACATTCTCACCAGTCAGCCACTGCTGGTCCCCTGGACCCACACCCTAAACCCCGCGGAGTGGGCGGTATGGCGCGAGGCCCAACCGCTGCTGGAGTCTCTCGGTTTTTTGGTGGAGGGCTTGGGTGGAACCACCGTCGCCGTACGGGCCATTCCGCAAGGATTCGGTGACGGCGCGCCCGATGCCGGGCTCTGGCAGGCGGTGCTTGATTCCTTGCTGGACGGTGCCGTACACGACGGCGCGCATCCGGTATCGTGGGCGGAAAACCACCGCTACGCCATGGCTGCTTGCAAAGCCGCGATTAAAGCCAACCGCCCGCTCAGCACGCTCGAAATGTCGCATCTCTTCGACCAACTCGCGCGCGCCGACGATCCCCGCGGTTGTCCGCATGGCCGGCCGACCGTGCTCCAGCTGTCTTTGGAGGAGGTGGACCGCCACTTTGGCCGCCGTCGATAACCGGATCCCCTTGTTTATCTTGGCCGGGCCGACCGCTGCCGGAAAAACCGCTTTAAGTCTCGAACTGGCCCGGGCGATAGGCGGGGAAATCATCTCCGCCGACTCCGCCCAGGTGTTTCGCGGCTGCGATATCGGGTCCGCCAAATTGCCCGCCGAACAGCGAATGGGCATCCCCCACCATCTTATCGACACCGTCGCGCCAACCGGGGTCTTCTCGGTCGCCGATTTTCAGCGTCTGGCCAAAGCCGCGGCGCGGGATATCTGGACACGCGGCCGTTTGCCGCTGGTGGTGGGGGGAACCGGTCTTTTTATCCGCGCCCTCCTGCGCGGCTACCGTTTTTCCGACGAGGCAACGCCGGGTCCGGTGCGTGAACGCATCCTGCAAATGGCGCAGCGCGACGGATGGCACGCGGTCCACCGCCTCCTGCGGCTGGTCGACCCCGACAGCTACCGCCGGATCGCGCCCACCGATCAGCGGCGCACGGCGCGGGCGTTGGAAGTCTTCTGGACCAGCGGCCGGCGCTTGGCCCATGCGCCCGGACCCGCAGACTACCACTACCGCTATTGGGTTGTCACCCGCCCCCCGGCGTCCTTAAAGAGCCGTATCGAAGCCCGGGTGCAGGCGATGCTCCAGACGGGTTTCGAAACCGAAGTGGGAGAGTTGCTGGCGGCCGGGGTTTCCCGCCGCGCCCAGTGCATGCAAGCCATCGGCTACCGCGAAATGGCGGATTGGTACCGCGGATGGGCGACGACCGACGAACGCAACGGGTTGATCGTCCGCCACACCCGACAATATGCCAAACGGCAATTGACCTGGTTCCGCGCGGAACCCGACGCCCGCTGGCTGGACTTGAGCGTTTGGACCCCCGAGCAAGCGCTGGCCGAACTGGTTCGTTCGGCCGAACAGCTGGTAAACGAAGCTACCGGCAAAACACCTGAGCGCCGATAACCGCCGATTGCGGCAGCGTATCCATCCAGGGGGAATGAGGAAGCGACGGATTGTAAAAGAAGAGGGCGCCTCCCGTAGGATCCCAACCCGCCAGAGCGGCTTTGACCGCCGCAAAGGCCAGCGGGCTTGGCGTCTCCCAATATTGGCCGTTGGCCACCGACGCAAACTGCCCCGGTTGGAACACCACCGCCTGCACAGTTTTTGGAAACCCGGGGGCCGCCAACCGATTTAGCACCACGGCGGCCACCGCCACCTGACCGGCAAACGGCTGATTGCCGGCCTCGGCCTGCACCAGGCGGGCCAGGCTGAGTACCTCCCCGGAGGAAACAGAAGACAGACCCCGCGACGCCAAACCGGGGCTGGCCGAAGCCGGAGCGTCATCCGCGTCCGGCAGGGGGCCGAGATACGGAATAACCAGGGTCTGCCCCGGCGAAAGCTGATCGCTGGCCAGACGGTTTTCCTGCCCCAGGGTCTGTTGGGATACACCGAATTTGCTGGCCACCGAACCCAGCGTGTCGCCCGGTTGGACCGAATAGACGTCAGGCACTACCAGGTAATACCCCGCGACAATTCGGTCTCCCGACAGATTGTTGGCCAGTTCCAGGTCACGCACGGTAACCTTCCATTGCCGTGCCAGCCACCAAAGGGTATCGCCCGGACGAATCTGATAGACCCATCCCACCGGGGCAACCGTTTTACCTGTCGGAAGGGGCGCATTTGCGGCAGCGGGTGGCGCCAACGCAGCGGGGCCGGCCATCTTTAGCGAGGCCTGTGCCCTCGCCAGGGGTGCGGGGTTGCGGGGCGGACGCCCGGTTTGGGCCAAACCCACGACCAACAGCCACGCCACGGCGGTTACCGCCAACATTCGGCGCAGGATGCCCTGCCAGCGCCAACGCCCAGGTATCAAAGGGAAAGCAGCCATCATCCATCTCCTCTACGAAAGGGTTTGTCCTAGACATCATATGCGCTCGTTGGCAGATATTGCCTGTGAAGAGAGGGGTGAGGATGGATGATTTTTTGATCTGGCGACGCCGCCGGCGGTTGCCCGCAGTCCCCCGTCATGATACGTTAAGCATTAGACGCAGGCGTACGTGGCCGGCGCACGGGAGCTCGAATTCTCGGGCTGAGAGGGCGGGGGGGTCCCGCCGACCGTTCACCTGATCTGGGTAATGCCAGCGGAGGGAGAGGTTCCCTAACAGGCGGGATCAAGCGAGAACCCGCCGCCCCACCCCCCTTCCTGGCAGACGCCCGCCGTAGGTGGCAAAGCCGGCTCTTGACCACATTCCTGAAGGAGGGTTCCGATGTCCAAGTCGCCATTGTCCATAGAGCATCGCACCACGCAGGTTTACCCCAACAGCCGCAAGGTGTACCGGACGGGAACACGCCCGGATATTCGGGTGCCGGCGCGAGAAATCAGCTTAAGCCCGACATCCACCCATCGGGGCGACGTGCCCAACCCGCCGGTTCTGGTCTACGACTCGAGCGGTCCCTACACCGACCCGGATTACCAGGTTGACTTGAGCCGGGGACTGCCCGCGCTACGGACACCCTGGATTCAGGAACGCGGGGACGTCGAGCCCGTGCCGGCACGGCCCCGCACCCCCGCGGACGACGGGTTTGGGCGGCATGAACACGCCCCTGCCGGATTTCCCGACTTGACCCGCCAGCCCCTGCGTGCGCGTGCCGGCCACAGCGTAACCCAGTTGGCTTATGCGCGGCGCGGCATTGTCACCCCGGAGATGGAGTTTATCGCGGTGCGTGAAAACCTGGATGCGGAATTTGTGCGCCGGGAAGTCGCCGCGGGGAGGGCGATTATTCCGGCCAACATCAACCATCCTGAAGCCGAACCCATGATCATCGGCAGGAATTTCTTGGTCAAAGTCAATGCCAATATCGGGAATTCCGTCGTGCATTCGTCTATCCAAGACGAAGTCGAAAAAATGACATGGGCCACCTTGTGGGGTGCGGACACCGTCATGGATCTCTCAACCGGGAAGTACATCCACACCACCCGTGAATGGATTCTGCGCAATGCGCCGGTGCCGGTGGGAACGGTGCCCATCTATCAGGCGCTGGAAAAAGCCGGACGTCCAGAAGATCTAACCTGGGAAATCTACCGGGATACCCTCATCGAGCAGGCGCAACAAGGCGTCGACTATTTCACCATCCACGCTGGGGTGCGCCTCGCGCACATTCCCCTTACCGCCAGCCGTGTCACCGGAATTGTGTCACGGGGAGGGTCGATTATGGCCGCGTGGTGTCTTGCGCACCATCAGGAAAACTTCCTCTACACGCATTTTGAGGACATCTGCGCAATCATGCAGGCGTACGACGTGGCCTTTTCGCTGGGAGACGGACTGCGTCCCGGTTCGATCGCCGACGCTAATGATGCCGCCCAGTTTGCGGAACTCGACACCCTCGGCGAACTGACCGAGATCGCCTGGCGCCATGACGTACAGGTCATGATCGAAGGTCCGGGCCACGTTCCGCTCAACAAAATCCGTGAAAACGTCGAACGCGAGATGCAAGTCTGCCACGACGCGCCGTTTTACACTTTAGGGCCCTTGGCGACCGACATCGCCCCCGGCTACGACCACATTACCTCAGCTATTGGGGCGGCCATGATTGGCTGGCTGGGAACCGCCATGCTGTGTTATGTCACGCCCAAGGAACACCTGGGACTGCCCGACAAGGACGACGTCAAAGACGGCCTGATTGCCTATAAGATTGCGGCCCACGCCGCCGATTTGGCTAAGGGTCACCCCGGCGCGCAAGGGCGCGACGACGCCTTATCCAAGACGCGTTTTGAGTTTCGCTGGCAGGATCAATTCAATCTCTCGCTGGATCCGGTGCGGGCCCGCGAATATCACGACGAAACCTTGCCGGCCGAGCCCGCCAAAACGGCGCACTTCTGCTCAATGTGCGGTCCGAAATTCTGCAGCATGCGGATCACCCAGGATATCCGCGATTTCGCCCAATCCCAGGGGTTGTCTCCCGATGACGCGTTGCAAAAGGGTCTGGCCGAAAAGTCCGAGGAGTTTCGGCGAACCGGCAGTCAGATCTACCAATAGTCGCGATCCCCGCCAACCCGGCGTAGGCGACAGAGGAACGCGGCGGGCCCCGAGCCGAAAACCATACGGCCGGGGCCCTCGGTGTTCCTCGCGGCCGTCTTAGTGAATGGGAACCGCTGAGCAAGTGCGGGCTCTGGCTGCCGAGCGGGATGCCCCAGGGCACGATGCGCACGGTGGGGAATTACCGGGCCCAAGCCGTTAACCCGATGGGCAGGATGGAGTGGGGCGTGGTGATGGCGCGTCATATCACGGCGTGTCGCTAAGCGGCGTAAGGATGGCGGAGTCCCCATCAACCCGGTTGCGTTTCTAGGGTATTCAGCCAGGGCGGGGGGGGGCAGCGGGAGTGCCCTAGACAGCGCCAACCCTGCCACCGCCTCGTTCACGCCGATGGCGCGTTTTCTTACCATCGCACCAATTTCCGGGGGAATCCAGGGAGCCGCCTGCGCGATGGTTCCACCAATGCTGATGTGCCGGGGATTAAAGGCATTTTACCGCCAGAAGACCGTACGGGCTTAACCCCCGGACAGGCAGATTTGCCCCGCCGTGACGCATATATAACTAACAGGCGCCGCCTCCCGCATCCCGGGAGAGGGGCCAACCAACACGGCCGGGACCTCACTTCGGGGTCCCTTGGAAAGGAATGATCCCATGCCTGCGTCGGTGTTGCCCTCCGATCATTCCGATCCGCTTTCGACCCGCGAAGTGCTGCATTGGCTGGAGAGTGGCCGCCTGACGCCCGATGCTGCCCTCCGGCACTTGGCGCGAATCGAGCGGCATGCCGCGCCCGGGCGACCAGATGCGCCCGGCGCGTCACCCGATCGGATTGACCACATCCTGGCGGAGCTCAACAACTTAGTCGGTTTGGCGGAGGTCAAGCAGCTCGTTGCCGAATTGCGCGCCTTCATCGATATCCAGAGCCGGAGGGCCGCCGTTGGCCTGCGGACCGAGTCGCAAATGCTCCACATGGTCTTCAAAGGGGCACCAGGCACCGGCAAAACCACCGTGGCGCGGGTCCTGGGACGTCTCTTGCAAGCGCTCGATGTCCTCCCCAAGGGACACTTGGTGGAGGTGGAGCGAGCGGATCTGGTCGGGGAGTATATTGGCCACACCGCTCAGAAAACCCGTGACGCCATCAAGCGGGCGTTAGGCGGGATCCTGTTTGTGGACGAAGCGTATGCCTTGGCGCGGGGTGGGGACAAGGACTTCGGAAAAGAAGCCATCGACACGTTGGTGGCGGCATTGGAGAACCATCGCGACGAGTTCATTCTCATCCTGGCCGGATACCCGGATGAGATGGCCTGGCTCATGGCCTCCAATCCGGGTCTGCTCTCGCGCTTTCCCATTCACCTCACGTTTCCGGACTACCGGCCGGCGGAACTGGTAGCCATTTGCCGTCTTATGTTGGAGGACCGGCAATATCACCTGGATGCTGAGGCCCAAGCCCGTTTGACCCAGTACCTGGCGAGCCGGGCGGGATTTTGGCATGCCAACGCGGGCAACGCGCGCTTGGTGCGCAATCTTCTGGAACGCGCAATCCGGCAGCAAGCCGTTCGCTTAAGTCCCTTGCCCAACCTAAGCCGTAGCGATCTGATGCTCTTGACCTGGGCGGATTTTGAAGGGAGCTTATAGGTGAACGCCTTGGTGATCGGCAAACCCAACGCCGGCAAATCCCTCTTTGTCTTAAATTTCGCTGCCTATCTGGGACTTAAGGAAATACGCCTGGAGGTGACGGATGGGGAAGGCGGGGCTCATCATCAACGCTTGCCCCTGGAGCGCGCCCGCCATCAACTGGTCTCGCGAGCGCCCCATCGCACCGGGGTGGCCCATCTGATAGCCATCGAGCTGGCTGACGGCAAGAGCCGACGCACACTGACCCTGGTGGATACGGTTGGCATTAGCGAGGGGATCCACGATCAACTGATGGTCCGCCGGGCCATGGCGGACACCCTCGACCGGTTGAGTCATTCGCATTTGGTGCTGCATCTGGTGGACGCCTGCGCCGTTCATACCGACCGGGTGGAGGCTCTGGGGGCGGTAGATGATGAAATTGTCCGCTACGCATCGCCAAACCGTCCCTACGCCATCCTTGCCAATAAAATGGATGCTCCGGGCTCCGCCGACGGGTTGCGCCTGGTTCGCGACCGTTATCGCGGGTTGCCCGTGCTGGGGATATCGGCCCTAACCCGGCGCGGATTTCGCGAAGTGAAGAGTTTTGTTTTCCGGCATCTGGCCTAACCCGGCGTTGGCGTGAAACCCGCGCCCGTGGCCAGGCCTTTCGCACCGCGGAGTTCCCGTTTCCCAACGTCCCATGATACAATCCCTCCGGTGATGGTTTTGCACCCCATCGCCTGGGGAAGAGGAGACCGCCATGACCATTGATCCAGCCATTCAACGCGCTTGGGAGCCGATCACGGCTATCGTGGCCGACAACGCCGCCCGGGTCATCCACGCTTTTTCGGAAAGCGGACTGACCGCTCCCGACCTGGCGGGAACGGCCGGCTACGGTTACGATGACCGCGGGCGTGAACGTCTTGACCGCCTAGTGGCCCGCCTATTTGGAGCGGAGGCGGCCCTGGTGCGCTCGCAATGGGCCTCGGGGACGCATGTCCTGACGACCGTGCTGCGGGGTTTGCTGCGCCCGGGCGACACCCTTTGGATTGCCGGAGGACCGGTATACGACACGCTCAATCGTTTCCTTTACGGACCCGGGCGCGGATGCCTGCCGGATTTGGGGGTTACCGTCGCCACGCTGGGACTTTCCGCCGAAGGGGCTCCGGATTGGTCGAGCGCGGCCCACCAACCTGGCCCCACGGTGGTCTATGCGCAGCGGTCCCGCGGATACCAGGAGCGGCCGGCCTGGGGCCCGGCGCAACTGGCCGCCATCGCCGATCAAGCCCACCGGCTGGGGGCGACGGTGGTGGTCGACAACTGTTATGGAGAATTCACCGAAACTGAAGAACCGACCCACTGGGGAGCCGACCTGGCGGCGGGCAGCCTGCTGAAGAATCCGGGCGGGGGGATCGCGCCCACCGGCGGGTATGTCGCGGGGCGCCGGCATCTGGTGGAACAGGTCGCGGACGCCCTGTTCGCTCCGTCGCTGGGACTGGAGATCGGCCCCACCGGCTCTTATCAACGTCTTATGGCACAAGGCTGGTTTATGGCCCCGACTCTGGTCGGAGAAGCCTTGATGGGGGCCATCTACGCCCGCTATCTGTTCGACCGGGCAGGATATCGGGTGAGTCCCGCGCCCGGCAACCCGCAGCACGATATTGTCACCGCCATTGACGTGGGTTCCGCCGAACGGGTGATGCGGTTCTGCCGAGCCGTGCAAGCCGTTTCCCCGGTTGATGCCATGGCCCATCCCGAGCCGTGGCGCATGCCGGGTTACGATCATGAAGTTATTATGGCCGCTGGGGGGTTTGTCCCCGGAGGATCGCTGGAGTTATCTGCCGATGCCCCGCTGCGCCCGCCCTATCGCGTATACCTTCAAGGCGGGTTGTCACGCTGGCACGCGGTTTTGGCGGCAGACGCCGCCTTGGCGGCGCTCTAATAGCTGCGCACCAAGCCCACCACCACCCCCAGCACTTGAATGCCGGGATCCTCAATGGGGGCGTACCGGGGATTGGCCGGCAGCAAGCGAATGGTGTCGGGCAACCGCTCTAAATACTTGACGGTCGCCTCATCGCCCAACAGGGCAATGACGATAGCGCCATTGTCAGCCATCGTGGTTGACTGAACCGCAACCATGTCGCCATCCTCGATCCCGGCCTCGACCATGGAATCGCCGACAACCCGCAACACGTAGTCGGGCCGGCGGCGAAACAACATAGCGGGCAAGGTCAGCATATCCTCCTGTTGCTCGATGGCCAAGATGGGAAGGCCCGCCGTGATTTTGCCAACCAAAGGAACACGCAGGGTGGGGGATGCCAGCGCGGGTTCCACGGTCCACGCCCGCCGTTTAAGCGGCGGATGCGAGATGTGGCCAGCGGCCTCCAACGCCTTGAGATGGCGCGCCACGCTCGCCGTTGACCGCAGTCCGACGCCGGCTGCAATTTCCCGCACCGACGGCGGATACCCATGGTCTGCGACATAGCCGCGAATAAAGTCGACGATTCGCCATTGCTGGTTGGTCTGCCGTGGCATGGCCCACCTCCCAATCTTCTGTGGGATATTGTACCATAGCAACACGGACATGGGGGAAACCGCAATGCGTCAGGTCACCGCCGTCCTAGCCGATATCCTGGTATTCGCCTCGCGCTGCGCGACGGTCGCCCCGGAGCGCGGGGGTGCAGCGGTTTCTTTCCGGACGCCGGCCATCATCGCGACCGACGTCGGAGTGACCGGAATCATGGCTTGGCTCGCGGCCGCCAAAACCGGTGCCAGCGCCGCGCCCCGCAGGGGTGCCTGGCCGCGGCCGCTGCCTGCCGCCGCCTATCGGCCCATCCTCCTTGTGGAGGTGGTAGTCTTGCGCTGGGTCTGCTGGCGGGCAAAGGCGCTGGGGGCCGTTTTCGTCGCCATCTGCCGGGCCGCACCGGTTGCCGGATTGCGTCGGGGTTGGCGTCGGCCGCCCGATCGCGTCCATCCGGATTGCGCCAAGCATTAGCCGACAGCCGCTGGCGGGTTGGCCAACCCTACCACAAGGAGGCTCATATGACATCGCAAGGGTTTGACGAGGGACTGCCCACCCACCCGGGTCTACGCGCCGTCGCGCGCGACATTTTGCCGAAAGTTCTGGAATATTACCCCTTTTGGGCGACGTCGCTCGGCTTGCACCAATGGGACGACCTGATGCCGCCCACCGATTCTCTGGCCCGCACCCGTTTCGCCCATGCCCTGGCCGGCGCGCTCGAACGGCTAAAAGGCCTCAACCCGGCGGCCCTGAGCCCCGCCGACAGCGCCGACTGGACGGTCTTGGGGGGACAGTTACAAAGCCTCTGGCTTGACGAAAGCCGCGACCATCCCGAGTCGCACGATCCGAATCTGTGGAACAGCGTAATTAGCGGAAGCCTGTTGCCGGTGGCCAGGCGACAGTATGCTCCGCTCGCCGAGCGCGCCCGGCAGGCGGCCAATCGCCTGCGCGAAGTGCCCCGCCTGCTGGCGGCCGCCCGCGCCGCACTGGACAATCCGCCAGCGCTCTTTGTCGATGTCGCCATCGCGCAATTCCAAGCCACCATCCCCCTCTTAACCGACCTCATCCCGGCGGCCTTCGCCGCCGCGCCTCGCGAAGCCGCGGCGGTCGCGGAGGCCGGTCAGGTGGCTGGAAAAGCTTATGGCGCCTTCGCGCAGTACTTGCGCGATGAGCTGCGGCCCCGCGCTCAAGGCGATTTCCGTCTCGGCGAAGCCCGTTACAGCGAGAGATTGGCCCTGCAAGAGGCGGTTAGCATCCCCTTGCCGGAACTCTTGCGGCAGGGCTATGCGGAATTGGATCGCCTAAAGGATGCCTTCTCGGCAGCGGCCGGTGCCATCGCGCCGGGCCAGACGCCGCAGCAGGTGCTGCACGAAGTCGGTGCGCGGCATCCGTCCGCCGAGCATCTACTGGGCTATGTGGCCAAGGTATTGGGTGAACTCGAGTCGTTTTGCCGGACGCGCGATCTGATGACGATTCCACCCGTCGCCCATCCCGAGGTGGTGCAAACTCCCCCGTTTCTGCGAATGACCACATTTGCCTCAATTGACCCGCCGGGCCCGTTCGAACCGCTGACCACCCAAGCCTACTACCAGGTGACCTTGCCCGACCCGCATTGGCCGGCGTCCGATATCGAAGGCCATCTGCGGGGTTACAATCACTGGGCCACGCGCATCATTTCCGCGCACGAGGTCTATCCCGGACACTTCGTGCAGTTTTTGCATTTTCCCCGCGGTCGCAGTACCATCCGCAAGGTTCTCCCCTCCAACGCCTTCATCGAAGGGTGGGCGCATTACGTAGAAGAAATGCTGGTCGAGGAGGGTTATGGCGACGGCCAACCGCAAATGCGTCTGATGCAGACGATGGAGGCGTTGGAACGGGTCGGACGCTTTATTGTGGCGATCCGGCTGCATGCCGGAGACATGACGCTCGACGCGGCGCAAGCGTTCTTCGAAACCGAGTGCCTGATGGCGCCGGTCAACGCCCGCCGCGAGGCCCTGCGCGGCACGATGGACCCCTTCTACCTCATTTACACGTTAGGCAAGCTGGAGTTCCTGCGACTTCGCGAGCGCGCCCGCAGGGAGCCCGCCTTCCGACTGGGCCGGTTTCACGACTCGGTGCTGAGCCATGGCGCACCCCCGCTGCCGGTATTGGAGAAGCTGCTCTTTTAGCCGAGAAAATTATGGCGGGCGCTTTCAACTAAAAGATTGCCATGGTAAACTAATGACGGATGCAACATTAGAGAGGGGGAGGTCAGGTGGATTTCGCATTGACCACCGACCAACTTGAGTTGCGCGAATGGGCCCACGGCTTCGCCGAGCGCGAGATGCGCCCGGTGGCCGCCCATTATGATGAACTCGAAGAAACGCCGTGGCCCGTTCTCGAGAAGGCCGCCGCGGCGGGATTGTTGTCCTACGCCATTCCGGAAGAGTACGGCGGAGCCGGTTTGTCCGGCTTGGTCAACCAATTGGTGGTAGGCGAAGAATTGTTTTGGGGATGCGCGGGCATCGCCACCGCCATGGGAGGCATTGGTCTGGCAGCCCTGCCGATATTGGAAATGGGGTCGGACGAACAGAAAAGACGCTGGCTTCCCCTATTTACCGATCCCAACCAGGTGCGTTTGGGCGCGATGTGCTTGACCGAGCCCAATGCCGGCTCGGACGTGGTGGCGATGACGACCCGCGCTGTCAAACACGGCGACCACTATGTCATTAACGGCGCCAAAACCTTTATTACCAACGGCGGAATCGCCGATGTCTATGTGGTCTTCGCCAAGACTGATCCGACGGCGGGCTATGCCGGCGTCTCCGCCTTTGTGATGGATAAGCAGACGGCGGGCATTTCGTCCGGCAAAAAGTTTAAAAAACTTGGCTTGCGCGCCAGTCACACCGCCGAGGTGCGCTTCGAGGACGTCCGCGTTCCCGAAGAAAACCGGTTGGGGCCGGAAAATCTGGCATTTGTCGGCGCGATGAAAATGCTCGAGCATTCACGGCCAACGGTAGCCATCGCGGCCGTCGGGGTTGCCCGCGCGGCCTACGAATATGCCCTAAAGTATGCCAAGGAGCGGGTCCAATTCGGCCATCCGGTCTATTACAATCAAGGCGTGGCCTTTCCGTTGGCCGACATGCTGATCAAAATCGAGTCGGGCCGGCTGCTGGCTTATCGTGCGGCGTGGTTAGGGGATCAACATCTGTCGTGTAATTTGGAAGGGTCCATGGCCAAAGCTTTTTGCGGGGACATGGCGATGGAAGTCACGACGCAAGCGGTGCAAACTCTGGGAGGCAACGGGTACATGCGCGATTATCCCGTGGAAAAGTGGTTCCGCGACGCCAAGATCATGTCCATCTATGAGGGCACCAGCCAAATTCAAAAGCGGGTCATGACCCGCATGATGTAACCGGCCGTCGCCCAGCGCCGGTCCGCGCGGCACGCCGGGGTCGGGAAACACGGTGCGCTGACACAGCACAAGGAGGGGAATCGATGACCACTCGCGAAGTATTTGCCGAATTGCAGGGGCGTCTGGCTGAAAAAACCGGTCAGCTCACCAATTCGCAAGGAACCTACCAGTTCAATCTGACCGGTGATGATGCCGCCCAGTACTGGGTTACGGTCGATGAGAACGGCGCGCGGATATCCGAAGGCACCATACTTTCGGCGGGTGTGACCGTCACCATGGACGCTCAGGATTTTAAGGAGTTGGCACAAGGCCGGCTGAATCCGATGACGGCCTTTATGAGTGGAAAGTTGTCGGTGGCGGGTGACATGTCAATGGCGCTGCGGCTGCAATCCTTGATCGGATAGCCAGCCGCGACAGCAAAACGCCGCCAGGCGGACATCTCCACGGAAACGGGGAAAACTTATGCGTGAGGCATTTATCGTAGACGGCCTGCGAACACCCTTTGGCCGACGTCAGGGCGGATTATCCGGGATCCGTCCGGACGATTTGGCGGCGCTGACGCTCCGCGCCCTGCTCGAGCAGACCCAGATCGAGGCGGCCGCGGTAGAAGATGTGCGGCTGGGCTGTGTCACTCAGGTCGGGGAACAAGGTTTCAACATTGGACGCTTAGCCCCGCTCATTGCGGGCTTTCCGGTTGAGGTGCCCGGGGTGTCGGTCAACCGGATGTGCGCGTCGAGCCTCGAAACGGTGAATCAAGCGGCGCAGGCGATTCGCGCCGACGTTCACGACTTGGTCATTGCTGCGGGCGTGGAATCGATGTCGCGGGTGCCAATGGGGTCCGACGGTTCATCTTTTAGTGAGCAGTTGCTGGCCCAGTACAACATGATCCCGCAGGGTTTATCCGCCGAACTCATAGCCGAACGGTGGAAACTGTCGCGCGATGAACTGGACCGGTATTCACTGCAAAGCCATCAGCGAGCGCTGGCGGCGCAGGCCGCCGGGTTCTTTGAGCGGGAGATTTTTCCAGTCGCCATTACAGGGCCCACCGGCGATGAGGTGACTTTGGCCCAGGATGAAGGGCCGCGGGCCGACACCACCATCGAAAAAATGGCGTCGCTTCGACCCGCCTTCAAACCCGACGGCAAGATTACCGCCGCGAACTCGAGTCAAATCAGCGACGGTGCGGCCGCCATGTTGGTCGCATCGGAAAGCGGGTTGCGCCGCTACGGCTTAAAACCCCGCGCTCGGGTGGTGGCCATGTCGGTAGTAGGTGTCGACCCGGTGATTATGTTGACTGGGCCCATTCCGGCAACGGCCCGGGTGCTAGCCAAGGCCGATCTTCGTCTGGACGATATGGATGTGATTGAGATTAACGAGGCGTTCGCATCGGTGGTACTGGCCTGGGAAGCGGAATATCATCCCGACTGGAGCCGGGTCAACCCCAACGGGGGAGCCATCGCCTTGGGACATCCGTTAGGCGCTTCGGGAGCTCGGCTCGTGCTCACCGCAATCAACCAACTGGAAAGACTGCGGGGGCGCTATGCGCTGGTTACGATGTGTATCGGATGGGGGATGGCGGTCGCCACGATTTTAGAGCGGGTGTAAAACACCGCTGACAGCGGATACCCGCCGGGTCTGACCGCTCAGGGTATCCGCGCTTATCGGCCCGCATTCGCGGTCGCCGCGGGCGGCATGTAAAAGATGTACCATCCGGTCGCGTATCCGGCCAAGATCTGTTGCGTGCCAATCGCCTGTAATGGGGTGGCAGGCGCGGTCGACAGTTGGGCTCCGCTTGGCGGCTTGATCACCTGCCATTGCTGTTGTGCCGCCACCCACCGGTAGATCGTGCCGCCGGGGGCGCCGTAGAGGAGGTTTGCCTGCGGGTCCTCGGCCAGTTGCCCCACCCCCAGCACACTGCGCGCAACAGGCACCGGCAATACCTGCCACTGCTGTGCGCTGGGCCGATAGGTCACCAAAACCGGACTCGACAGATTGACCAGGGCGGCAATGTCGCCGCTGGCCGTCATGGCCATGCTGGACGGAGCGGCTCCGAACGGAGGAAAGTGGGGGAGCACCTGCCAAGTCTTTCCGCCCGTGAAGGTCTCTAGCACCGGTCCGATCCCATCCCCGGAAATCGGAATCAGCGCCACCGCCGCCATTTGGGGATTGGCGGGGTTAACCGCAAACGTGTCCACTTGCCAACGGTTGGTGTTTAGGGAAAGCACCGGCACAAACCGCGAACCCGATGAGCTTTCCGCCAAGGTGCCATTGACAATCGCCCAATACCGCGAATGAATCGCGATCAAGTCGGACACCGTGTTCGCCCCCATCGCCCAGGGGCTCCAGGTCCGCCCACCATTTTGGGTGACAAACCCCCGGCTCAACCCGGAAGCGCCTTCTTCCATCAGCACCGCCTGGTTGGGCTGGGCCGGCAAACCGGCGATTTGGTCGGTGACGGTGGCGGCGGGTTGCCCCGGGGACACCGCCCAATAGGTCTTGGCGCCGCCCACAATGTCCGCCCAGGTGTTGCCTCGGGTCAAATAGACATGCGATCCGGCGGCGGAAAAGCCGGAAATGGGGGTTTGCCCCCCTTGGATCCACTGCCCATACACGGACGTGCCCAAAGCAGGCGGCGCAATGGGCGTCCCCCCGGTCGGAGACGCGCCAGAAAAACTGTAAACGGGTTGTCCCTGGGCAAAAAGCAACCCGCCCAACACCGTTTGACGGTTGTTGACCTGAATCGAGACGGAATTGGCCGACAACCCGTGCCAACGAAACGGGCCGCTAAACGCATAGTTGCGGCCGGTGGGAACCGCCACCGGATACGACGCGTACACCGGCGCCATGCCGTCCACCAGCGGATGGGCATCGCCCAAGGCGGCCAGCACCCGCCTAACCCCAGCGGGAATGCGCGGAGCGGCCAGCGAGGAAGGGAGCAGGGCGTCATGCGCATGATGCACAGGAGCCGTGACGGGTGCCGCCAGCACCCCCAGCGCGGCTGCCAGGCCCGCAGCAGCGATCCCCCAGCGCTGACGCCGTCGATGGCGGACCACCCGGCCGGGATGCCAATCACGATCCCAATGAAGGCCCATGTGATCCCCGAGCACACGGTCTATGCCTTCCCCGATCCGTTGGTCCACATCGTCGCTCATACCAGGTTCTCCTTCCAGGCGGGTTCAAGAATCGGTTTCAAATGCTGGCGGGCGCGATAGAGGCGCGTCTTGACCACTTGTTCATTGACCCCCAGCGCGGCGGCGGTCTCTTTGAGCGAACGGTCCATATAGTAAAACAGCATAACGCACTGCCGCTCGGCAACGGCCAACCCCTGCACCGCGTCCCAGACGGCCATATCGTGGGGCAAGTCCGGTTCATCCAAATGGCCCGCCGTCATTTCCAGCCAATCGGTGGGGTCTTCCGGATGCCGTTTTAGGTAGCGCAGGCGATCCCGACACAGATTCGTCACCGTATGAAACAACAGCGCAGGCGTGAGCGTCTGCACCCCGCGGCGTCCGCAATGTCGCCACAAGCGGACGAACGCTTCTTGCGCGGCATCCTCGGCGTCCGCGCGAGACCGCAAGCTGACATAGGCATAGCGCAATGCCCTGTCGCCATACATCTGCATAAACTGGCCAAAACGCTCCTCGTCGCGCGCGTCCGTTGGTCACAACCCCTTTTTCCATTCATCCGCAAAACGCCGTGCAGCGAAAAAGGTTACATCCCCTCATCCCTTAGCCAGCCGAACTTCCTGCAATATGTTAAGAATATCATGTTCCGGCGCGTAACCCCTAGCCCTGGCGCGGCGTTGCATCTTTAAATAACGACGAACAGCGACCAGCTCAGCGGAAGGGGAGGCGCGGCGATGCAACGGGTGGCGGGCGGCATGACCCTCGGATTGATTGCGCTGTCGCTCACCGTCGGCCATGCCCGCCCCGCTCCGTTTTCCTCGCCCACGCCGACGAGCCGCCGCGCGGCCCCGCTCAAGCCCGCGGTGGTGGCCCAGCCGGCGCTTTTGTCCAAGCCGGCCCTGCCGGTGCGGGACGGACGGGTGTTTTGGCTGCAAGCCGCCCCGGGAGCGCGCGTCAGCAGCCCTGCCAGTGTGACCGATACACCCTGGGGCATTTTGTATCTAGTGCCGCCAGGCTGGACGCCGGGCAGCACCAAATGGCATCTGGACCTGGCACCGGTACCCGGCGCCACCCGGATTGTGGGCGACAACGGTCGCTTAGCCGCGTGGTCGGGGCGGCAGTTGGGGGGAATGACCATCGCCGGGGTTACCGGAAATTTTGCCTTGATCGTGGCCAATCCCGTGCCCGGAGCCAGCCAGCCGGACCAATTGTATGCCGTCGATCTCTATTCCGGCAGGACGCATCGTCTTTGGCACTGGAACCCGTCGCTGGGCAACGCGCCTTTCATTTACGGACAGAGCCGCGTCGCCTGGTGGATTGCAGGCACGGGCCGAGCGGAGACCGTCAACTTGGCTTCCGGGCATTCTGCGACCTTCGCCGGCATTCCTTCGGCGGCAGCCCTGCCCATTTTAGCCGCCGACTGGGGCGGTTCCACGGCTAAGCTCACCACCCCGCCACCGGGATGGCAGTGGGTCTTTTTGAACAACCAACCGGTGATGGCCGTGCCCGGCAGCTGGAACATCCGCCAATTCAGTTCCCAAGCAGCGCTGGCGGTCAATCCGCAAAACCCCCAAGAGAGCGCCCGTTATCAGGTCTGGCCGGCCGCCGCGCTGACGGCCGTGCCGGGCGGCAAGATAGCGGGGCCCTTTACTCCCGGCGCGCTGTTGCCGTCAGGGGCATCGGCACGCTGGTTAAACGATCATTCCCTGCTGTACACCCTTTCGCACCGCGACAGTGTGCAATCGGGGTTCATCAATGTCACCGCCTCCGGCCAAGGCGAAGTGGTCACCGTCACCGCTCCGCTCGCGGCCAACGCCACCGGCATCGCTCAAGACATCGTGCGCCAGGCCTCCCGCAACAGTACCGCAACCTCTTCCGGGGTGCCCTAAAACCCTGCTTGCATGACGCTTGCCACGCCGACCCCCAAAAAAATCAGCGCGGCCGCCCGTTGCAGCCATCGGGCAGAAATGACGCGCAAAAGCCATTGCCCCGCAGTCACCGAGAGCGCACTGGCGGTTACCAAGGCAATAGCCGCCACCACCCCCACTAACAGCACATGCGTCGGGAAGCGGGCCGCCCAACCCGCAGTGGCGAATTGCGTCAAATCCCCGAATTCCGCGGCCAACACCACCAGAAAGGCCCTCCCCGCAGTCCGGCCTGGTTGCTGGGAGCGCGCGCCGAGCGTCTCATTTTCCGCACTCGCTCGCCACACCCAGACCGCAAATCCGATAAACAGCAGGGCCTCCCCGACATGCACCCAGAGCACCGGCAAATACGCCAGCACACGGCCAAACGCCACGGCAACGGCGGTTTGCACAATCAAAGCGGCACTCGCCCCCAGCCAGACCTCCAGCGCCCGTCCCCGAGCGGCCAAGGTAATGGCGGCCAGCGAGGTCTTATCGGGCAACTCCACCAAAAACAGACTCGAGAACATGATTCCCATCTGGGCCCACACCGTCGTCATTCCTTTATTCCGCCGCGATCGTCAGAAACACTGCTGGTACCGCTCCCAGCGTACTGCAAAAGCCCGACGGGGAAAACCCGTCGGGCCGGGCATTATTGGCCCAAAACGTAAACGGTGGTTGGTTGCACACCAAAATTGGAAACGATTTGGGGTGCCTGGTTCATGAAAATGTCGATCCGATGGCCCACAATCGCCCCGCCGGTATCCATCGCTTGTCCCCAAAAACCTCCCGCCGGCAAGTATGGGTCCTGGTAGCCCGTCACGTAGACGGTGGATTTCAAGGGAATAAGAGCCGGATCCACCGCGATCATTCCGGCATGCAAGGGTTGTCCAAAGACGTCGGTGGGTCCGTATGGATAGTTGTCTTTTAGACTCGGACCATACGCCGTCGCCAGCACCTGATACGCGGCCAGCACTGGGTGCCCGTCCAGGGTCTTGACGGGGGAGGGCACCGCCGTCCCGCCGGCCAAAGCCGCGGCCGGCGGGACCATCTGAAATCCGGCTAGGATATCCTGCCAGGTCAACGCATTGGTCGTCCCGGTGGCTGGCAAGCGGTTCGCCCTCTGAAAAGCCGCCACCCCGTTTTCGGTCTTCGGTCCGAACACACCGTCCACCGGTCCCGCGCTGAATCCCAGCAAATTCAAATCGGCCTGCAAGGTCATCACCCAATGCCCGCCATCTCCAAACGCCAAGGCTTGTTGCATCGCCGGATGCAGCGTTTCGAGTTGCTGAGTCGTGGTCGCGGCCGAAGCGGTCGGGACCGACGCCGCATAGGCTGGGTGACCGGCGGCCACGAGAGCGGCCATGCCCAATCCGGTCAGTATCGCTTTCACTGCCATGATCCCTCCTCGTTTACGCCAGCGCCCGCAGACTTAATCCCGGTGCCGGGTCCGGCCCGGCTCGCCATGCGCTGCGTTAACCCGTGTTTGGTGATGAAAACATGCGTCGGGCCAAAATATGGCGCCGTTTCAGGCGCTGGCTAGTTGTACCACGGGGACGGCCAGGCTGTCACATTGCCACAACCGTCTTGATTGCCGTTGACACCGGGTTCCTTCCGCCGGAAAACGATTGCGCCGGTTATTCCCCAACTCGCGCCGTGGTCCCACCAGCCGCCATTTTCACCGCATTGCGCCAACACTGACACATTATGGAGCCAGCCGGGCATCAAATCCGGGGCATCCGGCCAAAATTGATAGCAGCCATGAATTGTGGGATCGCTTCCGGTTTTTTTGCTATGATAGCCATGGCATCCATTGACGCTCGGCATCGGCCGAGCATGCGGTACCCGCACGACCGCCCCGGGGAGGCAGGCAGCTTGGCCGCACAGCTGACCAGTTACCCGTCTTCCGCACGGCCGGCCAGTCGGGTCACACGGGAGGCGAACAAACTTGGCAGACCTACTGCAGGACCCACGAGCGCTGGTCCAAAGCTTGTATGGACCTAACGCGGGTTACGCGCTTGAACTGTATGAACGCTATCAAACCGACCCGCTAGCGGTGGATGAAAACACCCGCGAGTTCTTTCGGCAATGGGGCCCGCAGACATTGCAACTATTAACCGGCGCAACCTCCGAGACCGTGCGGACCACTGCCGACACCTCTCACTCGGGATTGATCGCCCACGTGGTGAAGGCCCGGCAACTCGCGCGCAACATCCGGGAATTTGGTCATTTGCAGTCGCAGTCGGACCCGCTTAATGTCTCGCCGCGCCGGGTTGTAGACGATCCCGAAGTGCTGGGCTTGCAAGACGCGGATTTGGCCGCCTTACCGGATACCATCGTTTGGCCCAAACAAGCGTCCTCGACGGGCAACTGCTTGGAGGCGATTAACCGCCTGCGGGCCATTTATTCCGGCTCGATCGGATATGATTTCAGTCACGTGCACAACTTTGACGAGCGCGAATGGCTGCGCGACCAGGTGGAGTCAGGCAAATTGTTTCCGCCGTTGACCGACCTCAAACGGCGCGCCTTGCTGTTCCGGTTGACCGAAGTGGAGGGTTTTGAACGGTTTTTGCATACGGCTTTTCCCGGGCAAAAACGTTTCTCGATTGAAGGCACCGACACCTTGGTTCCCATGCTAGATGAGCTGATCAGCCTGGCAGTTCACACCGGAACCCGGGAAGTGGTGATGGGCATGGCGCACCGCGGTCGGTTGAACGTCTTGGCGCACGTGCTGGGCAAACCCTACGGTAAGATTTTTTCCGAATTCCATACCGCGGTCAACAAAGACCTGGTACCTTCCGAGGGATCCCATGGCATCAACGTGGGGTGGACGGGCGACGTCAAGTATCATTTGGGCGCGCACAAGACCCTGCACGAAGTCGAGATGGTGCAAGTGCGGCTGACCTTGGCCAACAATCCCAGCCATTTGGAGTTTGTCGATCCGGTTGTCGAGGGGATGGCGCGAGCGGCCCAAGAAGACCTGCTGCGACCCGGCCATCCCACCCAAAACCCGGACTGGGCGCTGGCCGTGCTGATTCATGGCGACGCGTCGTTCCCGGGTGAAGGGGTGGTCGCCGAAACGCTCAATCTGTCACGGCTGGCGGGATACCATACCGGCGGCACGGTGCACATCATTATGAACAACGGACTGGGATTTACCACCGAACCGCAGGCCAGCCGCTCCACCCTTTACGCGAGCGACTTGGCCAAGGGATTTGAAATCCCGGTTGTGCATGTGAGCGCCGACGATCCCGAGGCCTGTCTGGCGGTCATTCGTCTGGCTTATGCCTATCGCCAGCAATTCCACAAAGACGTTTTGGTGGACTTGGTGGGATACCGGCGATGGGGCCACAATGAGGGCGACGAACCCTCGTTTACGCAACCTCTCCTCTATGACGCCATCGGCACCCACCCGACGGTACGGGCGCTTTACGGCGAGTCGCTGGCCCGCCGCAACCTGCTCACCCACGAACAAATTTCCCACATGCAAGCCGAGGTCCAGACCCGTCTCAACCAGGCCAAGGAAGCGTTTAAGGACCACCAGCCGGAAGACGACGCCGACCCTTTGTGGGAGGATGGATGGAGCGCGCTGGAGGAGCCCACGGCCGTGCCGGAAGCCACGCTGAGAGCGCTTAACGAGTCGCTGCTGGCGCGTCCCGACGGTTTTCACGGCCACTCCAAACTTGAGCGCCAACTCGACAAACGCCGCGCCAACCTTGACCGGCCCGGCGGCATTGATTGGGCCCATGCCGAGTCCTTGGCGTTTGCCTCCATCTTGGCCGACGGCACTCCCATCCGGCTGTCCGGCCAGGACTCAGAACGCGGCACCTTTAGCCAACGGCATCTGGTCTTGCACGATGTCAAAACCGGCCGTCGGCACACGCCCCTGGACCACCTGCCGGAGGCCAAGGCCGGATTCGCGGTCTACAACAGTCCTTTGTCGGAAGCCGGCGTGCTCGGCTTCGAATACGGCTACAGCGTTGAAGCCCCCCATGCCATTGTGATTTGGGAGGCCCAGTTCGGAGACTTTGCCAATGCCGGCCAAGTGCTAATCGACCAATTCTTGGCCGCCAGCCGGGCCAAGTGGAAGGAACACTCCGGTCTGGTGGTGCTGGTTCCCCATGGCTATGAAGGCCAGGGACCGGAACATTCCAGCGCGCGTCTCGAGCGCTATTTGCAATTGGCCGCGGAAGACAACCTGCGCATCGCCAATTGCACCACGGCCAGCCAGTATTTTCATGTGCTGCGTCAACAGGCGGCCGTCTTGCGCCACGACCCGCGACCGCTCATCATCATGACGCCGAAGAGCCTGCTGCGCAGTCCGTGGGCCGGCTCCAGCCTCGACGATCTGGTGCAGGGCGAATTTCATGCCGTCTTGGATGACCCCTCCATTGTCGACCCTGCCACCGTGCGCCGCATTGTCTTTTGCAGCGGCAAGGTGGGGCTGGAGGCCTTAGCGGCCGGCGGGTCCAACGAAGAACAGGTCGCCGTGGTCCGGATCGAACAGTTGTATCCGTTCCCTGACCGCCGGGTAGGCCAGCTGATTCGTACGCGCTACCAGCACACCCAGGAAGTAGTCTGGCTGCAGGAGGAACCCAAAAACATGGGAGCCTGGCGGTTTGTCCAACCCCGGCTCCAAGCCGAGTTGCCAGGGGCGGTGCCATTGCGGTATTCCGGACGGCCCGATCGCGCGGCGACTGCAGAGGGCAAAGCGGACATGCACGCCGAAGAACAGGCGCGCCTGATCCGGGAGGCTGTGCTGCAACCAACCATGTCAACGCAGGGAGGGACCCGTTAAGTGTTTGAACTCAGAGTTCCCGAGCTCGGGGAGTCGGTCATCGAAGCCACCGTGGGCCGCTGGCTGAAAAAGGCGGGCGACAGCGTATCCGTTGGAGAACCCATTGTCGAGCTGGAAACCGACAAGGTCAATCTGGAAGTGTCGGCAGAGCAACCCGGGCTAATCGGCGCGATCATGGTCGCCGAAGGGGAAACCGTTGCCGTGGGCAGCATCCTGGCTACCATCGCCCCCTCCGCCGAGCAATCCGCGACCTCTTTGGCATCAGCAACGGAGACGTCCGCCGCCGAACCCCAGGCACCGGAACCGGACGCCGCCCGCGCCACCCCGGACGTGAGGCGTTTGGCCCGGGAACAAGGCGTGCCCCTTGATTCCGTGTCCGGCAGCGGGCCGCATGGGCGGGTCACCCGCCAGGATGTCCTCTCCCGTGTCCCGGGCACCCCGGCACCGCCCCAACCGGCGCCGGCTCCTCCCGCCGCCGGGGAAACCCCCGCCGCCAAACCGGTGACACCCCCGGTTCCGTCCGCTCGCAATGAAGAACGGGTTCCGATGTCCGCCCGCCGTCTGACCATCGCCCGCCGGCTGGTTCAAGCACAACAGACCGCGGCTATGCTTACCACATTCAACGAGGTGGACATGTCGGCCGTCCTCGATCTCCGCTCGCGCCGCCGGGATTCTTTTAAAGAGCGGCATGGCGTCGGCCTCGGTTTCATGTCGTTTTTTACCAAGGCGGTGATTGCCGCCCTTAAGGCGATTCCCCGCCTCAATGCGGAAATTCAAGACACCCAGATGGTTCTTAAGCGGTATTACGACATCGGGATAGCCGTGTCCACCGACGGGGGGTTGGTGGTTCCGGTCATTCGCGATGCCGATCGGCTGAGTTTCGCGGAAATCGAGCAACAGGTGGCGCAACTGGCGGTAAAGGCCCGCGCCAACACGTTGACCTTGGACGACCTGCGGGGCGGAACCTTTACCATTACCAACGGCGGCGTGTTTGGCTCGCTGCTCTCCACGCCCATTTTAAACGCGCCCCAGGTGGGTATTTTGGGGATGCATAAAATCGAGCAGCGGCCGGTGGCGATAAACGGCGAGGTGGTCATTCGACCCATGATGTACCTGGCGCTTTCGTACGACCACCGGATCGTCGATGGTAGCGAAGCAGTCCGCTTTCTGGTGCGGACCAAAGAACTGCTGGAAGACCCGGAAGCCCTGTTGCTGGAAGGCTAACCGCCCGGCTTCGGCTTTCTCCCGGGCGGTTCCCACGGCTCGGCCGCCCGGGGCCGGTTTCAGGGGTTGTGCCATCCGGCGCCGCCGACCCCTAATGGAAGGGACCGCGAACCCCCGCGCCAAACCCGGCGGCGTCGGCATTACCACGAATCTCAGGCATGATGGCGGCCAACGGCTCCCGCGGCGAGCACGCGCATATCACACCAAGGGAGATGACTATGAACCACCTCACACCCGGCCTGGGGCACTATACCAACCTGGATGAATTGCGCCCGGCCGTCGAACAGTGCCATCAATGCCGTTTGCGCGATACGGCCCACGGGGTGGTATTCGGGGAGGGAAACCCGGCGGCCCGCATCGTCTTTATCGGTGAAGGACCGGGAGCCGAGGAAGACCGCCTGTTGCGGCCATTTGTCGGACGGGCTGGCCGTCTGCTGGACCAAATGCTGGCGGCCATGGGTCTCGACCGGGAGCGCAACGCCTATATTCTCAATATCGTCAAATGCCGCCCGCCCGGCAACCGCACCCCGGCCGAGGACGAACGCAGCGCCTGCCTGCCCAATTTGGACGCGCAGCTGCGGATTCTGGCCCCGGCGATTGTCGTCCTGCTGGGCTCAACCGCCGTCCAGACGCTGGTGGACCCCGCAGCCCGGATTACCAAGGTCCGGGGGCAATGGGTGCAACAGGGCGCGCGCTGGATGATGCCCACCTATCATCCGGCCGCCCTCTTGCGCAACCCGGGCTGGAAACGCGATGCCTGGGACGATCTGAAGCGAATCATCGACAAATACCGCGAGCTGGTCGACCCCGCCCATTATTCCCCGCACTATCCTTGAGGGGCCACCGGGACCAGATACTTAAGCCACTCGCTCATGCTGGGCGTCACATACCCAACCCGACGAAGATGGTCCACCTTCACGCCGGCACCGACGGCCAGCGCCACCACATTCATCACCGCGGACGCCTCGAGACCGATGGCTTCGCCCCCCACCACATCCTCGTCGGCGTTCGCGTATACCCGCAGCCGCCCCGCCTCCAGCGAGCCCAGCACCGGCTGATAAAGGAGCGGGGGGAGAACCGGATCGAGGCGGGCTTCAAGAACGTGTTGGCCGGTGGTCTCTCCCACCCGGGCCACCTCGGGCCAGGTGAATATCGCCTGCACGACCGGCGATGCGCTGAAGGGAACCCCCAGGGCGGTAGCCACGGCATACTCGGCGTCCATCATGGCCCGATTGGCTTGCAGCGAAGAATCGTCCCCCCGCGCATCCCCCACCGCGAACACACCGGGCACGCTGGTCTCTCCGGCGGAAGAGGTCTGAAGGAAGCCCTCGGGAGTCAGCGCAAAGCCTAAGGCCTCCCACGAGTGGGCATCGTCCATCGGCGCGCGGCCCGTGGCAAGAAAAACCCGCGTGGCGCGGTCCCGGCCAGATGAGCCCTGGTTGGGCTCTGTCCATGCCAAATCGACCCCTTTCCCGTCGGACGTTCCGTGGGTGACCAACCGGCCTAAGCGGCAGTCCACTCCCAACACTCGAAATGCTTCCAGCAACAGGCGGTTGATGTCGCCGGAATAGCCCGGCAACAGGGTGGGGGACGCGGCATGGAGGCGGGTTGCGGTTCCCAAGCGCGAAAACAACGAGGCCGTTTCCAGCCCGGTGGCCCCTCCGCCGACGATGTCCAGCGTCTCTGGCACGGCTTTCAGCGAAGCCAACGCCCGCGGTACCAAAACCGTGCGACCGTCCGGTCGAAGACCCGGCAGCAGCCGCTGCCGGGATCCCACCGCGACAATCAGCACATCGCCCTCAAGGATGGCGCCGGTCTCCTGGCCTTGGACCCGGACTCTACGCCCGTCTGCGGAAACCAGCCGTCCCGCCTCGCGACGCAAAACCGCGCCACGCGCGGCGTTCGCGGCGGCCGTCCGCAGCCTGGCGATTTTCTCGGTTTGGTCCTGCATTACGGCGGCCCAGCGCGAGATATCCCAGGCCGCCCCCAAACCGCGGGCGCGGTCCACCACCTGCGCCGCTTGCAACAGGGCCTTGCTCGGAACCAGGCTATGGTTGACGGCGTTTCCCCCCCAGCCCTCGGGGTCGAACACGGTAACCCGATGACCTTGGGAAACCGCGCGGACGGCTGCCGCCATCCCTCCCGGACCAGCTCCGAGGATGACAAAGTGCTTCATTTCCGCCATGCCATGCGCCTCCTTGCGCTCAAGATGGGAGTAGGAATATATCCTGCCACACCCGGTCGCAACACCTAACACCAGTCAGCCCTAGCGACCGCAAACAGGGCGTGGGCGGGAGTTGGTGGCCAGGACCAAACGGGCGGGCGCCGAGCCCTCATCACCAGCGCACACCCGCTTCCCCTGAACGCCGCCGTTCGTGGCAGCGCTCCCCGGCCAAGCGGCGTCGTCCGCCAGAAAAGACGGTGTCCGTTCGCCATCAGCATCGCGGATGGCCCGGAAAACATCCTGTCCACCCCATCGCCTGATGGCTTAAGCCGGGTTCAAGAGGGGTTGCGAGGCGAGTGGTGAGCCACCGCCCGGCCCGCCCCCGACACCGGCTCAATACATCATGCGCGGGTCGCGATAGTGTTTAAATTCCAGAATATTTGACGACGGATCGATTAGTCCAAACGTCCAGTGCTCCTCCGCCATCCCTTCAAAGCGCAGCCGCGGCTGGTGAAAATATGGAATGTCGCGCAGGGCAACCAATCGCAGCAGGGCGTCGAATTCCTCACGGTGATAGAAGGTTACCCCAAAATGACGCGGATAGAAACCGGGATTCACGTCCGTCCGGTCCGAAAGATGGCACACGACCTGGTCTCCGAAAAAATCCAGCGTGATCCGATCCGGATAGCGTCGGGCCAGTTTGCATCCCAGCCGCTCAACATAAAAAACCTGAGCCTCCTCCAAATCACGGCAGGGAATGGCAAGATGAAAGACATTTTGGGTGTCACGCACTGTTAGGGCCCTCCCGCCGCTACTCGAAATCCTGCGCCCGGCCCGGCTCCGACACCGCTCCGAATGTATCGGCCCTAAGCCCCATTCGCAACGTTTCGAGGGAAATGACGTCATGCAAGGCAATATTGGCCAAATTGACATTGGGCCCCACCCGTCTGATGAAATAGGTTTGCAGATCTTTGGTGGGGGCTTCAAAGACCAGCGAGTCCTCAGCCAGCGGAGCGCCCAGGATCTCCTCGATAAGTCCATAGCGGACCTCGCCATCGGCGCGGCAGATGCCGCCCGTTCCGCTCTCGCGGGCTTCGGTCACCACTTTATAGGCGCCGGCAGCCAAGTCCTCTTGCAGGTATTCAATCCATCGCGCCGGATGCAATCGCAGCGAGCGCTCGTTGTCCTTGTAGCCAACCTCGCTGAGCACGCGAAAATCGCGGGCAAATTCCCGGATGAAGCGGGATTTTTGGTGACTGTCCATAGGTACTGTGCCGTTGGAAATCTCGACGAAGGCACATTCATAGTCTAGACAGTAACGGCGAAACGCCTCCACCCGATTCTGATGAAACGCCACTTCAAACAATGTCCCTCCAAAAAAGTAGCCGATGCCGTGGCTTTTCAGGACGCGGATCTTGTCCAACAGGTTGTCTGACACCAACGAGGTGCCCCAACCGAACTTGATCAGGTCGACATGGCGGTGGTGGCTGTCGATGATGTCGGTAAACCAGCGGGTCGGCGCCCCATTGTCAATGGCAACCGTCATGCCCCGGGTACGGGGCTTGTCCGGCCGGTGCGGCAAGGCGATTAGGTGCTTCAGACTGTTCTCCTCCGTTTCCACATCATGGCTCTCCCTCACGCGGTGGCGATATCAGGGTCTCCCGCCCGTCAAAGATAAATACCCCGGTATCCGCTCGGCGGCGCCAGGTCCAAATTCCTCCCGCCAGCAACAGGAGAACCGTGATCCCATCCTGCTGCCTCCCCCCAACCGCCAAAAAGGCCCCCAGAATCAGGGCTAAACTGCCCGAGGTTAACGCGGACACCAATGTCATGCCGACATGGTGATGACGGTCCCAAGAGTGCGGCAAGACGCGTCGGTGCAAGGTCAGCAAAAACCGGGTGGCGGTCACATTGTCCAAGAAAAATTCCGCAGTCAGAAAGAACCCGGCTGAACCTACTGCCAGTTGTAATCCCAACACGGCACCCGGCACCAGCAGTTCGACCACGGTCACCGCCCAGGCGGCGGCGACAATCGCCGCGATACTGCGCCCCGGCACTCCATGGACGTTTAACCGACCCCAGCCGGGGGGAACGACCCGGTCGCGCGCCAATGCGTACACCACACGGCTCAAAATATAGGTGGTCAGCCAGAGCGAGCCGGCGGTGGAGGCCAAGACTGCCACCGCCATCCATAGCTCCGGTCCATGCAGCACCGCCGACATCCAGGCGGTCAAGGGATCGGCGCCCGTCAGTAAACCGGGTGGCACTTCCCGCCACAGCATGGGGAATAACAGCAGATAGACGCCAAACGCGATCACGGCGCCAATGATCCCCCCGATTCCCGGCGCATAGCGCGGGTCGCGCGATTCCTCAGCGGCGTAGCTATCCACTTCCCACCCGTCCATCATCGTGGAGGCAACCACAGCCGCCAGCACCACGTGCGACCAGGGAGGGAATGCGTGGCTGCGGACGACAACCGGAACGTGGGGAAACGCCATAATGCCGGCCGTCAGCGCCACCGCCACCGCGACCACCTCGACCATCAGAAACCCCTTGGTGACCCATGACGTCGGCGAGGGGCCAAACCACAACAGGGTAGCCGCTACCAGCGCCCACACGGAGGCAAACCCGACCAGGCTCCAGGTGCCCTGCAAACCCATCAACGCTCCCGTGAACCGCGCGGCAGGCAATATGATCGGGGGCAGCGACAAAAAGTACGCCGCCATGAGGATCCACGCCTGAAAACGCGCGTAACGTGGCCCCATCACCCGCCGGCCCCAGTGATATGATGCGCCGGCGCTGGGGAAATGTTGATTGAGAATGCGAAAAATGACGGAACTCCCCACCAACGGGATCCCGATCAAAAGGAGCGGCAGCCAACTGGCGCCCCCGGTGAGCGACAGCACCACTGCCCCGGCGACCGCCATGCTAAAGAGCGGTCCTACGCTGGAAATCGACAGCGTGGTCAAGTCAGACAGCAGAAAGGTGCGGCGCAAGGCGCCGGATTCAGGTGCGCGCATAGGCCGCTCCGGCCGGACCGCCCATCATCGCGTTCGATAGTCCGGGCATATCTCGTCGTTCTTCCCTTCTTGAGCTCACCGCCATGGTCACCGTGGCGCGTCACCTCTCATTGTAGAAAACTTGGAGCGAAGACAAAAGCCCTGATCATAGCTCCGCCGATAAGTTGTGTCAGTCTTTTCTTGGCCAGGCAGGTGCCTGACGCCAGGCACTGCAGGCGGCGCATCAGTGCCGCTGGAAGAAATCCGTCGATAGAACGTCACCGGACACGGGTCGAACCACGCGGTTCACAACATCATCGCGCCCCCGCTTTTGCCCATCGTCTGGGCATCGGTGATCGTTGCAGAGGCGGCGGGGATGGGGAACAGCCGCGGGCGACAATCGCCTCAACGCCGAACTCGCGCCGTCTGCCGCCTTAACCGGGGGATTTAGCTTAGGGGCTGCGCCACGGCGGTGCGGTCCCCCGCCCGTCCCATACAAAAGAGTGCAGCCAGGCAGGCGGCCCCCAGTGCGCTGCTGCCTGCGGCCGATGAATAGAGCAGCACCGGGCCGCCGATCTTAAGAGCTAGGCCATCCGCTAAATTCCCCGCAATCGAAGCCAACCCGACGACCACCATCCCGAAAACACTCTGTCCCGACGTTCGCAGATGCCCGGGAAAGATCCGCGCCACATACTGCACGCCAGCAATCCAGAACAGTCCGAAGGACATGCCGTGCAACGCCTGGACCGCGATGAATACCCAGGGCAGGGGAAAGAGGGCCATGAGGGCCCAACGCACGGTATACGTTAACGCCGCAACCAGCATGACCAGAACCGGCTCGCGCCGAGACAGAAAGCGCGCGCCCAAGAGCATGAAAGGCACGTTTGACAACGATCCCAAGGCGAAGGCCAACCCGGTGTCGGCAAAAGCCCCGCCAATTTGTTGAAAGGCCAGCGAAAAAAACTGGTCGTACGCGGTAAGGGTTTGTTGCACCAAAAACCCCCCCAGTAAGAACAGCAAAAACCGGCGATTCAACGCGGTATGCTTCAAATTAGCCCAAAACTCCGGAGGCACCGCGTGGCTGCTGCGCAAGGGGAGCAGACGCACTAACACCCCCGCCAACAGACTCAACAGCAGAAATGGGAGCCAGAGAGTGTGCACCGACACGCGAGCAATGTATACGCCACCCAGGTATGCGCCCATTGCCGATCCGATCGACCCGAATAGCCTAAGCGAGCCGTAGCTGGCCCGCGAGGCGGGCCTGCTCAGCATGACCGCATACGCATCGGTCAGCGATCCACGCGAGACCGCGAACACGTTGAACCCCACGGCCAGCGCCAGCAAAGCGGGAAACGAGCGGACATTGAACCCGATTGCCATCAGACCGGGAGCGGCCATGACCAGCAACAGCGGGAGTCGGCTGGTCGGCTTCCGGTCGGAGGCGACCCCCCATAATGGCTGGATCATGATGCCAAAGGCCGCAGACACCCCCAAAATCACCCCAATTTGGGTAATGCCATATCCATCATGCACCCACCACAAAGATAAATAGGGAATCAGAAAGGAACCGGAAAAGCCCGCAAGATAATACACCGCCCGGGTTGTCCATATCACGCGTGGGATCAAATCCGGACTCCCCCCTTTTCTCGACAGCGAATAAACAGGTATAACCCTACCACATTTACCACCGGACTTAGCGCGTAGCCATCGCTGGCCGGGAAATGGCGGGAAGAGGGGAGGAGGTTGTAACTGCTTACATAATTGCTTGAAACGCATTGTTTTCTAACCAGGGACTATGCGGTTACGCCTGGGTGGTTAAAGGCCCGAGTTAGGTCGTAATCACGCGATTCGGCAGATGAGCGCGAAACACAAGCGGTATCGCCTGCGGATTTTAGCCGGGTAGGCGGACGCCCGGCCAGGTTTCAGGAAGGGTGGCGACGTACGGCGGTCGTGAAATCAGAGGCGGGGCATTGTCGAAGGCTTGCCGCCGCAACTGATGTCGGCACCCGTTCCTGATGCGGCAGTCCGCGGTCCCTTCTGTCGCCCATTATTGGCCGGGTCTGGGGCCCGCATGCGCCAGCGACGTCTCCTCACGGGCAAACCGGCAACAAAAATCGGCCGCCGCCACCTTCGCCCCGGAGAGCCGTCACGGCGACCGGAAACACTCCCTTCAGTCCCGGGTCACGCGAATCACGAAGCGCTCCGAGCCCGTCTCCTGGTACGCCACGGAAAATTCCCCGGGGTTTTCTGCCGCCATTTGGTAGAGGAGCGGTTTGGGGTCGTGGTCGTTAACTAACAGAGCCGAAAACCCGGTGGGCAACGCCTTAAATGCGGCGAAGATGGTTTGATGCCTGACCGCCGGTGGCAATACCGGCGCGTTGATGATGATGGCGGGTTCACGATCCTGGCTCATGGCCACCATGCCTCCTTGATATAATGACTGCGACTAAGAGCACTATCAGCTAAGAGCGATGCGCGGGTTGTGATCGGGATCACCAAGCGCTGGTCCTTCGGCTATCTGATTGCGCTGAGACCAACGCATTGGTGATTGGTCCGTCGATATGTTCCATGGGAACCGGAGGGTGCTCGCAAGGCACACCGCCAGCTCGCGGCGGTATTCGGCGAGCGGACCGCGGCGTTAACCGGACCCTTGCCACCAGGCGTCATGACCCCCCGCCGCTCATCCTCGCAGGGACCGCCATTGCCCGGCCCTTGGGCCTGCGGTTTGCCGACCGCCGGGCGTGTCTGGGTTGTCAATATAGCCACCCGCGTGCCGTCCGTTTGCGGCAGACCTGCGCCATCTTGCGGCCTGGTCATGCTTGGTCGTCACCGCGTCCCGTGATCGGGATCACCATAGGCAACTGCGGTTTGGGCTATACTGCTCTTAACCCAGCCCTTGGCCAAGGTCCGCTCCCAGGTTCCTGCCAGCGGGCACCCGGAAGGATCGCTGCTTGCCTGCCGACCGGGTCGCCGGGTCGGTTCCTGGTAACCCGGGCGGCGGGCGTAGAGGCAGGATAGCGAAGAGCCAAAGGAGGAACCAGATGGCGCACATCATCACCGGACGTTGTATTGACGTCAAAGATCAAAGCTGCGTGGAAGTGTGTCCCGTCGATTGCATCCATCCGGCCCAGGCTCTGGATGGACAAGAGGCGTTTTCCGCTTCCCCGCAACTCTACATCGATCCCGATGTCTGTATTGATTGCGGGGCCTGCGTTCCCGAGTGTCCCGTCAACGCTATCTATTACATTGATGATTTGCCTGCCGAGGATGCGCCATCCATTGCGATTAATGCCGCGTTTTTCGGCCGATCCGCAGCCCGCTGACGGATATGACAGCGGTCAGACGGGGTCAAGGTGCAATAAACGTCCAGATCGCCCAGATCCCCGCTTTGGGCCGCGCCTGCCTGACTTAGGCCATAGCCAGCCCGCAGTCAAGTCCGGGGGGCCAAAATGTTGGCTCTCTTGGGGACGCGCCCAGGGGTTGCTGGCTTGAGCCGTCGTTGCCCCCCCGCGCGGCCCAAAACGCGGGTGACAGCGCATGGCCTGCTCCAACCCGTGCGGATTAGACGGCCGACAGCTTAGCCCTTTCCGTGACAACGATCACAATCCTGGCCAGCGCGCTCAAATAGCGCCGTTCGGCCCGCCAGATTGAGTCTTGTGGCCCTTCCCATTTGCTTCCATTGGAGGGTGCGGACCATTGCCCAATCCCCTAGATTGAACATATGTTGAGCCGGAGGCGCAGGCACCACCTCCCGCACATATCGGGCCCCGGCGAGGTTTGGGCGCCTCCCTGGGCCTGGTGAACGGCGCTGACCGCAAGCGTCCGGCTCAGTTGCGGTTGACTGGGCTGTCCCTTTAGCGCCTCTTCACTCTATTCGCGGCAGTTGCGCCAACCGTTGTTAACGAGACCCCACGAAAGGGGAATCGGCCATTGATGGCACCAAGCCGGAGGGCCACCGCACCTTCGGCCACCAAGCGGACCCAAGTTGCTAAATTCCGCACGGTTTTCCGCCAACTCGCCGGGGCGGCGCAAAGATGGCCGTCGCTTCACGTTCGGGGGGCGGTCATGCCCGAGCCGGCGTTCTAGTGCAGGTGGACAACGCAGCGAACCGTGGGTCCGCATGGGCGAAAACCCGCCGCGTCGGACGCGGGTTACGGGTGGCTGGCGCTCACCCGTGCATACTCTTGACGGTGAAAAGCGGGCATCGGGTTAATGGTCGGCAGGGGAGGGGATTCCCGCTAAGAGGTGCCGTTAACCTTCGCGTTTTCGCACCGCCACCGCAAACCCACGGCACGTGCTGCCAGCAGAAGGGCCGCTCCGATGCTCCGGTTGTTACCGATGGCAACGTGTCTCAGCTCTCACCCGGCGGCAAGCTGACGCACCGGCGAGGAGAACTTGCAAGTTGACATTCCGTTATTCGGGGAGGGATAACATGGCCGACGAAACGCCTCACACTGCCAACACGCGTTTGGCAACCAGATCCGAACAGGCCGATTTGTTGACAATTGTTACCCTGCGTTTTGGCAATGTCTCGGATGAAGTGCTAACCGCCGTGTTCGCCACTCAAGAGGCCAGTCGCGTCGGCGATTTGATGCTGGCCGCCGCAAACGCAACCGGCTGGGCGGAGTTTGAACGGCAATTGCGCGCGCCGGGATTATCATCGCCGCGAGGGAATTCAGGTCTGCCGCCTGTTGAGCGCAGCGCCCGGGAGGAACTATGAGATGGCGGACAAAACCAATGCGCTCGGGCGTACGCTCGATTATCTCAAGCCAGGTAATCGCATCAATCAGGGATGGACGGAAGAATCTGTGCGCAGCCGGGGCTGGGAAAGCGTCTACCGCAGACGGTGGCAACACGATCGCGTCGTCCGGTCGACGCACGGGGTCAATTGCACCGGATCATGCAGTTGGCAGGTTCATGTCAAAGATGGCATGGTCACCTGGGAAACGCAGCAAACCGACTATCCGCCGCTGGGCGAGAACGTGCCCGAGTACGAACCCCGGGGATGCCCCCGCGGGGCGAGCTATTCATGGTATCTCTATAGCCCGGGGCGGGTCAAATACCCATACGTGCGTTCCGAACTGCTAAATTTTTGGCAAGCATTGCGCGACGCCGGAACACCTCCGGTTGAGGCCTGGCGACAGATCGTGGAGGATCCCCAAAAGCGCCTCGCCTATCAAAAAGTCCGCGGCCGCGGAGGATTTGTGCGGGCCGCTTGGGAGACGGTTAGCGAAATGATTTCCGCTGCCATGCTTGACACCATCGAACGTTATGGTCCGGACCGCATCGCCGGATTTAGTCCCATACCCGCCATGTCCCAAGTCAGTTACGCGGCGGGCTCACGTTTTTTGTCACTGGTGGGAGGCACGGTCGTCAGCTTTTATGACTGGTATGCCGATTTGCCCCCGGCGTCACCGCAGATTTGGGGCGAGCAGACGGATGTGCCCGAGAGTGCAGACTGGTACAACGCGGGATATTTCATCATTTGGGGAAGCAACTTGCCGATGACGCGCACGCCCGATGCGCATTTTATGACCGAAGCGCGCTATCACGGGACCAAGGTCGTCGGGGTCAGCCCGGACTATGCCGAGTACATCAAATTTGCCGACCAGTGGCTCCCCGCCAAGGCCGGAACCGATGCGGCTTTGGCCATGGCCATGGCGCACGTCATTTTAAAGGAGTTTTACGTCGATCAACCGACGCCGTATTTCCTGGAATATGCTAAAACCTATACCGATTTGCCCTTCTTGGTGACCTTGGCCCAAAAAGACGAGATGTGGACGGCCGACCGCTTCTTGCGCGCCGAGGACTTGGGCGCTGACCAACCCCAGGGCGCATGGAAAACCGTGGTGTGGGATGCCGCAGCGAAAGCACCACGAGTACCCCTCGGCAGTCTGGGTTACCGCTGGGATCAAAGCGGCCAGTGGAACCTGAGTCTTAAGACGGAAGCGGGCGGCACGATTGATCCGGCGTTAAGCTTGCGCGGATCCGATGATGCCACGCTGCTGGTTTCCTTTCCGTACTTTGGCGCAAACAGCAGCCAGGCCATAAAGCGCGGGGTGCCGGCCAAACATCTGGACACGGCAGACGGACGGCAGACGTGGGTCGCGACCGTCTACGACCTGATGATGGCGCATGTCGGCATCGACCGGGGCTTGCCCGGTGATTACCCGCGCAGTTATGACGACCCGGCGCCTTACACGCCCGCCTGGCAAGAACCCATTACCGGAGTAAAACGGCAGGCAGCGATTAGGGTGGCACGCGAGTTCGCCCAAAATGCCGCGGACACCCGCGGACGCTCGATGATTGCTCTGGGGGCAGGCACCAATCACTGGTACCATAGCGACCAAATCTACCGGACCATCATCAATTTGGTGCTGCTGACCGGCAGCCAAGGCGTTAATGGCGGCGGCTGGGCCCATTACGTGGGGCAGGAAAAAGTGCGCCCCTTGGAAGGTTGGAGCACTCTGGCGTTTGCCTTGGACTGGCTCCGCCCCCCGCGCCAACATAATGGCACCTCGTTTTTCTACTTTGCCACCGACCAGTTTCGCTATGAAGAAAGGCCCCCCGCTGATTTGGGTGCCCCCTATGGCGGACGTTTCGCCCGCCAACATCCCGCCGACATGAACGCCCTGGCCGTTCGTCTGGGCTGGTTGCCGTCCTATCCGCAATGGACCCAAAATTCGCTGACGGTGGTAAAAGAAGCCCAGGCAGCGGGAGCCAAAGACCCGGAGGCGGTAGTGCGGTATGCCGCAGACCAACTGGTTCACGGCGATCTGGCCTGGGCCGTCGAAAACCCGGACGACCCGCGTAATTTTCCCCGCGTCTTTTTCATTTGGCGGTCGAACCTTCTCGGCGCCAGTGGCAAAGGTCATGAATATTTCCTCAAGCACCTGCTGGGGGCAGAGGGACATGTGCTGGCCAATCCGGAGAATGCCTGGGCGCCCAAAACAATCCGTCTGCCACCCGCCATCCCCGAGGGCAAAGTCGACCTGCTGGTGGACATCGACTTTCGCATGACCTCGAGCGGCATCTACGCCGACATCGTGCTGCCGGCCGCCACCTGGTACGAAAAACACGACATCAGCAGCACGGACATGCATCCTTTCGTGCATCCCTTGAACCCGGCCGTCGATCCAATGTGGGAGTCGAAAACCGATTGGGATGCCTTCCGGTTGTTAGCCGAAACCTTTTCCCGCCTGGCCGCCGATTATCTTCCCGAAGTTGACGATCTGGTCATGGCTCCCTTGCAGCACGACACGCCAGCTGAATTGGCCCAACCCCACGGCAAAGTACGGGATTGGCGGCAGGGAGAATGTGCCGCCGTTCCCGGCCAAACCCTGCCCCATCTGGTGATGGTGCATCGCGACTACGCCCACATCCTGGATCAGATGACCAGCCTAGGTCCGCTAGCGGATGAGGCCATCGCGGCCAAAGGCATTCGCATTGCTGGCAGTCAGGCGGTGGGCGAACTCGCCCAGCGGGTGGGCCTGTCAACACGGCCAGGCCCGGGACAGGGGCGTCCTTCGCTATGGTCGGCCAAACACGCCGCCGAGGCGATTTTAACCCTCTCCGGGCCGACCAATGGTCAGCGCGCCGTGCAAGAATGGACGGCCTTGGAAAAAACCACTGGGCTCTCTTTACAACGAGCTATCCGCGGCCGCGAGGAGGTTGTCTACCGGTTCGACGACCTGACCGTGCAGCCCCGTCTGGCGCTGGCATCCCCGGTATGGTCCGGTTTAGAAAGCGAGAGCCGCCGCTATTCGCCGTTTACCGCCAACGTGGACTACAAGATCCCTTGGCGCACCCTAACCGGCCGCCAACAATTCTATTTGGACCACGAGGTGCTGCTCGATTACGGCGAGGGCCTTCCCTTATACCGGCCACCCCTGGATTATCCGCCCTTCAGCGCCGGCGATGGGGTCGCCGCGCCGAATCCGGACCAGGCCATTTCGGTGCGTTTTTTGACACCGCACCAAAAGTGGGGGATTCATTCGACATACACCGACACATTGCGGATGCTCACCTTATTCCGGGGAGGGCAGACGGTTTGGATAAACCCGGACGATGCCCAGGCGATCGCCATCCGCGACAATGACTGGATCGAGGTGTTTAACCGCAACGGGGCGATTGTGGCCCGGGCCGTGGTCTCGCATCGCATTCCCCCCGGCATCGCGCTGATGTACCACGCGCAAGATCGCACCATTGGCGTGCCCAAAAGCCTGGTGACGCAGGATCGCGGGGGAACGCACAACAGCGTGACCCGGATCATTCCCAAAGTGACGCACATGATTGGCGGCTACGCGCAGCTCAGTTACGGTTTTAACTATTACGGCCCCACTGGACATCAACGGGATTCCTTGACCTGGATTCGGCCGCTAAAGGAGGTGGACTGGCTTGAGGATTAAAGCCCAAATCGCCATGGTGATGAATTTGGACAAGTGTATCGGGTGCCACACCTGCAGTGTCACCTGCAAAAACACCTGGACGAACCGTCCCGGGGCTGAATACATGTGGTTCAACAACGTGGAAACACGACCGGGGCCGGGATATCCCACAGAATGGGAAAATCAAGCGCATTACCGCGGGGGATGGGTGGCGGAGCACGGACAGTTGAAACTTCGGGCAGGCGGAACCTGGGCCAAGCTGGCTCGAATTTTTTACAACCCAGACTTGCCGGTTATCGATGACTACTACGAGCCGTGGACGTATGACTACCGAACCCTGGTCGATGGTCCGCGCCGCACCCGCCAGCCGGTCGCCCGGCCACATTCGTTGCTGACCGGAGAGGTTATGGAAAAACCGCTCTGGGGACCAAACTGGGACGATGATTTGGCGGGCGCACCCGATATCGCCGCCCGCGATCCCAACTTGGCCCAGTTGCAAGAACACGTGGCCCTTGAGTACCAAGAGACCTTTATGATGTACTTGCCGAGAATTTGCCACCATTGCCTCAATCCCGCCTGTGTTGCCGCCTGTCCCTCCGGCGCCATGTACAAGCGGGAGGAAGACGGGATCGTGCTGGTCGACCAGGACGCCTGCCGGGGCTGGAGGTTTTGTGTCAGCGCCTGTCCGTACAAGAAAGTGTTCTTTAACTGGAATACGCACAAGGCGGAAAAGTGCACGTTCTGTTATCCCCGCATCGAGTCGGGCTTGCCCACCGTCTGCGCTGAAACCTGCGTAGGCCGTATCCGCTACTTGGGCCCCATCCTCTACGATGCGGACCGGGTGCGGGAAGCCGCCGCGGTCGCAGACCCGCACCAATTATATTCCGCCCAGCTAGGCGTGTTTTTAAATCCTCACGATCCGGAAGTGGCGGCAAAGGCGCGCCAAGGCGGACTTTCCGACGCGTGGATTGAAGCGGCCCAGCGTTCCCCGGTATATAAAATGGCCATTGCGTGGCGTATCGCGTTGCCTCTTCACCCGGAATATCGCACTCTGCCTATGGTTTGGTACGTCCCGCCGCTAAGTCCCATCACCACCCGCCTGGCCGACGCGGACCATATGGTCGCGGACGCGTATCTGCCCGCGGTGGACCAAATGCGAATTCCGCTCGAATACCTGGCCGCGCTGTTCTCTGCGGGTGAGGTGGCGCCTGTCCGCCAGGCGCTGTTGCGGCTCTCCGCGGTGCGCCTTTACATGCGCTCGCAAACGGTCGCTGACGGCTTAAGCGCCAGTCGTCTTCTGTCAGAAGCGGGCGTAACCGTGGAGGAGGTTTCCGCCATGGCGCGCCTGCTGGGGATAGCGAAATATCACGAACGGTTCGTCATCCCCACCGGAGACCGCAATCACGAACCGGATCTGGATTACGCGCAGGGCGCCGGCAGTTTGGAAGAATTGGCGCCACCACACGGCTTGGTAGCCCCGCAAACGGTGAATGTGCCAAAAACGGGGAGGACCCGATGACGGAGCAGGACCGTATCGTGCTCAAGTTGGTTGCCGGATTTCTGGACTATCCCGGCTCCCCGCAATTTCGGGAACGTTTTGCGAGTCGCTATCCATCCGCGGCCCATTCCTGCCCCGATCTCGCCCGCGCGCTGGAGGCCTTAAATGGCCTGGGCTGGCAGCGCCTGGCGGAAATTTATGTCGAGGCGTTCGATTGGTCCGAACGGGGAACGCTATACCTCACGGCGCACGAACTGGGCGATGCCCGGGAACGGGGCGAGGCATTGGCAGCCCTTAACCAGACCCTAAGTCAGGCCGGGTATGAAGCCGCTGACGGCGAACTCCCGGACTACATTCCGCTCCTGCTCGAGTTTTTGGCCGTCAGCCCGGTTTCCGCTACGTCCGACTTAGCGCCGCGCACCGCGCAGGCACTCGGTCAAGTCGCGCAGGCACTCGGTCTCAACCATCCCTATTATCCGCTGCTGGACCTGGCCCGCCGAGCCTTGGGCGAAGCCAATCAGCCGGTGGGGGAGGGCCGTCGCGAGGCCCCGGACCTGGAAAATCTGCCCTATCCAACAGCGTATCCGTGAGGGGAGGCGCAACATGCAACAGTTTCTCTGGGTGATCTTTCCGTATCTCAGTCTAGCGATAATGATTGCGGGAAGCCTTTACCGCTACGCCTATCGGCCAATGAGCTGGAACGCTCGCTCGAGCGAACTCTTGGAACGCCGTCTCTTGAAATGGGGAAGTCCCTTATTTCATTGGGGCATCCTCATGGTCATCGCAGGCCATGTGATGGGGCTTTTGGTGCCGGTGGCCTTCTATCAGGCGCTCGGCATCTCACGCGAAATGTATCATCTCAATGCCGACATCCTGGGCGCGGCCGCCGGGCTTTTGACCTGGACCGGGTTGGTCATCTTGCTCATCCGGCGTTTGGGCAACCGGCGTGTGCGGGTTAATTCCACTCTTTCCGACCTGCTTGTGTTGCTGTTGCTGTTGGCGGTGGTAACCACCGGCAATATCATAACCCTGGGATATAACAACCTGGTGGGTCCTTACGGGTATCGCCGCACCATCGGTCCCTGGACCCGGGGACTGCTGACGTTGCATCCCAACCTGGCTCTCATGGTTCACATCCCGCTGATCTTCCAGATTCATATCACCTTGGCTTTTTTGCTTTTTGCCATTTCGCCATTTACCCGTCTGGTCCATATTTGGAGTGTCCCGGTCGCTTATCTCCGACGGGTCCCCATCCAGTACCGGTCGCGCCAGCAGTATCGCTAAAGTGGCCGCTAAATGCTTGCTCCAGACGGACAAGTGCCGCCCACCGCCAAAAACAGGGGGAAGTCGCATGTCGGAAAGTCATCGACGAAAGCCGAGCATGGTTTACGCCTTATTGGCCCGTAATTTTTGGCGACGGTCGGTGCAAGGTCTGGTTCCGGGATATTTCGCCAGTGTGATGGCCACCGGGATTGTGTCAATCGCCCTGCACTTAGTAGGGTGGGGCGGGTTGTCAGCGGCGTTCTGGGCCTTCGCCACGGCCATGTACCTGGTGCTGGTCGTGGCGTACAGCCTGCGATTAGTGCTGGCTCCGCAGGCATTCGCCAGCGACCTGTTAAATCCAGCGGTTTTGTTCGGTTTCTTTACCTTTGTTGCCGGTTCGGGGGTACTCGGCAGCCGATTCATCCTGAGCGGATTGGTTGCAGTGGGCTGGGGGCTGGCAGTCGCGGCCGCTATCAGCTGGTTTGGCCTCTCGTATTGGGCCGGTTACCGCCTGTTGGACGGAAACCGCCTACCCGCCAGCCAGGTGGTTAACGGAACCTGGCTGCTGCTGACCGTAGGCGCCCAGGCCCTGGCCGTGATTGCCTCCCTGCTGGCGATGCCGGACCGGGCCGCAACAGCGGGCCTTTTGGTGTTCGCGTTTGTCATGTGGGGAGTGGGTATACTCTTTTATCTGGCCGTCATTATGGCCGTGATGGGCCGCCTCTTTTTTAGCGCCATTTCACCGACGGAGACCACGCCTCCTTACTGGATTAATATGGGGGCCGTGGCGATTACCACTCTAGCCGGGGCTCATCTCGTGTTGTCGGCGCCGCATTCCTTGTTCCTAGGCCGCGTTGCCCCCTTTGTCGAAGGATTTACGGTCATCCTCTGGGGATTCGGCAGTTGGTGGATTCCTCTCCTCTTTGTTACCGGCTGGTGGCGCCATGTACGAGGTAAGGTCCCCGTGCGGTATGATCCCGCCTTTTGGAGCATGGTCTTCCCGTTGGGCATGTACACCGCCGCCACCGGCACCTTAGCCACCTTGCCAGGCCTGGCTATGCTGAACCAGGTGGTGCCGTGGGGACTGGCTGCCGCGCTGGCGGCGTGGACCGCCACCGCGCTTGGTTACGCCGTGCACAGTTGGCGATGGTTGCAACAATCCCGTAACCTCTAGCGGACACCCGATTAATCCTGGCCCGGACTTTCCGCACACCCCCCGCCACACAACGCTCGCACTGGGGTCCGCTCTGCGCACCCAGGGCCGCTTTGCGCGGACCGGCACCATGCTCGGCTTGACACCGCTCCCGCTCGCCTGACAGGATATCCCCAAGGGCCTTATGATCCAAACGACGGGCGGCCCACCACCTTGCGTCAGCGACGACCAAAGAGGAGGATTCAGCCCCGTGCCCAGCCTCGCGCCTCCCGATTATGTGGTTCTTCCCCTCGATATGCCGGACGGTGTCCGGTTTGAAGTGGCTGTATGGGAAGCAGCCATCCCGGGCTCGCCGACTCTTTTGATGGTTCCGGCCATGGGCGCGCCCGTCGCCTATTACCGGCCGTTTCTACAACGGTTGCAACAGGCGGGATATACGGTTGTCGCCACCGACTGGCGAGGACACGGCCGCAACTATCCTCGAGTCAGCAGACAAAGCCGGTTTGGCTATGCGCAACTGCTGGAGGACCTGCATCACGTCGCGAGCTGGACGCACCAGCGCTATCCCCAAGCGCCCGTCTATCTCCTCGGACACAGTTTGGGCGGCCAATTGAGTTTGCTGACTCTCGCCCGGCACCCCAACGCCGCCGACGGTGCCATTTTGGTGGCCTCGGGGTCGGTTTACTTCCGGGCCTACCGGCACCCGTTGCGCACGTTACTCGTCACGCAAATGGCGGCCCTCATTGCCCAGGTGTGGGGTGTGTGGCCCGGTCGCCGTTTTGGCTTCGGTGGAACCGAGTCGCGCGGTGTCATGCGGGACTGGGCTTACCAGGCTCGAACCGGCTTCTACCGGCCTCGTCACGCCACGTTTAATTATGAGGACGGCCTGCGCCGGGTTCCCCATCGCATCCTCGCCATTTCCGTGCAACATGACCAGTTGGCACCGTCAACCGCTCTTGAACATCTTTGCCATAAGCTGCCAGCGGCCAACATCACGCGAGAAGAGGCAGCGGGGGAGTCCCTCGATCATTTCTCTTGGGTAAAAAACTGCCAACCGGTGGTGGCGGCCACCATCCAGTGGTTACGTGTTCCGCCACCGGCGAGCCGTTGGCAATGATCCCCGGTGCAGTGGTCCAAGACGGGGCGCAAAATCGGCAAAAGACATCGTAAATCGAGTTAATGCCGCCTTAACGGGAGGGTTTTAACAGTTCCCTGGCAATCTGACTAGCACTATGCTAAGCCTTCTAATACGAACACATTAGTCAGCATTCGTGAAGCAGCCCAAGCTCCAGGCGTATCGATTTCGACGGTGCGCCGTTGGGAACGCGAGGGAAAACTGACCCCGGACCACACCTCTGGAGGTCATCGGCGTTATGATTTAGCCCAATTGTTTCCCAAACGATTTCACCCAGCGTCCCCTCTGTGTCGGAATACGCTAGTCTACGCTTATGCTCAGAAATGGATAGGTCCATCAGAACGGTTGATCACACCGCATTTTAGCATGCGGAGCCCACGGGCGATGTGACGTCATCGGAGGATTTGCGGTTAGGGGGCGCCACTCAACAGTTGACGCATCGACCCCAAAATACCGGCCAGGTCGACGTCAACCCGGTTCTCGAGATCTTGCACGACAAATTGGTCTTCTTTTTGGGCATGGACATCAAACAGGTGTGAAAACGCAGAGGCCAGGCTGACCGCTTCGAGGCCGGTCTGCGCTACGGCCAGCGCGTTTCGCAACCTGCCTAAGCAAACATGTTCGAAAATCAAGGAGGCGACCAGCCCGCGCAATGGAGCGAATTGCCGGGCGCTGGCATAAATCGTCGACTCTTCAGCGACGGCGTGCGGCAGCAATTCCTGATCGATATAAGCCACCACCTCTTGTCGCGCCGGTTCCCAATTGTTTGCCAAGGCCACCGCGTCCAAGACACGGGAGACGCTTTGGCTTAGCTGAGCCACCATGGCGGCATGATGCGCTCGGATTTTGTCGGCCACCAGTCGCGAGTTTGTACCGGACATGACTTCTTGCCTCCTGATCAGACCCGGGGTCTTAGGCTAACGGATTCTCGCCGGGTCGCGATGCTCGTGGACACCGCAGCTCGCCTTGCGTCATCACACGTCCGCGATGGTCACACTGTCATTTCGCGTAGTTTGCGGTAAGAGGCGCCAGCGTACCGTGACCGCGATCACATTACGCCTTTTTCCCATGGTGACGGAGGTCAATCGGCGGCGCCCTCCTGCTGGAGAAAGAGCAAAGGGGGATCGGAAGAGCCCAGGCGGCCGTCCGCTGAGCGACTGGGCCGGTCCCAGAGCCGGTCGCCCCCCAACCGACCAGCCGCCACGCTGGACTCAGTCAGTCCGGAACGGCCATCGAAAGTTACTTGGAGGACACACCTATCCTGTCGCCTGGTGCTGGGCTAAAACCGGGTTCATCCGGTGCATGTGCTAAGCTTTGCCCCAACAGTGGGGAGAGTTATCTCGACGAGGTCGTGGTTGACGAAGTATACCATGCCGCAGATGAGGCGACTAAGTCTTACGTGGAAATCGATGTGCGCGAATTTCTCCACATCGTCTCTGCAGACTCTGCATAGCCAATAACATTCCGTTCTAGCGTTTATCGGGCGTATGCGCCCAAGCCGGCGGACGTTCCGCCCCTCTTCGGGCCCTTTATGGTCGCGACTGTGGCGGATTGAGGGTATACTTAAATAAACTTTGGGAAGGAGGAGGGGCCGTGATGCGAGTCGTTCAGGTAGAGCCGCGTGACGAGTTCAAAATTCGGGTCCGGTTTGACGAAGGAACAAGCGGAGTGATTTAACGACGCGGGGGCGGTGGAATGGCCAAGCGAGGTTGACTTGTGCCCTAACTCGCTGTACCTACGGTTGACGGGGAAACACCCCGAAGACTTGTTCCCGGCTTTGCGGACCGTGCAGTCTGATACCTGAACTCTGCCGGTTCTGTGTCATTATCATCCGGATGTACTACGATGACCATACCCCCCTCATTTTCATGCCTACTACGGCGCGCACCGCGTGACTATCGTCATTGGAACCTTGGCTGTAATCGCTGGCGCTTTGCCACCGCGGGCACTTGGATTGGTAGCGGAGTGGGCGGCACAGCATGAAGGTGAATTACACATCGCCTGGCAGAAGGCCAAGGTTTTAGAAATCCCCGGGGCACATCGATCCCCTGCCCTAGTACTTCGTGTCAGAAGTTCGTTCCTCTTGAGGCTTGCAGGCGATGCGATGCACGCGGGAGACCTCTCTCCGGGGGACGCACCAACAGCGCCGCATGGGGCGGTTGCGAGTGGCCTTCACGCGTTGGTTACAGTTGCGAATTATAGCTGGGCCAACGCGGTCCGTTCGTTATTCGCCGCCACCACACGCTCGCGCTGATCGCGGGATTGGAGGTCACGGCCGGGCCGCTGTATGCGGAATGTCGCGCAGGCCGCACGGCAGAGGATTAAGAAGGCCGGTTTTGTCTCCACCGACGATCTCCGCCGTCGGGTGCTGGCGTTCCTCGAGCGGTGACACGGCAGCGCGGGACTCCCGTGATGAGCTATTCGCGGGATCCCGACGGCAGTAAGGTCCATCGCGCACGATTGACCTGGCTCCCTGGCCGCACCTTGGAATTAGGGATTACCGAACCCAACGGTCGTGGGGCAGCCACCGGAGAAACCGGCACCGGGGACGCACTCCTCGCGACCCTTATGGAACGCGATACCTTTGTCTCGGCGGACCGGCTCTAAGCCGCCGCTGTTCGCTTGTAGGCCGCGTATTCAGGCGGCTTCGGTTTTTTCCCGAGCACGGACGAACTTATGACACAGTGTACTAGCCCAGGCGCTCCGGCCGACGAACCAGCTAGACAGGCGGCCATTCCCAACCGAGCGGTCTCTTTATGACGCCGACCCGGGTATGCCATAATCACGTCGATAAGGACAAGGGGGGACGGGATGAAAAAGGGTTTTCTGTGGCTCGTCACGGCAACACTGCTGTGGAGCGGCAACTACATCGCGGGCCGCATACTGGCCCCGGAACTGCCGGCCTTGGCAGTCAATGCAATCCGCTGGATCGTGTCGTCGTTCGTCCTTTGGCCACTCCTCCGTCTCAGCGGTCGCAACCTGTCGGTGCGCACGACGTGGCCTCGCTACTTGACCATGGGGTTTATTGGGATGTTTGTTTTTTCGGGATTGACCTACCTCGGGTTAGATTCCTTGCCTGCCGCCCAAGCCGGGATGATCTCCGGAACGATGCCCGTCATCATCCTGCTGCTCAGCGTGGCCATCTTGGGAGAACGCCCATCCGGGCGCGCCTGGCTGGGGGTCGTCTTGTCCGTGGGAGGGATCTTAGTATTGATGGGAGCGGGCAGGTCTTTTCGGCTGTCAGCCGGCGACCTCGAGATTTTAGGGTCGGCTGTGGCGTGGGGACTCTACACGGTGCTCGGTAAACGTTTCAGCCAGGACTTGGATGCCCTCACGCTGACCACCGGCGCCGCCATTTTCGGGGCCGTTCCCAGTGCGCTAGCCGCGTTGACGACTGGGTCCCCGACGCTATGGCACCTTACAAGTGTCGGGTGGGCCAGCCTGGCCTATGTCAGCACCTTGTCGTCGGTGCTCGCGTATTTTGTATGGACCGCGGGCGTTAAGATGGTGGGGGCTGCCCGGTCGGCGCCATTTATGAACCTCTTGCCGGTTTGGACCGTCATCATGGGCGTCTTGTTGCTTGGAGAGCATCTTGTGCTGCATCAGTTGATCGGCGGCGGAGTAACCATTCTGGGCGCGGTGGTTGCCGGGAGCAAACGCACCCCTTCGCCTTCATCTATCCGTCCTGAGGGGATCCTGTCACGCGTTGGGCAAGAACCCACTCACTCAGCGGCCCGTCCACCCGAGTCGACCCAATAAACGTTACCGGCACGGTCTTAATGCCCAAGATTCCGGTAAGGGTGGGGACTTCCTCCAGCATGACAGCCAGGCTCAGGATATTGGGCTGGGTCAGGGCCATGGCATGAGCCAGACGCACGGTCTGCGCACACTGCGGTCACCCGGGCGTGGTCAATACCACGATGGTTATGGCATGGGTCAGCCGCCTAACGGAGTCGAGAATCAGCGGCTGCAGCACTTGCCGACCCCGGCCGACCGCTAGTACGGTATCGCGAAACGATTGCCATTCCTGACCTTTGGGCTCCCCGGCAAACCAGGTCCGGGGAGTCTCCTGGCAAGAGGAGACTCCCCAGTGCGGCAGTTGTCTCGGGTACCACGGCCAAGGTCCGGCAAAAGGTAGCACCGGCGCCGAAACCCGGGTCACCAGCGCGTTTTGAAACAATAGTGGTTCAAACTCCGGGCGTGCGTCAGGCACTTCCCAAATGACCACCGGCAACAACAAACTGTCCCACATAGAGATTCTCCCAACCCCAAGGCTCGGTGCTGCGATCCGACCGCCATCACCGCCACAGTCGTTTTAGACGCATCTTACTGAGGAACGGAAGGCCCCGCAAGTTAAGGCTATACGGCGCGAACCTTTCCACCGCGCGCCGCGGTAACGGAGGGGGTCCCGCGGACACGACGCACCGGACGGACGTTTCGTCGTCAGTCCCGGTCTTGGGGCGCTCGTGCCGCCAGGGCCAAAGATTGTGGTTCAGAACAAAACCCGCTTGGCACCACGGCTCCATTGCAATCAATCTGGGCCACAGCGATAATGGACCAAAGACCAGGAGGTGGCTCCCATATCGACTCTTAAAGGTAGCGCCCAAAAGGTGCAGGACGCGCTGCTCGCCGCTGGATATTCCAATCGGGTGGTCGAGCTGGCCGAAAGTGCCCGCAGTGCGGCCGAAGCGGCTGCCGCGATTGGTTGCACCGTCGGACAGATCGCCAAATCCCTGGTGTTTCGCCGGGCTTACAGCCAGCGGCCCGTGCTGGTCATTGCGAGTGGTTCCAATCGGGTAGCGGAGGACCGAATCGCCCAACGTTTGGGAGAGCCGTTGACCAAAGCCGACGCCCGCTACGTACGCGACGCCACGGGGTACGCCATTGGAGGCATTCCGCCGCTAGGCCATGCCTCAGCGATGACGACTTTCATTGACGCGGACTTACTGTCGTGGGATACCATATGGGCCGCCGCGGGTCATCCCGAGGCCGTGTTCTCGTTGACCCCGTCCCAATTGGTAGAAATGACCGGGGGCACAGTGTTGACGGTGCGAGAGCCCTCCTGATTTCGCACCCGGGGATGCCCAGCAATGCGGTCAGGTTAAAGACGAGCTTCGTTGACACTCCCCTCCCTAAGGAAGGGGATTCTTAGGAGAAACCGACTGACGTCAGTTTTACTCGCAAGGGGTTTGCCAAAATCCCCCTATCCGGTCGCCTGAAGGTCTCCGGTTATTTGGACCGATATGTCTCTTAGCAAAAAGGTTTGCCCGATGGCAACGCCTTATATCTCCGCCCCAAAAACGGCGGAGTATTTACGGCGCCTTCAGATAAAACCGCCTCCAATTAAGGGCGGATTGCTTTTTCCGAGGCCAGGAGTCACAGGCTACGACGCGCCAGGGTGACGACGAACCAGTGTGCTTCGCGGTCGCGGAGGAGGTTAGAAGACTGCTTCACGTGGGGTTGCGCCGTTTGCTACTGCGCTGACGGGGAACATCCAGCCCGAAAAGTTTTCAACCGCGCGGACGGAATGGCCCTGCGCGACCGCGCCACCCAAGACCCAGGGCGCGATGGAGGAGCAATGCGGACGGCTGTTGGGAGGAGATAGCTGCCGGTGAAGTCCGCCTCAATACGATCCCGGCGGACGATCCTCGGACGCGATGGCGACGATGGTGCCCTGGGCGATGGCACAGAGCGTCTCCCCGGCTCCCGTGGTGAAAACGGAGATGTCACATCGGCAGACGGCCTGTCGTTTCCCTGCCGAGATGACTTTACCACGCGCCACCAGGGTGTCCCCGAGCGCGGGTCTTAAGTAGTTGATCTTGAACTCGGATGTTAAGACGTTGGGCCCAAGTACTGAACCGCCGACAAACGTGAGCGCATTGTCCGCCGCAAAGCTCAGCACCCCGCCATGCACAAAGCCGTTTTGTTGTAACAAGTCGGCTCGCACGGGAATCTCAATTACCGCCTCACCCGGCAAAAATACCGCGAGTCGCGCCCCTAGCAGCTGACTAAAAGATTGCGCCGCCAAGACGTTTTGGCCGACGGCAAACAGTTCCGCGTTAGTCATACCATGCTCCTTTCCCTTACGTGGTGCCCCTGAAATCGACCCCACAGCGCAAACCAAATGGGCAGCCCCAGCCGTTCGTGCGAGACGCGTGGCGACCCCGGCAACCCGGCCGAGGTAACGAAACTGCGACGATTTGCCGCATCCTGCGCATCCTGAAAACAACACCAAGAGCGGGGAAGGGCAGACTAGACTATTCAGCCAATCTCGCGCCAGGACTTGCCGACGCTGCCTTGTCCGGGTCGACCGGCGCCAGTTGCTGATAAAGGGCCGCCATAAAAAAACTCACCGCGACGCCGGACCCGATCGACTCGTGCAACGCCAATAAGGGGTCAGGAACATTTAATCCCAGCATGACCAGTCCGACCAGCACTTGCACCATGAAGAGAAACAAGGCTAAGGTCAGGTACGTGCGGCTAGTCTTCGACAAAGTACCCAGGCGCCGATTCTTGAACAGGATGCCAAGCACAACGGCGAGGCTCAAGGCCAGTGTAACATGTACCAGCAACGGCACCCCGGCCCCCCCCAAAAGTCCACCCGTCAAACAGCTGAAGCCATCGCACGCGCTGCTGATTACCGCATGAGCCACGTACGACCCCATTATCGCAGTCGCCTCCGACAAGCCCGCCAACCACCACAAGGCGGCACCGACTCCACCCGTCTTGCGTCTTAGCCTCACGGGCCGGGCCAACACCACAATGGCGACAAGCACATCCATCAGCAGCAAGGCCGTTCCCAGGTGGATAGCCACGATGACGGCTGCCAAATTGTTAAAGACGATCGCCGCTCCCAACAGAACCTGGGCCACCAACAGCCCTAACGCCACGATGCCCAGCCACCGTAACCGCCGGGCCTGCGCATCACGCATCCCCGTGCCGCGCCAAATCAACCCATTCAGCACAACGATCATCAGGGACACCAAGCCAGCGATCAGCCGATGGGTCCATTCCACCCAGGCGTGAAAAGTGTCGGGAGGAATCACCTGCCCATGACACAACGGCCAATGCGCGCCACAGCCAAGACCGGACTCGCTGGCAGTGACAACCCCCCCCAGAATAATGAGCCCAAAAATAAGCAGGCTCGAAATCGCGGCAAAGCGGCGGATCATTTCGGGACGAGGTGAATGCATGTTTCGCTCCTTTCGCATAGGGTCGTGATGTCAGCACGAAACGTTCGGCGAACGATCGCCCTAAGGCACGCGGTGTCCGAGAGCGGCTACGGTGATTGGGTCAGGTCCCCGGGTGGGGTGGGTTCAAACACCACTTTAATGGCGCCACTCCGGCGATGCCATAACGCCCGCAACGCTTCGCGATAGTTGGCCAGGCGGAACGAGTGCGTCACCAGAGACTCCACCGGCAGACTGCTGGCCTGGAGAATTTGAATGGCTTCGGAAAACGCATCGGTCTCGGTACCGTAGCCGTACGTGCCAATCCACCGGAGGTTACGGATCCATAAGGGAGTAAGGTCGACGCCATGCATGATTCCGGCGCCGCCCAACAACAGCACTTGTCCGCCGGGCTTGGTCAAGGTTAATGCAGCAGCCACCGATTGGGAGGTGCCGACCGCGTCCACCACCAAGTCAAATCCCTCCGGCCTCCAGGCCGGGGAACCCAAAATCGTTGGCAGCGGGACACCGGTATATCGCACCAGGCTGTCAGCACGCGTCCAGTGGCCCGCGTCCTCCACGGTTTGCGCCCCCAACATCGCCACCCATTTTGCCTGGTGGGGATGTTTGGCGCGCACCCAAACATCCCGTCCAGGATATCGGCTGCCTAACAACAGCGTGCTCAACAATCCAATCGTCCCCGCCCCAATCACCAGAACGGTGCCGACCGCCTCCCAACTGACTTGCCGCAACGCGTGAACCACGATGGCCATCGGTTCGGTCAGGACGGCCCTTTGTAATGGCATGTCGGGAGGAATGGCGTAGAGTTGCCTCGGAGGCGCCCACATGCGCGTCCCCCAACCACCTGGCAACACCCGGTGATAACCCATTAACAAACCCGCGCCGTGGACGGCATCGGTCCGTCCGTGGCAGTTGTCGTGGTCATTTGCGGCACACCGGGTGCAAAGCTCTGTGCCCCAGGTGTGGCATGATATTTCGGGTTTAACCACCACCCGGGTGCCTTGAGGCCAGCTTGGCTGGCTATTGCTGACAACCTGAGCGACGACTTCGTGACCCAGCACAGCGGGAAATGAACTTAGTGGCGCAAGGTACGGCGAGCTGCTGCCTGACAACACGCCTAAATCCGACCCGCAAATACCCGCCAAGAGCGGCGCTAGTTCAATCCATTCGCCGTCGGGCAGGGTGGGATAGGGAAGGCGCTCCAAGCGCACCGCGCCGGCCGCAACCCTCCGCGCCAAACGGGGCACGGTTTTTTGCAAACCAACGCGGGGAAGGGCCAGATGGAAACGCAGCCCAGTGAAACCGGTCATTGCATGGGAACCTGGCGAAGAACCTGGCCGTCGACCCGATGCAAAATGTCATCGAGGCTTCGCCCCGTAATGGTGAGTCCATGATTTTTTAACCCGACCACCCAACGGGCGGGATCCGGGGCCTGGTCAACATGGCTCGAAACGGCATCGGCTAATTCGATGCTGCCACAAGGATAGTTGATATCGGTGGCGGGAACGCCTTCCATCCAGGCATGGAGATGAATAATGGCCCCGACCTCGGAGTGGGCGCGGTATATTTTCCAGTGTTCGATCGCGTCCACCGATGCTCGGCGGGGAGTGACGTGGGCGGGAACGCTCAAGACCATTCCTTCGCGTTTTACGTCATAATCGGTAACCAAAAGAATGTCTCGGCCGATGTCACGCATTCTGGCCTTGTTCACCCCACTGGCGCTCATCCAAAACGAGCCATCGTCATGTCGTACGCTTAAGTTCCCGTAACTTAACCCTCCAATGCCAAAAAGTCGTTTTAAGTGTTGAAAATCTTCGGGGGATAACAACTGGTCGATGGGAAAAGGGGTGGGAAGCAAATCCCATTGTTCCAGGACCGCTCCCGCTTCACTGAGGGCCGTGGTTTCCGCGGTGCCTTGCCATAGTGTCTCCGGCAGGTCCGGCATAAACTGATTATTGATAATTAAGTGCGACCGCATCAGCGGCCCTAAACGGAACACCAACTCCCGGTAGTACTCTGAACCCTGCGCCTGCGCGCGTTGGGTCTCGCTGAGAACGGGGAAAATTCCTCGTTCGAGGGTGGTAATGTACAGGTCAGGACGATCGGGAGCGCCCGCCACGACCACCAAGATATTCGACAGCGAGCGAATCAAGTACGGGTAGTATCTAGCCAGCAGGTTCGGGTCGTCAGGATCGATAGCATCCACAAAAAGAACCCCGACCACGTACACGGCATAGGTCCGTCTGCGAAATGGCCGAGTCTGTTCTGATACCCGTTGAAAGACAATGCGTGCTGTTTGGGGGTCGGCCGTCTCAACAAAATCTTGCTCCGCCAACGGAGAGTGCATTCGCATCCGAAATTCCAGCCCTTGCGCAACATGGTCAAATCCTTCTACCCACAGGTATTGGGACATCATGGACCCCTCCAAAATTCGTGTCATTCCTTTTAGTTAACCCCATTCACGGCGTTTCTACTAGGCCCATCCGACCCAATTTCATAGGCCATATGGACAATTTTGGCATTCCATGACAAGCCCAACATCAGGCGCCGCCCCGGGTGTTCTGCAATCGGTGACATTAGTGTTAGGTACGCTCAGCCTCTCGCACAACGCGACAAGCCTCATGCGGGCACGGCGACCAGGCCGCACACACGTCAGCATCCAGCGCCCTTGCCATAGATGGCAGAATGTTGTGGTGTCCGCGAAAACTTGTTCGACCCCCGGTTCTCCATTCGCACCGCAATGGGTTGATTACAGTCCGCCCCGTGGAACGAAAGTTCGTGACATGACGGTCGGTACCCGTGCCAGGTGTCCGCAGTGGGGCCCATGGCCCTCCCGATGGTTGGGCATCCCCGATCTGGGCATTTGGCTGGGCGTCGTATAACCCACGGGATGCCCCAGACCCTCCTGCGCGTCGTGGCTCGTAATCCGGTAGCGGAAAACCGACGATCGCCCGGCGCCACCCACACGAGACGGCTCCTGTCCTTGGCGCAGCCGGGCTACGGGCGTCTGGACCGCCAGTCTGGCGACTCGGGTTCGGAGTGCCGAACCCCAGCGAACTTGGTCATGCATACCCTGGCGGCACAGGGGTATCCTACGCGCAGATCCTAAGGAGGCGTAAAATTTCAAAATACGAACGTAGGTTCTTGCTGGACATGCGTCCGAGGGTGTGCTACGCTTCGTGGCTCTTTCTCAAAAGAGAGGATCGAGTGCTGGACATCGTCGGTGTTTCCCGGTATGCTATTCTTAAATGTTAACCGGTGAGGGGGGCGATGGAGCGTCAAACCGGGTCGCATGTGCTGTCCGCCACTTTAGCGCGCGGATCTTGTTCCCCGAACGAGATTGCTCCGATCTACCCACTGGAAATGGAGGCGCGTACCTTTTTCGACTGGGCGGGCATCGTGCCGGATTTTCTCCTGTTGCACAACATTGAACGCGAGGACACCCGGATTCAGTATGATTGGGCGTCTCGGTCCCGAGACGCCGTGTGCCCCCGGTGTGAGCCGATCAGCCAGGCCCCCGCCCACGAGTATGTGGATCAGTTGTGGCAAGACCTCCCCCAGGCTGGTCGGACGGTGTGGCATGACGTGCGACGCCAAAAGGATGTCTGCCGCCATCCAGAGTGTCCGCAGCACGATTTTGTCGAACGATTGCCGGGATTTGCCGACGAGAAAGCTCGGAAAACCCTCCGGTTCCAGCGCCACTGCGTGGCGCGGGCCTAGGCGAGCGGGTGCCAACCGGCCGAGGACGCCCTTAAGGCCGCGGGGCGTCGGTGAGCAATGATACCATCGCGCGCTATATCAAGGCCACCGCAGCCCAGCAACTTGACACCAATCTCACCCGCAATGACGTCCGCGTCATCGCGGTGGACGACATCTACCTGCGGAAGGGCGACCAGTCGAGTGGGTGCACAGTGTTTTTAGACGAAGAAACCCATCGGGTGTTAATCCTCGTGCGCGGGACCACCCAGGCTGCCGTCACGGCAGTCCTGGAGTCCTTTCCGGCCGCGACGTTTTTTGGTCGGGATCGGGCTAGTGCTTACTCCGCGGCCGCCGAGCAATACGGCAAGATCCAGGTTGCCGACCGCTTGCACCTCATCGAAAACGCGCACCAAGCAGTGCAGGACGCCTTGATGACCCTCATGCCGGCGACGATCTTTCTCCGAACTGGCGCCGGATGGCTGCCCGCCGACCCGGCTAGTCGGCCGGATCGGGCGGAGTGCCGGGTACCGGACGATCAAGTCGAAGACCGGATCCGCCTAGCCCACCTGACCCCCAGACAAGCGCAAAAATATCGCCATACGTTGAAGATCTTGGAGTTGGGGACCTAGGGGCTTCGCAGCGCGGAGATTGCGCAGACCTTAGGCCTCTCGCTCAAGGATCTGCGATCCCTGCGCCGGTCCGCGGTGGACACCGTCGCCATCGTTGAAGAGAAGATCCATGCCCCCATTCAGCAAGCGAATGACGCGCAGAGTCAACGGACTGCCCAGGCGGAAGCCCGACACCCCGAGACCCGCCGGCCGCGGGCGCGGCCGGCGCAGAACTCCATCGTGGAACCCTACCGCGATATCGTGATTCGCGAGGTGCAACGCGGGGGAATCACCGAACGATCCATCCTCTTCTCCAACAGCAAGGGGTCGCCGGAAGCGCCAATACAGTGTATCAGTATATCCTCAAGCTTCGCCAGGAAATTCCCGAGGCCTTGCACCCAGTGGCGGTCACCCCGCCGGCAGACCTGCCATGACAGCAGATCGCCCGAGATACGGTGTACCAAGCGGTGCTGAAACGCGCGGCCGACACGCGCCCAACGGAGGCGAAGTCCGAACCGGAAGCGGCTGCCCAGCCGGCGGAGACTTCCGGCAAGCCGCGACCTCGGTCGCCGTTCAGCGCCCACGTCCGTGCTCTGATGTTCGGCGAAGATCCGACCAAGGAGTCGACGCCATCGCCGAGCCAAGATTCGACAAGGAAAAGGAACCCGGCTCGGCAAAAAACCACAAACCCTGACACCCGAAGATTTTAAAGCCCTCGTGGCCGGTTACCCCCTGCGGGGGGTTCTCGTACAGTTTTTGAGCGACTGCTATCATATCTTTGATGCCGCCGACCCGGCGGCATTGGATGCGTTCATTCAGCAATACCAAACTTGCGCCAGCGACCCCCTCGCCCAATATGCCATCGGACTCCGCAAGGATTATGCGGCCGTGAAACACAGCCTGCTTTATCCCGAGATTAGTAATGGCCCCCTCGAAGGCAGGAATAGCCGAATAAAAATGCGGCATCGACGCGGGGGCGGTCGCGCCGGGATAGAACTGCTGAATGCTTACAATGTGCTCAACGCGGCAGATCTGACCGGATAGCTGAGATCCTCAGATTTGAGAAAGAGCCCGCTCCATGGGGAAATTCTGACGAACGGAGCGGATACGATGCCCGCATTTGAATGGAATGATGGCGAGCGCGATCATTATCAACGGATGTTTGCCCTCCTGGGTGACCATTTAGACGAAAAAGCCACGCGGCTCCTCGGCGCG
>JAJZZA010000040.1 GCA_021797825.1 Bacillota bacterium | reverse complement strand
TATTATGACCCATCGAGCGTCCCGATGGACCCTTCGAGAGCGGACAGCCAATTTGAGAAAAAACCATCAAAAATCGGCCAAACAGCGTGAGATCCGACAGCAACGGGAAACCTACCCGGCGGCGTGCACGAACTTGAAGCGGATGGCCGGCCCTATACGGACTTCCCCGCAACCGAAGGCGGCACAGGGTCCTCGTCTGCCTCGAAGCCGGTTGCTCCCCTGGGAAATGGCCTCCAGAGAACGAAAAACGAGAGAACCTTCCAGGGGAATCCGGGGAAGTCGGCCACACACCTGGGCCACTTCAGCACGGTGCCCCGTAGGACTATTTTCCAGGCTTCTCTATTAGGAGCACTGGGATTAAGTGTTTTGGTGCTGTCAGGCTGTGGTACGGTGACATTGCCGGGGGGCGGGCATCAGTCGCCTGCTTCTTACTTCTTCCGCAATCACATCACTGCTCCCAGCGGGTTTGGGCCGGGAAAAGGGATCCTCACGTATCTCACCACCAAACAGGGGTGGGATCTCGTCCCCATGGGGGCGGCCGCTGGGTCCGAGGGTGCGAGGTTGGAACGAACCGCCAACGGCGGGCGCACCTGGACATCCATAGCGAGCACGAACCCGAGGGCGACGGAAGGTCAACTGCCAACTGCCGGGTACAAGACGGGCGTCAGCTTCGTCAATCCGATGAAAGGCTGGCTCACGGGCTCCCAGTGGGCAACGAGTCAGCCTGGCCACCCGGAACTGTACACCACTTCGGACGGCGGTCGTCATTGGAGCGCTGTGTCCCTGTCGATGACGTCTGCGCGTTCCAATCAATCGTTGGTGTTAGATCCTCCTGGGTTTGTCAGTCCAGACGATGGGTTGCTGATCGCCTACTATGGCCAAGTGGGCGCGCCGGGAACCATCGCCATGCTGTGGGCCACGACCAACGGCGGGGTGACGTGGCATAGCGAGCCGCCCCGCAGATCAGGCTCCGCCGCAGGGCTGTTGTGGACCAATTCGGGAGCCACGACTATCGTCATGGCTTATCACGGGTATCGCTGGAAAACCACCAACGACGGGCTTACGTGGGCTCCCGTACATTCGTAGTGCGCACGATCGCGTTAGGCACCCCAATAGGGTTGCCCATCAGGAGAGATCCCCTTCATCTTGAATCCTAGCGGTACTTTCGCAGTTATCGCCGGCAACGGCGGAAAAATGGCATAATGGCACGGTTTAGCGGTCCGTGTCAGCGTAGTCCCTAACCGCTAATGGGCGGTTGTCGGATCGAACGGCGCCAGCCCCAGTGGCTGATATAACGCCTCCTGGTCGGCCGTCCGGCGGGTCACGCGGATCGGCAGTTAGCCCTCATTTCACTTCTTTCCCTAACCTCCCGACTACCGACGGGCGCAATAATCAAAATATCCCAGGCCCGCTGAAGATTAATAAAGAGAACTAGGCAATGGAGTCGCCCTCACGGTGCGCGACAATTGCGTACGCCCGGCCGCAAGGTGCCACCACGAGGCCGCCGCTACATAGCCGTGCGGTCCAACTTTTCACAAGTTAACGTTGCCGAAAACCGGGGTTAAAAGAGCGCTTGCGGGAATTGCCGGAGGCCGTCGACGAAACTGATCCTTTCGCAGACCGCGAGTAATCCGAGCGCGCAGTAATTGCGCCGGGCACCCGCGATCGGGACGATACCGAGCCCGAAGGGGCCCCGGCCGCCTGATGGTGGTGCATGTGCGCATTCATCGCGGGCGCCTCGGCTTTGGTTTCTTCCCGTATTGCCCACGGATACCGCGGTTGTCAAACCTCCTCCTTGGTGACGAAAGAGACGACTTCGACCCGGAGCCCAAGATGGGTTGGCTTGGCATGGTCTGCCAGACGTTAGGCATCCCATTTCTCCGTGTAGTTTGCGACGGCTCCTGCATCAGCGTGGCTGAGTTCAAACTCGGTTCTGCGACGGGCATAATGCTCGGGCGGAGCAGTGGGAGGATGATTGAGAAAATGTGTCACAATTTTAGCGAGATATTGAACCAGCGGTTCATGTCGGAATTCGAGTTCTTTATTGGCACGGGAAGGATCGAGCAGGGATGCCCAACGTCCGCTAAAGGGAGACACCATCCGTGAGGACAGGCCGACGCGGGTGAGTGTTGCTTCCGCCACTCTTTCAGAGCGGTCGGGTGTCTCTAACAAATTTGCGAGGAGATGCACCAGGGTCCGCAGGGGAACTTGCTCGTCTTGGGCTAGGTTAAAGGCCTGACCGAAGGTGTTGGCCTTGCCTAATAGAGTGGCAATGGCGGTAACCACATCGTCGCTATAGACGTGGCGGATGACGTTGTTCCCCCCTTCCGGGAGTAGCACTGGGCCTTCGTCAAGGATTCTCCAGAGGTAGCTTTCCAGGCGGCGGTCGGGGTCCCACTCGCCGTTGACGATTGGCAGCCGCAAGCGCGTAGCGGGAAAGCGATGTTTCACCCACGCGGCCGTCAGAATATCTTCGGCGGCGCGCTTGTTGACTCCATATTGCCAGCTCGGCAAATCTTCCGGCGATGAGGGGGGTGCGGAGAGTTCGCCAGGGTAGGCCGATTCGGCCAGCGGCTCGGAACAGGGCAGCTGGGCGCCCTGGCGCACCATGTATACTGCACCAGAACTGATGAAGACGTAATGTCCTACACGATCTTTGAGGGCGTCAACGGCGCCTTGAGCGTCGGCCGCGTTGAACCCTGCAAAATCTACGACTGCATCGAACTCACGTCCGCGCAAGGCGTCTTTAAACGCCGGGGACGAGCGATCAGCATGGAGTCGTTCGATGCGCGTGCCGAAAGGGTCGGCCCGGTGTCCGCGATTGAGCGTGGTGACGGTCTCTCCGGCCGTGACCAGCCGCCAGACCAACAGGCGCCCCATGAAACGGTTTCCGCCGATGATCAGTGTGCGACCCATCCGTGTTCCCCCTCGTTGATTGTTGATGTATTCCTGCGGGGCGCTGCCCATTCCCTGCGGGAGACCGACTGCCGATGGATTCCCCTGTCTGCCTTGCCCGCTCGGACCGGAATCCCAACGCAGTGCGGCTCTTGGCGAAATCCGCCGCGGGCCGCCGACTGTTAGCAGGTGTCCTGACCGCCTAGTTGCGCACACTTCGCAGAACGCCATCGGTTCGCTCTCGGCGGTGCGATGTTTGCCGCGCGCCCGCACCCGCGTGGTCGGACTGGTCCGTCAAACCGTGGCGGGACCCGTCTCTTTCATGCCATTGTTCGGCTTATGATGATGGTGCATGACCGAGATGACAGGGTTTAAGGTTCCCCCTTACCCCATTAAAGCACAACCCGTGCGCCTCGCTAGTCCATCCGGAAGCCGCTTATCAGATGCGCCGTAAACTCCGCCGTTGAGGACCGAGTTTACGGCGCTGACCCCGCAGGGGTCAACCGGAGTTTGTCGTCGCTCAGTCTGCAGGCGAATGATCAAGAGGAGAGCTCCGCCGCAGTTCGTCCAAGAAGGGCCGACGCCGTCCGTACTTGGGGGTTGCGCCGCCCTATCGCTTCATCAAGGTGCTTCCCGAATACGGCACGCGGCGCCGGACAAGGGGTAAACTGGCCCGCCAAGTGAATGTCTCGGGGAACTGGTAAAAACCCAACCCCCGGTCAATGCACTCGCCGTCCGCTTTGCCCACTCCCGCCGGGACGTGGTCCAGAAACTCTGCACCGCCGCCAACTCCACGCGACGGCGGATCGGCGCATCCTGAACCTGACCACATCCGCGCGGCGCACATGGAAAATCCGGGCAACGGGTGCGGCGGCAGGCGGCGGAGACCATCGAAGATCGAGGCCGCAAGCTGTTGGGGGTTCCCCTGTTTACCGCCCTCGCCTGATACTTTTCACCGACCGAGGGATACCGGGCGACTGCCCCGGGGGAGGGATAGGCTCGGCCTGCCGCTGAAGCTAGGAACTCGCGGCAACCCGTCAGGGAGTGCCGCTTGCTGAATAGGGGAATCCTTGCCGTTTTCGGCGGGGAGGGATGTCAACCGTGAGGCATGGGAGCTTAGAGTTTCGTCACCAGTGTGACAACCATCACCGTCTTTTGCTTCCGCGGGTGACACCATCCAAGTCGCAGCGAGGAGGGAAATCCGGTGATCAAGGTGCGGTCCGTGAACTGGGTGCGGGGGGCTTGGGATTTTCGATTCGCCATCCACGAAGGTGTCTACGATTTTGACAACTATCCCGCACGCGTTTCTCATCTGGCGTTTAGCGGGGAAGTTTACTTAAGAGAAGCCGTGGTCGCCGTGGTCACAGAGCTATTGCGACGCCACCTGCGAAGCGGATCTATTCCTCCGCACGGGATGGTACTTGATTGGATCCGGGCACCTGGGATGTGCGTTGATGACCCGCCCGAGATGACCGCGGCATGCCGCACCATCGAGGCCAGCAATTTGCCGGCGGGTGATAGCGCCGTCTCTTGCCATTTCTAAGTGGCATCGAAAAAAGGTGTTAGGTCCCCCCGGCAGTTGACCGACCCTCAAAGCGCATCTGACTACGGAACCATTCGAGGACGGGTGTGTGATGCCCAATCTCTCCTCATCGGAAGGGTTCGCCGGGGCGCACAGGTGCACCCAATGCCCAGTGCAGGCAGGCATTCGGGATCCGGAGCATTTCGGGATCCGGAGCATTGGTTAAAATTTGGTGGACAATGTGTTTGGTATGGGCTTTGTGAAGCGCTGTGGGTTCACCTGGTCAGCCATAAAGCTATACGCTACACTATCTTGGCAACTCGGATGATTCCGCATAATAATCAAGCAGGCGGTGCAGGTCTGGTGCGTGAGCGGTGTTTCGGTTCCGGGTGTAGGGTCTTCAGCAGCGGGTCGTGGGGCTGAGGTGCGCTAAGGAGATTTCGCGGGAAGACGATATGGTCATCGTAGGGAGGGCGACCATGCCTCCGATATGCGCGTCCGTTACCAAGGTTTGCGATTTAGGCCATAAGTTCGGTGCGAGAAAAACACTTATCCCCGGCGTTGGAAGTCCGGGTGCGTCGGAGTTGCTGTCAGGGATATGAGGCCGTCACGGCGGGGATTGGTGTTAGGCCTTGGCATCTTTACCCACAATGTCCGCCGCTGGGCTTGGCGACAAGTCTGGTAGGCAAGTCGGGCTATCCAGGAACACCCACGACCCCAAGCCAAGTGGTCATGCCAGTACGGTTCATCGCGCACGCAGACTTTGTCGGCAGTAACTATCGGTACAGTCTGGGCCGCAGTGATGCGGCAGGCCCGGTGGACAAATGGCCTGCCGCGACAGACGGATACCCGGCGGCACCCGTGGCCGGGAAAGAGTTGGTGCGGGATCACGCACCGGTTGCGAGCGGAGGGACATCATGCACGGACTGACGATTGGGCGGACGGGGACGGAGACCGACAGCGACATTTACCGCATATTGGTCGACCGGCTGTGGCCCCGCGGGGTAGTCAAAACTCGGCGGTCATGGGATGCCTGGTTTAAAGATTTGGCCCCAACCTCGGATTTGCGAAAGTGGTACGGGCATGAGCCCGAGCGGTACACAGAATTCCGGCGCAGGTATTGGGTGGAGTTGGAGCAACATCGCGCAGGGCCAGCCATGCTTCAGCTATTGAGTATATGGCACGAACAGCCGATCATGCTGGTTACCGCCACCAAGAATGTGGATCTCAGTCATGTTCCCGTGCTTCGTGACTTTTTATGGCATATCATGGATTGACCCGCCCCACGCCTCAAGGCGTATGCATTGTCCCCTGGTATTGGACGGCGCGACCATGTATTTGTCGGTGGGGCAATTAGAAAGTGGTGTCGTCAGGGGGGGTCCAGACCTCGGCGCGACTGCCTCGCTTGAGCTGGGAATGACGGTTCCATACGATTTGGACAGGGTGAAGCGACCGCACCAGGCGCCAAATTGAGGTGAGGTGAGGCAGGCAATGGGCGGCGATGGCGAGATGTTGGCTTGGCGGGCAATCGGCCCGCAAACTGCGTAGGCAGGTTTGACCCAATGGTTGGTCAAACTCGCCAACGGTTCGTACCACCAGTCCGCGGTGTCAATGCGGCAAGCCAAGGGGCGCCGGGGGAGGAAGGTGGGGGATATGCTGCGCGCGGACGAAGTTTTGTGGGCTTTCTCTCAAATCGAAGGATGCCTATCCGATCAGATCCGCCACTCTAAACCCATTAACGGCATAGAGCAGCTCAACACCTCACCGCCGATGTTTACTATCCTCCCGTTTGAGAAAGAGACCGTTTGTGTTTTGTAATTAGCCACCCGATTGCTGGACATGGACGGTGCTATCCGAAGTTGGCTGTTCAAACAGGCGATCATCAACTGTTTGGCCGATACCGGCGGCCGCCATCAAGCCCGGATCAACCCCCTGTTGACACGCAAATTCCAAGTATTCAAGTCGGCTGCCTAAATCATCAATTGCGAGACGCGAGGAGTATGGTACGGCACAAGGATCGGACAACGGTCGCGAGAATGCTCTCCGAAAAGCGACGGTCGTCTGCATATAGGAAACCCCCCGGGTCATTACCCGTCCGGGGAACCCAGAGTAAACGTTCCCTCACCTGGGCAGATACGGGGGATCGTTGGGCCGAGTCGGATTACCGGGTTTTCCTCTGCTCGTGCGCGCGAGGGGGTTCCCTGGAAATTCCGGGGAGTCGACGGGTGCGGGAACCGGCGTCAGCCAGTCTTAACCCCTAAAACTGCGCTTGTGGGAGGACAAACTGCGCCCGAGAGCGGCCGCCACGACCGCGAAGGCTCCGCGTGATACCTCTCGGACGGCCGCCGTAAGACCCCGCGCTACACAAATTGCCCCCTTACAATCGCATTTGGCGAGATTCCCCCGCGACTTCCCGTCATCGTAGCGCCAGGAGCAGGGTCATCAGAGCGGTGCTCGGCTTAAGACGGTTTGCGATTCCGCGCTCGACCGCGCTGATGGCGCGAGGGGCGCGTTTGTCAGGCCGGGTTGGACGATGTTATGGTTTCCCTAAAAAATCCAACACCCGGCGCCAAGCGTCTTGGGCGGCTTCGGGCCGATAGGTGGCGTCCCGGGTATCGTTGAAAAAGGCGTGGGGGGCGCCGGGATAGACCTGGTAAGCAAAAGACTTGCCATGTGCGGCCATGGCCTCCGCCAACGACGGGACGGTATCGGTAATCCGAGGGTCAGCCTCGCCGTACAGCCCGAGAACCTGGGAGTTGATCGCCGGCACCCGGTCCAACGGGGGGTTTTCGCCATAAAAGATGACGGCTTTCCAAAGGTCTGGCACCAGGGTGGCAACGTTAGCGGTAATTCCGCCTCCCATGCAAAATCCGAGACAGGCGATGCGCCGGGAATCCACTTCGGGCCGCGCCGCCAGAAAACGTACCGCGCCACTCACATCCCGGGCAAACTGAGCGCGAGTCGCCGGGCTCATCACCTTTATCAAGGTCGTCAGGGCCTGTTGTTCCTCGGGAGAGCGATCTCCCCAAGTCGCCTGTAACCGTTCCGGATCCCGTTGTACTTCCGGGGGCGCGTTGCGCAATACCTGCATTCCGGCCATGATGCGAGCGGGGGTCATGGCCTCGGCCATCGCTCCTGTGTACAGTTGGGGGGCGAACCCAATATAACCTTGGGCGGCAAATCGGCGGGCGACATCTAAAATATGGGCATCCAATCCCCAGATTTCATGAATAACAATCACCGCCGGAGCGGGTGTAGGTAGGGTTGCGGGCATCACCAGATGGCCCGGAATATCCTCCCCATCGAGGCCGCGAAATGTCACGCGTTCTTCGCTCATGGTCGCTCTCCTTTGTGGTGCGATAGGTGTCTTGGCCTGTTATCTTAGCTTGCGGAGCTTAGAGGGACAGAATCGAAATGCCTGCGATGAAAAAGGTTGGCACGGGCTGCCTAATATCGGCAAGTCATATGTCTTCTGTGGTCATGCGTACCTGAATACCGAGCGGTGCCTGAACCCGGCCAATTCTTAATGGAGATGAAGTCAATGGGCTCCTCACCGCGATTCTGGAATACCCCAACCCTATTAGTCAAGTCATATAGCCGTCGTGTTCCCCTGTCCAAAATAATATTGGGTGCATCGAAACGTTTCGATGAGGGCCGGTATCCTCGGCAGCATTGATTCGCTTTCCTTACGATAGGACGGGTGCGCCCGCCGTTTCCTGGGGTAGGGTGCCGAAGCTTGTCGTGGCCTTGCTGAATGCTTGTGGCGATCTTTTTATGTCTGAATTGACGCGCGGGACCGAGGGAGGCTGAAGCCACTCCCTCGATTCCCTACGCTAAGCGAGGAGGCTTTGTGTTATGCCCAACGATAAATACTTGTCGCGGCGGCGATTCTTGGAGACTTCGGCGCTCAGCGCGGCGAGTCTCATGATGCCGCTGTTTAACGCACCGAAGACCTTTGCCGCGTCGTCCCACGCTCCCGAATTGACGGACTGGTCCCCTGACCAGCGCACCGTGCTCTACCAATACGCGAAAGATACTTGGCCATTTTTTCTGGTGTCGCGGGATCCGACCACCGCGCTACCAATGGACAATATAGGATTTAACGGCGCCCCGGCGCAAGGCACCTACACGTCTCCCACCGATATCGGAGTTCATCTTTGGAGTCTCATCGCCGGTGCCGATCTGCATCTGGTTTCGCGCCTGCACGCGGTCCGGCTCGCTCGCCAAACGTTAGCCACCGTGCGCGAATTGGATAAGTGGCAGGGGTTCCTTTACGGATGGCATGACACCCGTACCGGGTCCATCTTAACCGCTCCCGGAGGTTCGCCGATAAGTGCACAGTCGACCGACGGCCAATTTATTTCCACCGTGGATAACGGGTGGTATGCCTCCAGTTTAGTGATAATCCGCCAGGCTTTCTCGGAATTGGCTGCCATTGCCACCGAGCTTCTTAACGCGATGAATTTCGGGGTGTTCTATAACAATGCCAACCCGCAATCCGACATTACCGCGGGTCAAATGTTTGGGGGATATGTCGTCGGGCAGGGACCGGTCAGTTGGACCTACGGTCTGCTCAATACCGACCCCCGAATCGCGGCCTATCTGGGCATTGGAACCAAGACCATGCCGGGGGCGGTCTGGTGGCGCACGTGGCGGACTTTGCCATCGGCTTGGACCTGGCAGGGGCAGATCCCGGGGGGGAATTCGGCAACCTACCAAGACCCGCTTTCCCATCAGTTGTTCACCGTCTTTGAGGGTCATTACCGGTATCAAGGGATTCGCTACGTTCCCAGTTGGGGAGGCAGCATGTTTGAAGGGCTCATGGCCAGTCTGATTGTCCCCGAAGCCCGCTGGGGCACCCGTAGTTTTGGTGCCAACAATGTGCGCTATGCCACCGCGCAAATGCTGTACTGCACCCAAGGGTTGGGATATCCGGTGTGGGGACTCTCGCCCTCCAGCACTCCCGACAATACCGGCAACTACCAGGCCTATGGCGCCTTGCCTCTGGCATCGGGAAGCCAATGCTGCGCCTATGCCACCGACGCGATCACGCCTTACGCCGCGTTTTTGGCGTTGACCGTACTGCCCGGCGCGTCGTTTAACAACATCGCCGCGTTAAAGCGGCTTTACCCGGCGATTTATGGACCGTACGGGTTTTACGATGCCGTCAATCCAACCACCGGAAGCCTGGCCAACCGGTATCTCACTTTGGATCAAGCGATGATCTTGGCTTCGCTGGATAACGCGTTGAATCCGCATGGCCTAAGCCAATGGTTTGCCCAGGATGCCGTCGGGCAAACCATCAAGCCGTATCTCAGCACGGAACCCTTCTCGGTTTTTGGTTAACTGGCTGTGAACCTCCCCGCCCTAAGGCGGAGATTCGGGAGGAAGTACGGTGGCGGCGTCGCGGGCGGTGAGACCCTCGGAGCGAACCTCTGGACTTGCCCGTTTATCCGCCAGCAATTTCGCGGGGTTTAACCTGAGGGCGCCGTCTCGCTCCCTGGCGGGGAACGGGACGGCGATCCGTGATCCCTGAGGGCGCCCCCGGGCAAATCGTCCCTGCGCCCATCCCCTGGGTGAAGAGGGTTGCCGTGCCGACCCCATTCCGGTGGCCGGCCGTCTTGCGTGAACAGGGATAGGTGCGGCCCGCTACCTAGTCGCGAGGGCTACAGCGCGGACACGTTGGGGACGTGCCCGCTACACGGATCTTGACCAGGGAAAGCTCTAGCGGGCGCAATACGGCGCCAAGCGCCCGCATGCCACGAGATAAATCCCGGCCACGGGGCGTCACACCAGGTGCTTTACGCGGCGTTGCAACCGGTACCAAAGCGCTGCCGTCGCCGCGGGGAAGTCTTTGCCCAGAGCAAGCGCCAGAGCCAGGGCGGCTTTTGCCCGATCGGCATGGCGCATCGCCAGCGCACGATTAACCGTGGCGAGCGCCCAGTACTTGCGAGCATCCCAACCACTGAAGTGCAACAGGGAAAACACATCTTTGACTACCGAGTCCGCACTGGCGTTCAGTCGGGCAAAATCTCGGTGCGCCCCGCCAGCATGGTCCAGATAGGCTACCAAAGGGTCGGACAGATAAAGACCGGCATAGCCGTGGGACAGTAAAGTCAGCCAGAGGGCCCAATCGTCGGCCCCCGGATGTGATAGCGGCGGGGGCCAGGAGACCGAGCGAAACGCTTTAAGACGCATCAGCACCTGCGAGGGCGAAACGATATGGTTAAACATTTTGAGGTCGGCTAGCCGCAAGGAGGGCCGTTTGGTTTGGTAAAGGCGATAGGTGCGGCCGGTGTCCTCTTGCATATCCATGTTGCAGACCACAAATCCCGCCGAACTCGCCGCTAGAGCTTGCGTCATGCGATCCAGGAAATTGGGGTACCAACGGTCGTCTTGATCCAAAAACGCGAGAAACCCGCTGGCAAATGGACTGCGGTCGGCGCCAATCTTCCGGGCTTGGGCTACGCCCCGATTGGGACTGAGCAGGTGGTATTCGGCGGAGAAGGACTCTGCGATATCGCGACTCCGTTGCCCGAGCGGCGTTCCGTCTTCGACCACGATCAGATGCACCGGCAAGCTGGTGGTTTGCCGGCGAACGCTCTCAAGGGCGGTCGGCAAGAATTGCCGGCCATAATAGACTGGGACCACGACCGTAATCCCGTCGCCGGCTAGCCGTGGACGTTCCATAATATTCCTAACGTTAACAAAAAGCCCATGACGACATGCAGACGGCCGACTATCGGAACCCCCCGTCTTAAGCCCGGTTCGGTCCTCATCGCGCGAACGCTTTTAACGGCCAACGGGATTGAGGCCAGGACCAGTCCGGCCGAGACCGGCATCCGGTGCGAAAGCACCAGGAACAACACCGTGGCGTACGCCAACCCGATGAAGCCGACCAGGATGGCGAAGCCGGTGCGGGAGCCCAGCACAATCGGAATGGTGTGGCGGCCAAAGGCCGCGTCCTTGGTGCGATCTCGCAGATTGTTGGCCAGCAGGATGGAGGCGACCAAGAGTCCCACCGGCAAGGACGCAAACCAGGCGAGGGAGGTTATCACCCCGGAAGTGGCCAAACTGGTCGCGGTGACTTCGAGCGGACCCATCACAAAAAACACGATGATTTCGCCAAAGGGAGTGGACGATAGCGGCAAAGGGCCGCCGGCATAGACAAACCCGGCCAAAATGGCGAGCAACCCCATGACTAGGAGCCAGGGACCGTGGGTCGCCACTAAAATCAGACCGAGTCCGAGGGCAATGCCATAGCAGATCAGCGCGCCATGCCACACCGTTTTGGCCGGCACTTCACCGGACACGATGATCCCGCCGATACCCTGGCTCTCCTCGCCGTCCAGACCTTTCTGGAAGTCAAAGTATTCGTTCAGCATGTTGGCGCCGATTTGCATGGCAAAGCCAATGGCAATCATGTCGAGCCATGACCACCAACTGAATTTGCCGGAAATCCACGCGACCGCCGCGCCCACCAAGATGGGCACCACGGTAGCCGCCAATGTGGGCGGGCGACTGACCCGGACCAATTGCGCGAATGTCATCATGCCTGTCCCTCCCCGAGGATCCGGCCATCGCGGCGAACGAGTTCTGGCAACAGGTGGCGCTTAACCTTGCCGCTAGGCGTGCGCGGAATGGCGGGCACCAAATAAAATGCCTTGGGCCACTTATAACGGGCCAAGTGGGGAGCGAGCGCCGAATACAACTGATGCGGGCCAGACGGCCGGGCGGCGACGATGGCCGCCGCAATCCGTTCGCCCCAGACCGGATCGGGCTCCGCGAACACCCCGGCATCCTGAACGAGTCCCGTAGCCGCCAAGGCACTCTCCACCTCATGGGGATAGACGTTCTCGCCGCCGGTTATAATGAGGTCCTTGGCCCGATCCAGCACCGTGAGGTAGCCGTCCGCCCCCATCATCCCAATGTCGCCGGTTTTTAGCCAGCCGTCGCTAAACGTGGCGGCTGTCCGGCGAGGGTCGCGCCAATAGCCTGGGGAGACCGTGGGGCCCTTTATCCAAATTTCGCCCACCGTTTCCGGGGCGGGGTTTGGATGACCATTGACGGCAATGGCGATGCGGGTCGGCGGAATCACGCGCCCGGCGCTGGTGCGCTGGCGCCGAAAGTCGTCGGGCCGCAGCGTGGCGACTTGGGATGCGGTTTCGGTTAGGCCGTAGGTTGGCGAAACGGGCCATTTGCGATCGGCGGCGGCTTGCAGCAACGAGGGCGGGGCGCCCGCTCCTCCCACTAAGACGAGACGCAGGGAGGCAGGGGGCGGGCCTTCGCTCACCTCCAGCAGCCGGCGCAGCATGGTGGGAACCACCGAAACCAGGGTTATCCGCTGCCGCTCAAGCGCGCCTAACGCCGAGGCGGGTTCGAACCGCGGCTGGACGACGACGCCGTGTCCCAAAATCACTCCGCGAAACACGATCGACAGGCCGCTGGTGTGAAAGAGCGGCAACAGCAGGAGCCAGCGGTCAGCCCCCAGGGTTCCCAAATAGCGAGCCGACGACACAGCGCTCCACCAGATATTGGAGAGGGTGAGTTCGACCCCCTTGGGACGGCCGGTGGTGCCCGAGGTGTAGACCAGGGCGGCCACGCGATCCGGATCCGGATCGCCCGGAACCACGGCGGCGGGCTTGGTGGCTAGGAATTCCGCCATGGGGATTATGGAGCGGGAAGACGAAGTCCGGCCACCGTCCGATCCGACCACCAAGGCCGGATCCGCGTCCATCAGAATCGCCTCGAGTTCCTCCTCGCTAAGCCGCAAGTTGACCGGCACGATCACTGCCCCGATGCGGATGCTGGCCAGCGTCAACCGGATGGCATTGGCTCCCGCCGGCAACCGTAAAGCCACCCGGTCGCCCGGCCTAATCCCGCGCGCCCAGAGATAGCCAGCCAGTCGCGTAACATCATGGTGCAAGGCGGCAAAATCCCATTGCCGGCCATCATCCGACAGCGCTAGCCGGTGCGGGTTGCGCTCGGCCTGGCTGGCCAGCCAATCTCCCCGGCGAGGTGCCGCCCTCGCACCGATTCCGGCGGCCTCGACATCAGGGTTAGGGAAGCCGGGGGAATTTGTCAAAATCGGGTTGTCTCCGTTCGAGGTAAGCATTCTTTCCTTCCTTCGCTTCATCGGTAAAATAGTACAGCATCGTCGCGTCGCCGGCCAGTTGCTGCAACCCAGCCAATCCGTCGGTGTCGGCGTTGAACGACGCTTTGAGAAATCGCAAGGCAATCGGGCTTTTTTCGAGAATTTCCCGGCACCAGGCCACGGTCTCTTCTTCGAGACGCTCGAGCGGTACCACCGTATTGACGAGGCCCATCTCCAAAGCTTCCTGAGCGGAATACTGGCGGCACAAAAACCAGATCTCCTTGGCTTTTTTCTGCCCCACGGTTCGGGCCAAGAGACCGGCCCCATAGCCCGCGTCAAAACTTCCGACTTTAGGTCCGGTTTGTCCGAAACGGGCATTTTCGGCCGCAATGGTCAAATCGCAGACTACGTGCAAAACGTGTCCGCCCCCGATCGCGTAGCCGGCTACCATGGCGATAACGGGTTTGGGCAGCGTGCGGATCTGGCGCTGCAAATCCAGAACGTTAAGACGGGGCACGCCGTCCTGACCGACGTAGCCTCCCTCACCGCGGATTCGCTGGTCACCCCCCGAACTAAATGCTTTGTCACCCGCGCCAGTAAGAATGACGACTCCCACTCGGGGATTGTCACGAACTCGGCTGAAAGCGTCGGACAACTGAAAAACGGTGTCAGGACGAAAGGCGTTGCGGACCTCCGGGCGGTTGATGGTAATTTTCGCGATGCCGTCCCCCGATTCGTGGTAGAGGACGTCGGAATATTCCTGGACCAGGGTCCATTCAATCGGCAGATTTGACATGGGTTACCTCCTTCGTGGGTTTGTCCGATGTGATAAACGGAACCACCGCTTGGATAAAGCCGGCGGGGTTCTCGAGATGGACCGAATGGCCGCTGCCAGCCACCACCTGGTGCAGTGCGCCGGGGATGTTTGCGGTCATGAGCCGACCGATTTCGCAAAACTTGCGGTCTAACTGTCCGGTGAGAATCAGCACGGGCATGGTCAGCTGGCCAAGGTCCTCCCATAATGACCGCTGCGCGCCCGTGCCAGCATAGCGAAGACTGGCTGCTAAAGCAGATGGCGAGTGGAACCGGCGGATCGTCTCCTCGCGCCGCCGGATTGGCTCCGGCAGCCCCTGACGGCTGGCGAAGAGGGGAAGCTTGTCCCAATAGGAGGCAAACCAAGTCATTCCCCGCGACTCGATTTGGCGGGCTAATAGGTTGTCCCGATCGCGTCGGGTACGGCGCGCGTCATCGTCCGCCAAACCCGGGGACCCGGATTCCAACACCAGCGCGGATACTTGCGGACCGTGCCGAAGGGCCAGATGAAGCGCCAGACGGGCACCCAGCGAATATCCGATTACCACATAGCGGCTATGATCCCCAGCGGCCATGAGCGCGGCCAGATCATCGGCCGCCTGCGGGAGCGCGAGATGGTCCGGCCCAGCGGCCAAACCGGTGCGGCCATGGCCCGCAAGATCCGGCACAATCACATGCCAGGCGGGGGCCAACCGTGAACGGATGGCATCCCAACTGTGGTGGCTGCCGGCAAACCCGTGCAGCAAGAGCACCGCCGGAGCCAAAGTTGGTCCCTGGCGGGTATACCAGAGCACGGGGTGTTGCCCGGCGATAAACCACGCCATCCCTATCCCTCCCCCTCGTTCACCGTCTCCCAAATTGTCCGGTGGATCTGAACATTTTGGCTACGGGGCAAGGCAACCCACTCGACAATATCCAAACCGTCCGCCTGCAGCCAGCCGTCGATGGCGCGCTTCAGGCCATCGATGGTGTCGACACGGTGGAATCGTCCTCCGTACAGAGTGGTCGCTCCCGAAAAATCCAGCCGATGAGGGGTGCCGAAGAGCTGTTCAAAGCGATGCCCGTCGATCCCGGCTTGAGGAAGAAACGAAAAGATTCCTCCTCCACCATTATTGATCACCAGCACCAGGGCGTTCAACGCATACCGATGCGCGGCCATCAATCCGTTCATGTCGTGATAAAATGCCAAATCGCCCACGATAATGACGGCGCGACCACGCACCGCGGCCAATCCCAGACCGGTCGAAAGGAGCCCGTCAATCCCGTTGGCGCCGCGGTTGGCATAAAAAGTCAGGGATCCTCCGGGTCGCACGCCAAAGGAGTCGAGGTCGCGCACCGGCATGCTGCTGGCCACCAGCACCGGCAACTCCCCGGCGGAGTGCAACAGCCCTCCCAGTTGCCAAAACGGCTGGCCTTCAAATGACGCGGGAGCCTGCCGCAAGGCCTGTTCCAGACGATCTGCGGCGATGCTTTGGGACGTTTGCCAGGAGGCCGCCCAGGCCTTGTCCGGAGCCCAATCCGGATGCGCGGCCAGTTGCGCAATAATCTTGGCGCAATCGCCGGTGAGGACCAAGTCCGCCTGCAGCGCCGGGTCGCGAACGGTACCCGGGGCGTCGATTAGCGCCAACGGGATGTCGGCCAGCCATTGGGTCAGGATTTTGGAAGTGGGAGGCGCCCCGATGCGGATGACGCGTGACGGCTGCAATCGGCGGGAGCGCGCGGGGTGACGCAAGAAGGTGTCATAAGCGGTGATGGTCTCCCTCCGGGCCCGCAGATTCGACAGCGGATCCGCCAGGATCGGCCAGCCGCTGGCTTGGCTCAAATTATCGAGGGCGCTTCCTATGCCTGGTGGGGTGCCGGGTCCCGCCACGATGAGGCCATGCCGGTGGGAAACCAGGCTGGCCAGGTCGCTATCGGTCAGGTTTGAGGCCTGCGCTTGGAGAGTCGGGATCCTGATCGGCGCGAGTACCGGGGGCGCCGGGTCAGCCTCCGGCAGCAACGGTTCGCGAAATGGGAAATTGAGGTGGACCGGACCTTGGGGAGCGCTGGTTGCAAGGTCTGCCGCCCGCGCGGCCGTGACCGCCGCGTAGCGTACCACGGCAGGATCGGTGGAAGGACTGGGCATATCCATAAACCACTTGACGTGCGGACCATAGAGATTGACTTGCGGCATGGTCTGGGCGGCCCCGATCTCGCGCAATTCGCGCGGGCGATCAGCTGTCAGCACTATCAGGGGCACCCGCCCCAGTTTGGCTTCGGCCACCGCCGGCAAAAAATTGGCAGCGGCGGTGCCGGAGGTGGCGACCAAGACAACCGGCTGATCGGAGGCCTTGGCCAGGCCCAAGCCAAAATACGCCGCCGCCCGCTCATCGACATGGACCCAGATTTGAATGCCGGGGGTATCAGCCAGCACCACCGCCAAGGGGGTCGACCGGGACCCGGGACAGACGACGGCATGACGCAGGCCGGACGCCAGCAGTTGTCTGGCAAACCCGGTCAAATAGCGGGTGACGCGCAGGCCTTCGCTTACCATTCGGCACCGTCGGCGCCCAGCGCTTCTAACACAGGACGGAATTTCCACCGGGACTCATCATATTCCTGGTCGGGAACGGACCCCTGGACAATGCCACAACCGGCGTAGACCACGGCGCGCGATTCGTGCAGGACGGCCGAGCGGAGCCCGACCACAAATGATCCGTTGCCGGTCAAATCGACCTGTCCGATGGAACCGGCGTACCATCCCCGGGAAAACGGCTCGTGGGTTTCGAGCCAGGATTGCGCGCTCTCGACCGGCAGCCCGGCCACCGCCGGGGTCGGATGCAAAGCCTGGGCCGCGGTCCAGATGGTGGTCGATGGCAGCAAAGTTCCTGACACCGCCGTGCACAAATGCTGCACGGTGGGCAGTTTTCGCAAGCGGGGAGCCGGAGTGCTGGCAATTTGGGAGCAAAGCGGGCCCAGCGTTTGGGTAACGTGGCGGCAGACGATCCGATGCTCCTCAAGGTTTTTGGGATGGATCAGGAGCGCTTCGGCTAGCCTCGAATCCTCTTCGGGGGTGAGGCCGCGGTTGCTTGATCCGGCCAGGCACATGGTTTGCACCGTCCGTCCGGCGACGGCCACCAGTTGTTCGGGGGTGGCTCCCAAAAAAGTCGAGCGTCCCCTTCTCAAGGCAAAGACGGTGGTGTCGGGATTGGCGGTCCGCAGGTGTTGCAAAATGAGAGCCAGAGGCCAGGCGCGGTCGGCGGTTAGTCGCAGCGAACGGGCGACCACAACTTTTTCTATGTCCCCGTCGGCGATGGCCGCCAGGGCGGCTCTGACCATCCGGTTCCAGCCAGTGCGATCAGGCAAGCAGGTGACCGTTTGCAAACGCGGGCTGGCCTGCTCGGCCAGCGCTTCGCCGTGGCCGACGATGTGCGACAAGAATTGGCGGTACGCGACCAGGAGCCGATCCAGATCGGAATCCGGCGCCAATTCCACCGTGACGGCGAGACGGGCGGGGGACCGAGGATCGGGAGGTTGTTCGACTTGCACCGCCGGGACCACAAAGGACATGTTGGGGAAACCGGCCCATTCCGCTGGCGAAGGGCGCTGTTCAGGAAAAGCTTGTCCGCCAAACAGTTTGACCGAACGGGGCAAACCGGATTGCGACAGACGGCGCCAGACCGCCTCCATCCAATGCCAGGCGCCGCTCCGGTTCCATTGCCACTCGCGGGCGACACCGAGACCAACCGTGGTCATGCCTTCTGCGGGCATGTAGAGCCCGCCGGCGGTCTCGCACTGGGCGAACGTGGCCACCGGGTCCACTGGCCCGATATCAATACTGTCACCGGCCCAGACCGTTTGTCCGCCGGCCTGGGCCCGTCGAAAGCCGTCGATTAAAATGCGTTCCATCCAACCGATGGTGGTAGATAACGAATGCGATTTCATGATGCTACTATAAAATCCCGCCTGCGCCAGATCAACACAACCTGCGTCAGAGAACACGCCAACCGACCGAATTCCCTCCGGTTGCTCCCGGCTTGCGGTTGGCCGGGGCGTTCGCCGGCACCACCGCGCCAGACGGTTTCAACAAGGTGTATGATCGAGCGGACCCGGTCGAGCGGTTGCGTGCGTGGCGGCGCCAGTCGCTTGCCGTCGGTTCGTTTATCGCCGGAGCATCCGACCGGGGGTCGGGATGGACCTGCCGGCCGGGAAAAACCTATCACGCCCAAGGAGTGGCGCATATGGTGTGGGACGCGGCTCGAGCGCGGGGGCTTTTGGCCGAGTTGTGGCCCGAATGGGCTTTCGGCACGGTCAGACCGTTATCGAGCGCAGGGTGGGATTTTGTCACGTTTTTAGTCGACGAGCAGTGGGTGGTGCGGATTGCCCGGCGCGCGGACGCGCGAATCCGGCTTGCCTACGAAACGCGCAAACTGTGCCAGGTCAGGCAGGGAACGTTTGGGCTGCCGGTGCCGATCCCGTTTTATGAGCGGACGGCCCGGGTGGCCGGGGTCTATCGGCAGCTGGCGGGCAAGCCGGCACGGGCGCTGTCGTCCCCAGTAGCGGAGATGCTGGGCCGGCAGGTCGGGCGGTTCTTGCGCGTCTGGCACGGCCCCGCGCTGTGGCCGCGCGGTTTGGATACGGGGCGTGCGGCGGCGCGCTGGCTTTCGCGCTGGGAAAGGATTTTGCAAGACGCCAACCAGGAGTTATGGCCGATGCTGGCGATAAAAGAACGCCGGCGCTGCCACGGTGCGGCCGCCGCGTTGTTGGCGCGGGCGCGGGCATTTACGCCGGTTCTGCTGCATGGGGACATGCAACCCGGCCATATTTTACATGAGGGGGGGCTGATTACGGGAATTCTGGATTTCGCAGATATGCGGGTGGGCGATCCGGCGTTCGATTTTTGCGGTCTGCAGGGGATGCGGCGAGGTGCTTTGGCCGAGTATGGGCGCCCGCTGGATGCCGAACGCATCCCGCTTTATCAGTGGGCCGGACAGACCGCAGCAGCCCTCGACGCGCTGGCGAGGGGTGACGTGGAGGCGGTGGAGCGCTCGATGACGTTGATTCGGCGCGCGATTCCCAACTAGGCCGGCATTGGGGCCGCCGCAAGAAAAATATTTAAAAAAATTTCTTTTTAGGGGTTGCAGGAATCTCCTTAAGTTCGGAGAATAACAAGTATATTGAGAAGCCCCTTTTCCGTTTCGGGGGGGCGAGTCGGAGTGTACCTAGGGATCCACCGGCAAGCGGAGGGACCGAGCGGTACAGACCCGGTCAGGGTTACACCGTCGGGGATAAAAGACCCACGGAAGGTCCGACCAAAAAATGTTTGGCGTTGATAGGGAATCGGTTGGGATAATCACCGCAACAGCGAGTCGGACCAAGTGAAAACCGACGTGATGTCCAAATCGTCTCACCCTGGAGCCTGTTCTCCGAAAGCGGGGCATCCCGTTAGTAGATGGAACCGCGTGATTCCCGTTAACGGATCGCATGAGAGCCTTGGAAACAAGGAATAAGGGTGGTACCGCGCCTAATTCGCGTCCCTTTTCTACCTGGAGGTAGAAAAGGGCTTATTTGTTTTTATGAGGCCAGACTGGTGAGAAAGGGAGGCGCCCCATGGGGTACGTGATAAGCCTCGAAATGCAAGACCACGCAGGTGCATTGCAACGGCTTCTGCTCTTGCTGGGTCAACGGAACGTGACATTTGAATACTTTGCGGCGCTGACAGATGAGACGCGGCGGGTCATGCAAGTCACCATCGGCATTGCCGCGGATCAGCGCCGGGCGGCTTGGGTCAACCGCCAGTTGAGCCGTCATAAGGGGGTCATTCAGGCGCGGTTGGCCCCGTTCGAAGATACCGAAGTGCTGGCTGATGTGTCCGTCCGGGAGCACGCGCCGCTGGAGGCGCCCCAGACGGTCAGTGTGATGCCCTCCACCAATCCCCAACGGATGACCGTGCGCGGGTCCCACCGGGCGGTGGAAGCTTGGATGCGCCAAAACCAGGCGACGCCGCATGCGGTGTACCGCTGGCGTCTGGGTGCCGATGATCGAGATGAGACGGCGTCCTCCGTGGTCCGCGGTCTGCCCCGCCCAACACGTGACACACAAACCCAGCAAACAGGCCAAACAGACCAAGGAGGATTTCGTTATGAACGTAAAATTGTATTACGACGACAGCGCCGATCTGAAGTGGTTGGCGGATAAGACCGTCGCCGTGGTTGGATACGGCAGCCAAGGCCACGCCCATTCGCTGAATTTGCGCGACAGCGGGATCGACGTGGTGGTGGGGGTGCGGGCCGGACGTTCCCGGGAGCGCGCCGAAGAGCACGGGTTGGTCGCGATGGATGTGCGGGATGCAGCCGCCGCTGCCGATGTCATTATGATTCTTACTCCGGATCACATGCAGGCGGATTTGTATCGCGACGCGATCGCGCCGGGGCTTAGGGCGGGCAAGGCACTGGCATTCGCCCACGGTTTTAATATCCATTTCGGCTATATCGCGCCGCCCGCGGACGTCGATGTGTTTATGATTGCGCCCAAGGCGCCGGGCCATCTGGTGCGTCGGCTATATCTTGAGGGTCAGGGGACGCCGGCGCTGGTGGCGGTTAGTCAGGATGCAACCGGGCATGCCGACGACATCGCACTGGCCTACGGGCGGGCAATCGGTGCCACGCGCGCCGGGGTCATTCGGACAACGTTCAAAGAAGAGACGGAGACGGATTTGTTCGGGGAGCAAACCGTCTTGTGCGGTGGCGTGACCAGCCTCATTCAAAACGGCTTTGAGACCTTGGTCAAGGCGGGATACCAGCCCGAAATCGCATACTTTGAAACTTTGCATGAGATGAAATTGATTGTCGACCTGATGCATGAAGGCGGCCCGCGAGCCATGTGGTACTCGGTGTCCGACACCGCGGAGTATGGCGGTTTGACGGTTGGTCCCCAGATCGTGACCAGCGACACCCGCAAGCGGATGGAACAGGTGTTGGCCGATATTCAAAGCGGGGCGTTTGCCGACCGCTGGATGAGGGAGAACCGTGAGGGCCGGCCAACCTTCGATAAATTGCGGGAAGCGGCCCAAAACCACCCCATCGAGGATGTCGGCAAGGATCTGCGGTCGATGATGTCGTGGCTCAAACCGTCTGTCGCCGACGAATAGATGGTGGACGGTGAGTGCTCGATTAGGGTTAACAGGAGGGACTTCCAATGGATGATGTGGTCCGCATTTTCGATACCACGTTGCGGGACGGGGAGCAGTCTCCGGGTGTGGCGCTGAGTCCGCCCGCCAAGCTTGCCATCGCCGAACAGTTGGCCCGGTTGGGGGTCGATTATCTGGAAGCGGGGTTCCCGCAGGCTTCAGCGGGGGACTTTGAAGCGGTACAGAATATCGCGCGCAACATCAAGGGACCGACCATCACGGCGCTGGCGCGGTGTCACCCCGCAGACATTGAGGCGGCGGCCAGGGCCCTGGAGCCGGCGGAGAAATCCCGCATTCACGTCTTCATCGCCACGTCGCCTTTGCACATGCGGGCGAAATTGCAGATGACGCCCGATCAGGTGCGGGAACGGGTGCTGGCGATGGTCGCCAAGGCTCGGCAATATGCCGAGGACATTGAATTCTCGGCGGAAGACGCGACCCGGTCGGATCCGGAATTCTTGGCCGAAATCTCCCGCATTGCGGTGGATGCGGGTGCCACCACCATTAACCTGCCGGATACGGTGGGGTATACCACCCCCGAAGAATATCGGCAGATTCTGCGGACCGTGCGCGCGGGAATAGGCCGGGATGACGTAATTTTGTCGGTCCATTGCCACAATGACCTGGGATTGGCGGTGGCCAACTCGTTGGCCGGGATTGAGGCGGGCTGCCGGCAAGTCGAGGTGGCCATCAACGGGATTGGGGAGCGCGCCGGTAATGCCGCATTGGAAGAAGTGGTGATGGCGTTGACCGCCCGTGCCGACCAATTCGGGGTTCGCCACCGGATCAATACCCGCGAGATTGTGCGCGCCAGCCAGATGGTCAGCCGTCTGACCGGAATGGTGGTGCAGCCCAACAAGGCGGTGGTGGGCCGCAACGCTTTTCGTCACGAGTCGGGCATTCATCAGGATGGAATGCTAAAAGACCGTCAAACTTACGAAATCCTGCGACCGGAGCAAATTGGGTTCGGCGGCACGGTGCTCGTGCTGGGCAAGCACTCGGGACGCCATGCGCTGCGCCAGCACCTGGAACAGTTGGGGCTGACCTACACGCCGGAACAACTAGACCGGATCCAGGAACGGGTCAAAGCCTTGGCGGAAATGAAGGCTGAGGTCAACGACCGCGACCTGGAGGCGGTATGGCAGGATGTGGTCGGCCAATCTGAGCGCCACGACGAGGCCGAACTGGTATCCTGGCAGGTTAGCACGGGTAGCCAAGCGCGCCCGGTGGCGCAGGTCACGGTGCGGTTGCGCGGAGCCCAACGGGAAGATTCGGGCACTGGCGACGGACCGGTGCACGCGTTGTTCCAAGCCTTTTGCCGGGCCTTCGACGTGCCCGGCGCCGAACTGGCTGCTTACAGCTTGATGCCGATTTCTCCCGGAGAAGGAGGACTCGCCACGGTGCGCGTGGAGGTGGCCAGCCGCGTGGGGACAGCCTTTGCGCAGGCTACCGACAGTGATGTGGTCAAAGCGTCAGCGCTTGCGCTGTCGGATGCGTTGGCGCAGTGCGCCACCATCGCGCTGCATGGGGCGGTGGCCGGTTAACGCCACGCGTAATCAGATCCGACAGACAGCAGGGGGGGCATCATGACGGACAAGCGCTTGGTGGTTTTGGCCGGCGACGGGATTGGACCTGAGGTCACCGAAGCTGCGTTGCAGGTGCTGGATGAGGTTCGCAGGCAGGCCGGCTTTTCTGTGGAGATTGTGCACGGCCTTTTGGGCGGGGTGGCGATTGACGCCGCGGGTTCGCCGTTTCCTGAAGCGACCCGCAATCTGGTCGATGCGGGCGATCCCGTGTTGCTGGGAGCGGTGGGCGGTCCGAAATGGGAGACGGGCACCGTTCGTCCCGAGCAAGGCCTGTTGGCGATTCGCAAGCATATGGGACTTTGGGCCAACCTTCGCCCGTTCGAGGTCTTTCCCGGATTGGAGGACTGGTCCCCGCTTCGCCGACCCAACGCGCGGGGGATCGTGATCCGGGAATTGACCGGGGGTCTTTATTTTGGCGAGCCCCGGCTGCGGCGTCAAATTGACGGCGAATGGGAGGCGGTGGACACGCTGAGCTATCGCCAAAGCGAAATCGCGCGGATTGCTCGGCTGGGGTTTGAGACGGCTCGGCGAAAGGGAACGCCGCTGGTTTCAGTCGACAAAGCCAACATTTTAGAAAGCTCCCGGCTGTGGCGGGAAACGGTAGAGGAAATCTGCAAGGAGTTTCCGGATGTGGCGGTGGTGCATCGCTATGTGGACGCGGCCGCCATGGAGATGGTCGCGCGTCCTGAGCTCTATCAGGTGGTGGTGACGGAAAACCTGTTCGGAGACATCTTAAGCGATTTGGCCGGCGGTCTGGTGGGCAGCCTGGGATTGTTGGGCTCGGCCTCGGTCAGGGGCCCGGTGGGCACGCCCGGCCTTTACGAGCCGGTGCACGGTTCCGCCCCCGACATTGCGGGTCGCGGGGTCGCCAATCCGGTGGGGGCTATCTTATCGTTAGCGATGTTGACGGGGTGGTCGTGGAATGAGCCGGAATTGGAGGCCCAAATCGTTTCGGCGGTACGCCGCACGCTGCGCGATGGGCGGCGCACGCGCGATCTGGGCGGGGACCTGACGACCGCACAATTTACCGAGGCGGTCATTGAGGCCATCAAGGGGGGTGAGGAACGATGACGGGGGCCGAACGCACCTGGGACGTTCTTACCAAACTGGGAGTGGACGTAATTTTTGGAGTGCCTGGCGGCGCCATCCTGCCGCTGGTGGACGCGATGGTGGCGCAGCAAGGGGACTTGCGGTTCGTGGTGACCCGCCACGAATCGGCCGCGGTGCATGCCGCCGATGGGTATGCCCGGGTGTCAGGCAAGCCGGGCGTGGTGTTGGCGACCTCCGGCCCAGGCGGCACCAACGTGATTACGGGGCTCGCCACCGCCATGGCGGATTCCGTGCCGTTGGTGTTGGTGCTCGGTCAGGTGGCATCGGGGTTAATCGGCACGGACGCGTTTCAAGAAGCCGACTTGTTCGGCATGACGATGCCGGTGGTCAAGCACAGCTGGCGGATCCGGCATGCGGGCGAGATTGGGCCGGTTCTGACCGAAGCCTACCGCATTGCACAATTTGGCCGGCCCGGGCCGGTTGTGATCGAGTTTCCCAAAGATACACAAATGCAAGAGGTGGATAACGAACCGGCATCCTTTCCTGAGCCGCCGGCACCGGTCTTGCGGCCGCAACCCTTGGCCTGGGCGCGGGCCCGGGCGTATCTGGCGCGGTCCCGCCGTCCGATCTTTTATATCGGGGGTGGGGTGGTGATCAGCGGCACCGCGCCGACAGTGAAGAGACTGGCGGAACGCTATCAGGCGCCGGTGACCACCACACTGATGGGCCTCGGAGCGTTTCCGTCCTCGCACCCGTTATCGATTGGCATGCTGGGGATGCACGGCACCTGGACCGCCAACCATGCCATGCAGCAAGCCGACTTGATTATTGCGCTGGGGGTCCGCTTTGATGACCGGGTCACCGGCCGGCTTGACAGTTTTGCCCCCCATGCGCGCATTATTCACGTCGAAGTGGACCCCTCCGAAATCAACAAGATTGTCGCCTCCGATGCCGCCTTGGTAGGCGATTTGGCCCAGATCCTGCCGCAATTGGAACGACATCTGCCCGAGGCCGCGCAGCATGATGAGTGGTTGGCGCAGTTGGCCCGTTGGCAAGCGGAACATCCCGTCCGTGTACCAGAATCCCCGGCGGGAGCGGTCGCCGCGCCCCGTGCGCTGCAAATCCTGCGGTCGGTCATCCGGCCGGAGGACATTGTGGTGACGGAAGTCGGTCAGCACCAAATGTGGACGGCGCTGTTTATCCCGCGGGACCATCCTCGCACCTTTGTCACGTCGGGAGGCGTGGGAACCATGGGCCATGGGTTTCCGGCCGCGATGGGGGCCCAGGTCGGCCGGCCCGACGTCAGGGTCTACCTGATTGCGGGAGACGGAAGTTTTCAGATGAACTTGCAGGAATTGGCGACCCTGGTGCAGTATCAGATCCCCATCCGGATTATCGTCTTGAACAATCAGGGCCACGGCATGGTTCGTCAGTGGCAAGACTTGTTCCATGGAGGCAGGCGTTATGGAGTTAAGCTGTTAAACCCGGACTTCGTCAAGTTGGCCCAAGCCTACGGCATGAACGGATTTACGGTAAATTCCGAAGGGGCGCTCGCGGAGGCGTTGACGGTGCTGGCGGACCAACCGGGTCCGGTTTTGCTGGAGGTGGTGGTGCCGGAGGATGAGCATGTCTATCCCATGGTGCCCGCCGGCCGTTCGTTGTCGGAAGTGATCGAGGGGGCATAAAACGGGTCTGGTTAGGACGGGGGCATGACACATTGAGGAGGAACGACATCCGATGGAGGAAGCAGAACTACAGATTTTTATGAACGGCGAACTGGTCCCGGCCAACCAAGCCAAGGTTTCGGTGTTTGATCACGGATTTTTGTATGGGGATGGCATTTTCGAAGGGATCCGCGCCTATGCGGGACGCGTGTTTAAGCTTGAGGAACACCTCGATCGGCTTTTCGATTCGTCCAAAGCCATCATGCTGACCATCCCGTATGGCAAGGCGGAGTTAATGGAAGCCGTGGCAGGCACCATTCGCGCCAACGGGCTGACCGATGCCTACGTGCGCTTGGTGGTTTCACGGGGTCCCGGCGATCTCGGACTCGACCCCACCAAGTGTCCTCACCCTACGGTGGTGGTCATAGCGGACCGGATTGCCCTGTACCCGGCCGACCTCTATCAAAAGGGTTTGTCATTGGCCTCCGTGGCCATTCGACGGCCCGGCGGCGATGTGCTGAACCCCGCCGTCAAGTCGCTGAACTATTTGAACAACATTATGGCCAAGATCGAGGCGAACCTCCGCGGTATGCCCGAGGTTCTGCTGATGAACAACCAGGGTTACGTGGTGGAAGGGACCGGGGACAACGTGTTTTTGGTCCGCCATGGAGAACTCTGGACACCACCGGTCAACGCTGGGATTTTAAACGGAATCACCCGCCAAGTGGTGTTGGCGCTGGCTGATGACCTGGGTTTGGTTTGCCACGAAGACAATTTTAACCTGTTTGACGTGTATACCGCGGATGAATGTTTTTTGACCGGCACCGCCGCCGAAATTATTCCCGCGGTGTGGTGTGACGGCCGGGCGATTGGCAATGGGCAGCCGGGACCGGTTACGCAACGACTCAGTCAATCGTTTTATGAGTATTCGCGGACCACGGGGTATCCGGTCTATGGCAGTGCAGGCCAAGCCGCCACCGCATGATGATATATTTTCAGGGAGAGCCGGGGGCGTTTAGCGAAGCCGCTGTGGTTCGGTATTTTCCGGATGCCGAACCGTCCGGCCAAGAGTCGTTTGACGCGGTTTTCCGGCGATTGGCGGCAGAACCGGGGGCGATGGGACTGTTGCCCATCGAAAATGCCTACCGTGGGACCGTGTACGATGTGTTGGATTTGTTAACCGGTTCCGACCTGACAATTTGGGCTGAGGTTGTGCAGCCGGTGACACTGGCGCTGCTCGGACTGCCCGGTCAACGGCTGAGCGATATCCGGCGGGTCCGTTCCCATCCGCAGGCGCTGATGCAGTCGCGATCCTATTGGCAAGGACAGGGATGGCATGCCGAGCCGGCGCTCGACACCGCTGGCAGCGCCAAGGATTTGGCCAGGCACCGGTGGCCGGAGGTCGGAGCCATCGCCAGTCCGCGCTCGGCCGACATCTATGGCCTGGTGGTGTTGGCCGCTCCGATCGAGGATCATGCCGACAACCGGACCCGCTTTTGGCTGCTGCGGGACCGTCCGGGGCCGGAGCCGACCTGGGAAGTGGAGGGGCTAAAAGCCAGTCTGGTATTTGATGCGCCGGATACGCCCGGGAGTTTGGTGCGGGTGCTGGAGGTGTTTAGTCGGCGATCGATCAATTTGAGCAAAGTGGAGACGCGTCCTCGTCCCGGCCACCCGTTTGGATTCCGCTTTTGGTTGGATGCGGTGGTTGCGCCGGACCAACGAGCGCGGCTGGAACAGGCGATGACCGAGGCGATTGCGCTGGTGGATTGGCATCGCGTGCTGGGATACTATCCGGTAGCGGCGTACCGTCCCTAGCCGCGAGCGGGCATGCCCCTCGGCAGAGGGCCTCGTTGGGCCAGTTCGCATCCGGTCCGCCGGGGCGGATCCGGACTTGGCGTATGAGGAGGTGCCGGATTGACGCGGATCGCGCGGGTGTTGGCGGTGGCGGGATCGGATTCCGGTGGCGGCGCGGGCATTCAAGCGGATTTGAAAACCTATGCCGCCTTTGGGGTCTACGGAATGACGGCGGTGACCGCGACTACGGCCCAAAACACGCGGGGGGTGCTGCGCGTCGGGCCGGTGGCCCCAGAGCTGGTGGCGGCGCAGATGCGCGCAGTGATGGATGATTTGGGCGTGGATGCGATCAAAATCGGCATGCTGCCCTCCGCCGGGATTATGCGGGCGGTGGCGGCCATCCTGGCCGAAATTCCCGGTGTGCCGGTGGTCTTGGATCCGGTGATGCGGTCCTCCAGCGGGCAGGCGTTGATGGACCCCGAGGCGGAAGACGTGTTTCGGGAGGCGGTGATGCCGCTGGCCACGGTGCTGACCCCGAATATTTTAGAAGCGGCCCAGTTAACCGGGTTCCCGGTCGCGGACCGGGTGGATATGAGGCGGGCGGCGCGGGCGCTGGCTCATCAGGGGATTCCGGCCGTGGTGGTAAAAGGGGGGCATTTGCCGGGCGCGATGGCGGCTGACCTGTTGTGGCAAGACGGCCAGGAACATTGGTTCGAGGCCGCGCGGATTGCGACGCCCCATACGCATGGCACGGGCTGCACCTTTGCCAGCGCCATTGCCGCGTGCCTCGCGCAAGGCATGGACCTCGTGGCGGCGGTGCCGAAGGCCAAAGCCTATGTGGTCGGGGCGATGGTGAGCGCTCCCGGGTTTGGCGCGGGCGCGGGCCCGTTGTGGCACCAGTGGGAGGCTCCGCGATGATCGACTGGAGTCTTCATGTGCTGGTCGACCCCGGGTGGGTGCCCGTGGAACAGTTGCCGGGATTTTGTCTGGCGATCCGGCAAGGGGGGGCGACGGTGGTGCAGCTGCGTGCCAAAACGGTCTCCACCCGAGCGCTTTTAAACTATGGGCGGGCTCTTCATCAAGCGGCGCGGGCCAACGGACTGGCGTTGGTGGTCAATGATCGTCTGGATCTGGCGTTGGCCATCGATGCGGAGGGTGTTCATGTCGGGCAAGATGACATGCCGGTCGGGGAGGTGCGGCGTTTAGCTCCCCGCTTGGCGGTGGGCCTGTCGGCAGGAAACGCCGCGGAACTGGCGGCTGGCGGGGCGTTTCCTCCCGATTACTGGGGGATCGGTCCGGTCTATGCGACGCATTCCAAACCGGATGCGGGCCGGGCATTGGGGATCGCGAGCTTTCGCGAACTGTGCCGGCAAGCGCAATTGGCGGCTCCGGTGGTGGCCATCGGGGGAATCGGCCCGACCAATGCCGGCGCGGTATGGCGTGCCGGGGCGGATGGGCTGGCCGTCATCTCGGCGGTGGCCGGGGCGCCCGACGTGCGGGCGGCATGCCGCGCGCTGGTGGACGCCAGAGGCTAGCGCAACTTTCCTAGTTAGCCGGTCGCAACATAAAAAACCCCTTGCGGCGCAAGGGGTTACGAGGTCTCGCGTGTATTATCTAACGGATTTGGCCATGGGATCCGGTACGCCAAACACGTCCAGGAGTTTTTGCTGACGACGGGTACGCGTGGTGAGCGTCAGTCGGTCTCGGGTGCCGCTAGTCTCGGGATACGCCAGCAACACTTCTTGGACCTCCGTCAGATCTTGGAGGAGTTGCGGCAAGCTCAGGTCGATCCCATTCCGCGCCGCTTCGCGGCGCAAGAGGTGGGCGACGGCCACGGCGAGCACGCAGAGGAAGGCATGCACGCGGATCTTGTCGTCGGTCCAGTGGTATTGCGGTTGCCAATGGAGCCAAGAGGATTGTTTCATATCACGAAAGGTATCCTCGACATGCCAGGCGTCACGGTACGTGGCAATAATTTGGGCGGTGGACCAGTCGGGATGGTCCGTAAACAGGATCGTCTTGCCCCAATGGGTTTCGCCCCATCGCACGCACGCATTGTGGTCCACGGTGAAGTGCAAGCGGGGGCCCTCGGGGGTCTCCGTGACGGTCGTGTGAACCCAGTCGCGCACGTGGGATCCCGCCGCCGCCACCGTCTCGCCCACCCGCTGCTCGACTTTCGCCACGGGGGATCGCCGCCGCGCGGTGACCAGGCTTTTCTGCAGGGCACGCAACTGTTCATGCAGTTTGCGAAGGCGGGCAAACTCGCCTTGCCACTGGCCCAAATACAGGGCCTCATTGTAGGTCACGACCACCGTGCGCTCGGCCCCGAACACGGTCCGAGTCGTGCGATACGCCTGGAGATCCCCGAAGTCCGGCACGACGTCATACTGGTCGACCGGCACCGCCAGGAGGTCCGGGACTTGGGTCGCTTTCAGCGACCCGACGAAGCCATAGGGACTCGCATCGACCGCCGCTTGGTTGGTCGGGGAATTGTTGCCCTTGTCATAGACCAGCGTCACGGGGCCGCAGTGCGTCCGCAAGGCCTGGTACCGCTCGACGAGTGTCTCGGTCACACTGGCGAATTGGACGCTGTCGGGCCGATTGCCCGGGAACACCGCGTGAAACAGGGGAATGTTGAAGTCGGTCGTGACCAGCACCGCCAAACCCACGGCGCGCAAATCGGCGCGATGCTGCTTCTGATGGCCGCGCTGCGCCAACTCACTGGGCGTCTGGGTATTAATCC
>JAJZZA010000039.1 GCA_021797825.1 Bacillota bacterium | reverse complement strand
CGTCCCCTGCGCCGGGGCGAAAAGCCGACCTGGGCTAGCGGGTGGATTTTGGCCGTCGTCCGACCAGATGCGGCAGGTTGACGGTTAACGCGGTTCCGCTGCCCACGCAACTTTCGATGGAGATGGTACCGTGGTGGGCGCGTACCACCCAGACCGCGATGGCCAGACCGAGACCGCTGCCCGGGGTCAGCCGCCCGGCCCCCCGGCTTCGGTAGAAACGATCAAAAACATGGGGCAAATCTTCGGGTGCGATGCCGGGGCCGGTGTCCGCCACCCGCATGCGCACACCCCGTTTGGTGAACCCGACCGTCAACCGCACTTCTCCGCCGGGGCGATTGTATTTGATCGCATTGTCCAAAAGAATGAGCAAGAGTTGGCGGATGCGTGTCGGGTCGGCCCAAATCTCCGCGGGTCCCGAACTTTCCAGCGCGAGTCGGACACCGGCCACTTCCGCTTGTGGAGCCACCCGATGAATCACGTCGGCGATCAGCGCGGTCAAGGAAAACCGTTGCAAAGACAGTGGGGTGACGCCGGAATCAATTCGGGCCAACGTCGCCAAATCGTCCACCAGGCGCGTGAGGTAGTCCACTTCCTGCAGGCTGTCGGTGATGGCGCGGCGCATATCGTCGGCTTGTTCCTCGTGTTCGCCAAGTTCCAGGGATGACTTCAAGATGGCTAACGGCGTACGGATTTCATGAGACACGTCGTGCACGAAGGCGCGTTGGCGGGCCATGGACTTTCGTACCGGTTCGAGCGAGCGGCCTGACAGCCAATAGGCCGCGGCCAGCATAATGATCAGCGCCGCCGCTCCGATCTCGACGTCGACCCGCAGCAAATCACCCAGCAATTCATCACGGCTGCCCACCCAGTACACGCTTTCGAGCGAACCCAGGTAGCGGCCATGCCAGCGCAGGGGCAGGCCGCCGATCAGCACGCGGGTGGTGCCGAACGAGGTGTCGAGCCAGAGTGGCGCGGTGCGGCGGGGAAGTCGGGAGGACCAAGCCGATACGGGAAGAATGTGGGCAATGGGGATGGGAATGCCCTCGGCGTAACGCGGACCGCTGGTGCCGGTGCCCTTGACCGGGATGACCCATGTTGCCACGCGCGGACGGTCTTGGTTGCCTGCCCCATGTTGCTGTTCATCCTGACTATGGGTGAGCAGGCGGTGGACGGTGGACGAGGCGATGTCGTGCCAGTTGGTGAGAATGGCCTGGCGCGCGGAGCTCGTCAGGTGGTAATCCAAGGCCCCATAAGTTAGCGCCACCACCACCACGTCAAGTCCAATCAAGGCGGCCAAAAACCAGCCGACCAGGCGCCGCTGGATGCGCCGCAAAAGCTGGGTTTCGGTGTGCGAAGGCGGTATCCGCGTCATGTGCGGATAACGTAACCAAAGCCCCGCACGGTTTGAATGAGGGGATTGCCCAAGGCGGCGGTAATTTTTTTTCGAAGGCGCGCTATCACGGCATCGACCACATTCGTGGCTGGTTCTGACAGCGCGTTCCATACCCGGTCCAAAATGAGGTCGCGGGAGAGGACTTGGTTGGGATGGCGCATGAGCAGTTCCAGCACCAGAAACTCCTTAAGTGTCAGGTCCAGCAGGTGGTCCTGGCAGCGAATGGTTTGGGCGTGGGGATCAAGCGCCAGCGGACCGGCGGTCACTTGTGATTCGGCCAGGTAATTACGGGGCCGCCGCGCCAGAGCATCGAGGCGCGCCAGCAGTTCGTCGAAGGAAAACGGTTTGGTCATATAGTCGTCCGCGCCGCTGCGTAATCCGAAGACTTTGTCATCTACCGTGTCACGGGCGGTCAGGATCAAAATGGGAAAGGTTTCTTGGTTGGCACGCAGACGGCGGGACACGGCATAGCCATCCATGTCCGGCAGCATGACATCAATGACCGCCGCGTCATAGGGGCCGTTGCTGGCCATGGTGATGCCCGCCGTGCCCGAGTCGGCCCAATCCACCACGTGTCGCGCGCGCGATAGGCCCTTTTCCAGCAAATGCGCCAAGCGCGCATCATCTTCGATGACCAGGATCTTCATCAGCGGTAAGCTCCTTTGGGGCTCAAACCCCTCATTGCTTACGGGTTTTGGGTGTTGCGCCCGGTTATTGCGTGTGCGCCTCGATCATAAACGGAAGCGGCGGTGAGGCCAAGGGGGGCATGACGAAGCCGGGCGAGCCAATTCCAGTTGTTGCACAGAGGGAATCCGCCGGGGGGGGGTAGGGGATGGCAGAGGAATCACCGCGCGCACCCGGATGTTGGCGCGGAGGCTATCTCGGTCTCGCTTGCTGGATCGCCGCTGCGGGGGACACGAGCGGCCGACCGCGGTAATTGGCGCGTCGGGGTCTGCCAGCGGAATCCGGCAGATCCCGACGCGTCCTCCGAGTGGACTGGGCCGACAGGCCTTTTCGGATTTATCCGTGGATAGCGTGAAAATTCATATAGAGCATGTATATGGCCACGGCGATGACGACGGCGGCGAAAATATAATTGAGCACACCCTTCAAATGGCTAAGCCGCGTGGCTAAACGGGCACCAATGACGCCGCCGACGATCCCGCCCGCCACATATTCCGCCATCACGGTCCAACTGACCAACCCGGAAAGGGCATAGTTGACGGCAGTTGTGAGACCGAAGGTGCCGACGGCGAAAAGTGAGCTGCCGATGGCGATAATCATTGGCATGTCCGTGGAGAAGAGGAGACCGGGCACGATGAGAAACCCCCCGCCGATTCCGAAAAATCCCGATATGGCACCGACCAGCAGCCCGGCTGGGATGACGCGGGCGGCACGCACGTGCACGTTGCCCCAATCGGGACGGACACGACTTTTGACTAGACTGATGTCCGCGGTCGCGCCGCTGCCCGCAGCGATCTCGGGGGCACTGTCCCTGCCGCGGCGGCGCAGCATGATCACGGCAATGACCATCATGAGGAGGGCGAACATAAACAGCAGTTCTTGTCCGTGCACGATTTTGCCCAGGGTTGACCCCCCGAACGCCCCCACGGCTCCCGGGATGGCGAAGAGGATCGCAGCCTTCCAATGCACGTGACCGGCTTTCCAGTGCGGGATGAGATTGATATACGAGTTCAGCGACACCGCCAAGGCGGTGGTGCCGATAACCAGGTGGGGGTCGTGCAAGCCGACGACGTATAGCAACAAAGGCACGGCCAGAATGGATCCGCCGCCTCCCAGCAAACCCAGACTCAGGCCGACTACGCCCCCCGAAAGCACGGTCAATATGGTTTGTACGGTACTCAAGATGAGGCCTCCCGTCCGGCTCATATTATGTCCGGAAACTCACGAACGCTTCGCATGACGCTAATCATACTATACCGCTCCGGGTATCTTGTGAGAATCCCCAAAAATGTCGAATTGCCATCCGCGCATGTTATGGCCATAATCGAAAAAACTAGAAAGGCGGTGCGTCACCGTCGCGGTGGGCATGATACCCTTGCCGACGACTTTGTTCGTGCTATAATATACCGGTATTGGTATATGGGGAGGCGAGAATCATGGTGCGCCATTTGAGTTCGGAACGAGTGGCCTCTCTGGCGCGTTCTGGTCAGGCGGTAGTTGTCGATGTACGGGAGTCGTCCGAATACCATTCGGGCCACATTCCCCGGGCGAAACATATCTCCCTGGGGCAATTGCTGCATCGGCTGAAGGAAGTGCCGAAAGATAAAACGGTGGTGGTGGTTTGCCGGTCGGGGAGCCGATCCGGGCGGGCGGCGGAACTTCTGATGGAAGCCGGCTTTCGAAACGTTTATAACATGATTGGGGGCATGCAGAACTGGGCGGGGCCGGTTGAGTCCTAGCCCCGCCCGAGAGCCGCTAAGCGATCGTGATGAGTCCCGAATTGGGGGAGTACGCCGAGCCCAGGCACGGCCTGGCCGGGAAGGGGGAAAAACATGGCGCTACTAACGCCAGACGTTGAGGAGAAGGTTAAAGAATATTTGCAAGCGTTGCAACAGCCGGTGGCCCTGGAGTTTTATCCCCGTCAGGGCAATTCCGGGTCGGACATGGTAACCGAGTTGTGGAGCGAGATAGCGGTATTAAGTCCCAAACTGTCGGTCCACACTCACTCCGGAGGTGTGACGCCGGTTCACCCGGAGAGCGCGGATGATTTGGAGAGCGCCGTGACCGGGGTGACGGTGGCCGGACAGGCGACGGGCATCCGCTTTCTGGGGGTTCCTGGTGGCCATGAGTTTGGTGCGTTTTTGGAGACTTTGGTGGCGGTGTCGACGGCCAAGGAGCCGTCTATCGGGTCGGAGGTGGCGGGATATCTTAAGGATCTGCAAGATCCGTTGCACCTTTATGTCTTCGTTACCCCAACCTGACCCTACTGTCCGCGGGCAGTTCGCCTCGCACAGGAGATGGCGCGGGTTAACCCGGACAAGATTACCGCAGATATGGTGGACGCCGAGAACTTTATGCGGCTGTCCAGCCGGTATTCGGTTTCCAGTGTTCCGCTTACGGTTGTCAACGGCCGGACCAAAGAAGTGGGAGCCGTTCCGGAGACCAGGCTGCTGAACGCGATTAAGAAAGCATTGGCATAGCCGCCGTGGCCGCAAGCGGCCCCTGACGGCTTTTGGGCAAGGGGGAGGACCATGTCGGAATCGGTCGTTTACTGGCGAGAAGACGACCTCAGCCGGCGGCTTCATCGAATCGAGGGTCAAATCCGGGGCGTGGAGACCATGATCCAGCGCAAGGATGCCTGCCGGGCCATTCTTACCCAGATCGCCGCAGCGCAAGGTGCTCTCGATAAAGTGGCCCGCATCGTGGAAGCTTGCAGCGTCGCCGAAGGGTTGCTGGAAGTGGATGATGCCCACAACTTGGATACCGAGACGGTGCGAAAGATTCTAAACGATCTGATTACCGGGCAGTAACGAGAACCATGGGGGGGGAGTACCGATGCAAACCGCAAGCTACGTTACGGTAGAAACGTCCAAATCCGTCGAATCGGCCATGGCGGCTGTCGACGCGGCACTGAAATCTCGTCAGTTCGGGGTGCTTTGGCACCTTGACATGAACGAGAAATTGGTGGAAAAAGGACTGGAGGCTGGGCCTGCGTTTCATGTGCTGGAGGTGTGCAGCGCCCCTCGTGCCAAACAGGCCCTGACCACCAACCAACAGGTTGGAATGTTGTTGCCCTGCAAAGTGGTGGTCTATGAGGATCAAGCAACCAAAGGCACGCAGATTGGCTATCTCCGCCCCGACATTATGATGGAATTGCTTCATGATGAGGCATTGCGGCCGTTGGCCACCGAAGTTGAGCGCATCTTGGATGAGGCCGTGCGGGAAGCGGCCGCCAGCTAAGCCAGGGCTAAAGGAGGATCCTTAGGTGGTAACGGTTTACACCACACCGACCTGACCCCACTGCCGGACCGCGAAGCGCTATCTGAAAGAGCGGCAGGTGCCCTTTCACGAAGTCGATGTGACCAAGTCGGAAACCGGGCTTCGGTCACTTCAGCGAAAATCCGGCCAGACCGGGGTCCCGGTCATAGATGTCAACGGCAAAATCATCATCGGTTTCGATCGGCCAAAGCTTGACCGGGCCTTGGGCCTGCGGTCGGGGTAGAGTGCGGAGGAGGTCACAATGGGACTGTTTGGTCCAAAAGTACTGGACGTCAACGGGGAGCAACTGCAAGACCTGCTGCGGTCGCAGACGCCGCCCTATATCCTTGATGTGAGGACGCCCGGAGAGTTTCATGAGGGACACATTCCTCAAGCGGAACTGATTCCGCTCAACGAATTGGGCCACCGCTTGCATGAGGTGCCCAGAGACCGCCCGGTCGTTACCGTATGCCGATCCGGTGCGCGAAGCCATACAGCCGCCAGGCACTTGGTGCAGGCCGGCTTTGATGTAAAAAACCTTCAGGGCGGCATGTTGCGCTGGAGTGGTCCGATTCACCGCTAGGATTGAAGCGAGAGAAGCTGGGAGGGCGCATCGGACGCCCTCCTTTTTTCTGCACTAACTGGACGAACGTCCCGAGATTTGGCATTGTAGGGGGGACGGTTGCGCACGACAGGCAAGGGGGCAGAGCGCGTGTCGAACACTCGGAGATCGATCTCCCGGCGTGCCTACTGGCTGGTCGGGGTGAGCGTATTGATCGCGGCCAGCTTGATCGCCGCCAGCATTTTGGCCCGCCCCGCGCCATCTCCCAAACCGTCGAGCACTGCTTCGACGGTCAGTCCGATTCCGCTGGCAGCTGGCACCAGCTTTCCTGCCACCTACCAGCCCTACACGCTGAATGGCCGTGCCGCCCGGCTTGGATACGGACAACGGGCGACGGTCATCGTGTTTATGGCATCGTGGTGCAAATATTGTGCCTATGACGATGCCTACGTCTGGCCCGAACTCACCAAGCAGCAGGGCGTGGCGGTGGACATTGTGGATGTGTCGCCGTACAGCGGGATTGGAACGCCCGGCCCCAAGTCTCCGCCTTGGCAGGGAACGGACGGGACGGGGCATTTGGTGGACCGTCAAGGAATGATAGGGGTCATGCAAACCTACGTGGCACAATTTCATCTGTCGCAGCCCGGAGTGCACGTGTTTGTCGATCCGGCCGGCACCAAGCGCTGGCCCATCAAATACTTTCCGACGGCGGTCTTTTTGAATGCTCAAAAGCAGGTGACCCAGGTTTCCAGCGGGGGCGTCACGCTGTCACAGGCGACGTCGCTGCTTAAGGTGGCTTTGCGTTAAGGATTGCCACACATCAGGGAAAAGAGCCCGAGGCCGTGAATCTATGGCCCCGGGCTCTCTGGGCTGACCCATCGCTTACTGCGTGGCGGCGACTTCCGGCTCCACCAGATAGTCGCTGGCCTGCGTGTGGTCGTTGCCCGCAGGGACTTTCATGCCGTTAAATATCACGGTGAAGACCACCGCCAGGGCGAAGTTGACAATCACCGCGGCGACGGCGGCATAGATCGGGAACACGGTGTGTCCGATGACCAACGGGTAGACCGAGGATTTAAACTGCAGAGCTGCGGCCATGAAGGTGCCGGTGGCCATTCCTCCCAGCCACCCTATCAGCAGGGCCCCGCGATGAAACCATCGCGTGTAGAGACCGCCCATCACCGCCGGCATGGTTTGAAGAATCCAGATTCCACCCAGCGTCTGCAGGTAGAGGGCGTATTGAATGGGAATGCCGATGACAAAGAGGACGGCTCCCAGTTTCACCACCAGCGAGACAAATTTGGCGACGTTGGACTCTTGTTTGGCGGTGGCTTGGGTATTCATGTACTCTTTATAGATGTTGCGGGTAAACAGGTTAGCCGCGGAAATGGCCATAATCGAGGCCGGCACTAGCGCTCCGATGGCTATGGCCGCAAATGCCACGCCGGTAAACCATTTCGGGAACATCATGTTAAACAGCAAGGGCACGACCATGGTGGCGTCCTTGGTGTTGATGCCCGCCGCGATGGCCATATAACCCAGCAGGGAAATCAGCACGAGCGCCAACGAATAGGTCGGCAGCAGGGCGGCGTTGCGTTGAATGGTGCGCCCGTTGCGGGCACTGAGGATACCGGTGATGGTATGCGGGTAGAGTAGCAGCGCAAACGCCGAGCCCAAGGCCAGCGTGGAAAAAGCCGAGTAGGCTTTCGGCCCGAGCATCACCGAACCCTTGCGCGTTGGCAGCACTTGGCTGGCCACGTTAAAGATATGCCCGAACCCCCCTAATTTGGCGGGAATTATCAGGATGGCGGCAATAACCGTGATATAAATGAGCGTGTCTTTCACCACGGCGGTGAGAGCGGGGGCCCGGAGGCCGCTTGTATATGTGTAGGCGGCCAAAATTGCGAAGGCGATAATGAGGGGGAGATCTTTCGTTAAACCGGTTCCGGTAAGACCCATGCCGGCCAGGACTGCTTGGATACCCACGAGTTGCAGGGCAATGTACGGCATAACCGCCACGATGCCGGTGATGGCGACGGCCAGCGCGAGGAGCGAACTATCATAGCGTCCGCGGACAAAATCCGCAGGGGTGACGTAGCCGTGCTGTTTTGAAACGCGCCACAACCGGGGCATGACCACAAACATGATGGGATAAACCACCACCGTGTAGGGGACCGCGAAAAATCCGATGGCGCCCGCTCCATAGACCAGCGCGGGCAAGGCGATAAACGTGTATGCGGTATAGAGATCGCCGCCCAAGAGAAACCAGGTGACAAACGTGCCAAACCGGCGGCCGGCCAGTCCCCATTCGTCGAGCAGGTCAAGGTTGCCCCGACGCCAGCGTGAGGCGAGGAACCCCACCACGGTGACCAAAGCGAACAGGAATAGGAACACGGAGAACTCTGTCCACTGGATATTAATGGGTAACACTCCTTTCCGGGGTTCGGTGGAACCCGCGGTTATGCCCTAATGCTTGGGATGGTTTAAACGATAAACGATAGCGCTCAGAACGCCGACCAACAGCGTCCATATGAGAAGATACCAGTACATGAAAGGGAAACCGCCTACCACGGGGTTGGTCCGGGCGTAAAACGGAGGCCACAGCGTAGCGACAAAAGGCACGATCAGCAACCAATAACCCTTGCCGCGATCCGATGACTGCACAATGTCACCCCCTCGTGAAAAGAAAGAATCCATGCAAATTTTCACACAGGCGTGACTTTTCGTCAATATTGCCACCACAAATTGTTAGTGGTCACAAATTATGACAGGAATGTCGTATTCCGCTAGGGATGACGGCCCCGGCGCATCTTGGATGTTGAGGAGTGATGTCGTCGCGTCGGTGGGCCGCTCTTACCTCATGGGCGGGGAGTGTGCCCGACCAAAGGAACCGTCCCCATGACCGGAAACATTTGCCGTCCTCCGCCCGTTATCCCGGTAAATCGCCAACCACCGCGGAAAACCCGTTTGCCCGCGACGGCGAAAAGAAAGCAGGTGGACTGATGCGGATGCGCTTTGCCCGACCGGTTTGGCTCGGCGTCGGCTTGGCGGGGCTCCTCGTGCTCGGACTCCTCTGGAGTTCCCTGGCGGGACCCCACGCCAGTATGGCCATAGCCGGAAGTTCCAGTTCCCCCGCCCAGGCCGTTCCGGCGGCCTCCGTCTCCAAGACGGCCCTTTCCGCGCCAGCCCGGTCAGGTCGGCAACTGGTGGTCTATACCGCCGACCTGACCTTGGCGACCGCCTCCGTGGCGCGTGAATTGCGGACGATATCGGCCCTGGCCGCCAAGGCCGGGGGATTTGTCAGCAGTTCCGATCTCTCTGGGCCCAGCGCGGGTCCAGCCGGATCCCCGGCGGGCACCATTGTCATCCGGGTGCCCGCGACGCGATTTGCCGCGGCCTTGGATCAAATCCGAAAACTCGGCCCCGTCAGCCAATTTTCCCAGTCCGGCCAGGATGTGACCCAGCAGCACAATAACATCGCGCAAGAGCTTCAGCAACTGAATGCGGAACGCACGGCCTATGTGCAGCTCTTTTCCCGGGCTACATCGATGCGGGACATGTTGCAGATTCAAGCCGCGTTGAGTCAGGTGAACAGTCAAATCGCGTTCTGGACTCAGCAGGGCCAACAGTTAAACGGTCAGGTTTCCTATGCTACGATTACCGTAAACCTCACCACCGCACCCTTGTCGGTTCCGTCGCGAAACCTGGGGGCCGCGCTGGTGGGTTCCCTGGCCACGATGCGCAGGGTGGGGCTGGCTGTGCTGGCCGGCCTAGTCTGGATTGGGCCCTGGGTCCTGTTGGGAGCTATCTTCGGCATCCCGCTATGGTGGTGGCGGCGACGTCGGCCGAAACCGGCGTGACGGTTCCTGAAACAATTTGACGGCGTCTTTCGTTTACATTAGTAGACGGGAGGAGTGGATCGATCCTGCAGGACCGGGAAACCGCCGCAGCCTGGGCCACCGCCTGGGTCGAGCAATACGGTGACGGGCTGGTGCGGTTCGTTGCCAGTCTCGGCCCATCGGCCGATGAGGCCCAGGACATTGCGCAGGAGACGTTTGCGCGGCTCTATCAACAGCGGGTCCGGCATCCGGAGCGGGAGATGTCGGTGGCTTGGCTCTATACCGTAGCGCGACGGTTGGTCGTGGACCATTGGCGGGCCCGCCGCGATGTACCCCAGGATTCGCTGGCGCAGCAAACCCCGTCCCTGGAACGCGACCCGGCGGCCATCGTCGCCACCCGTGACGCCGTGGCGCGCCTGTTGCGCCGATTGCCGGCCAGCGAACGCGACTGTCTGGTCCTGTTCTACTTTCAGGACTGGACTACAGAGCGCATCGCCGAGAGCTTGCGCATCGCCCCGGCGACGGTGCGGGTCCGTCTTCATCGCGCCCGCGAGCGCTTGCGCACCCTTTGGCTAGAGGAGGACCAGCCATGAGCCAAACCGACGACAGCCAGATCAAAGCCTGGTGGAAGGAACATCTTGATCCGGTGATTCCGGCCGCCCCGCCGTTTGACCGGGATCGCTGGCACCGGGTCACCTTGCCCGATGCCGCCGGGCGGCCGTTGCCGAGGCGGCCGTGGCCGCTGGCGGCGGCGGCGGTTCTCGTCCTGGTCTTGGCGTGGGGCGGTCTTAAGGCTCTGGGCGGCACCGGGAGCACGGTGGCCGGGACCGCTTCCGCGTCCCCCGCGGCGGCCAGTTTCTTGCCCGCCACGGCCATTGCTTCACTATACGCCGCTAAAGCGGCTGTTCCCGCCTCGGCGTCCCCCGCCTACCACCCGTCGTTCATGTCCACGGCCCAACATGGTGTGCTCGCGCAAGAACTCTCCCGTCCCCGGACCATCGCCCGCCCGGCAGCGGTAATAGCCGTCGGTTCCGCGCTAGCCAGCGCCCGGCCGGTTTTGCCCGGGACCTATCATTGTCCCGCCCAGTTGGGGCAACCGGTTACCGTTTGGCTGGACCTGCCCCATGGCCAAAGGGATGCGCTTTACCTGAGCCTTAGCGGCTGCCAATGGTTTTACATCACGTCCGGGGTCCCGTCGGGACCGTCGAGCTTTGCGGCTGCGATGGCTGCCCGCCGCCTGTATTGGATTCCGGCCGAACTCCCGGCGCTGTTAAGCGAGTATGCAGTCCCTGCCGCGACGGCGCGTCCCTAGCATTCCGATCCCGCCCTCAGGCGCGCCGATGAGTCAATGGCGCGTAGCGCCCGAGTGACGGCCCGCCATCGACGGGGGTTGTGTTGTCCCACGTGAATCGCGTTGAACGCTGGGCAACCGGCTTCGAAACCGTCACCCGTCTCGGCCCGCTGCGCTGTCGGTTCGGCATCCCCCGTCTGCCGATGACCTCGTAGGGCGTCATCGGCACATGCAGACGGCCTTGCCGACTACCGCCTTTCCCGCGTCTCCCCATAACCTGTTATCTTTGTCATGGCGGCCTTGATGCGAACGGGCCGACCGGGGCATCCCCCCGTGCGCGGGGAGCAGAGAAAGGAGCCAAGCGGGTGGGAGAGGATCGATGGATTGCGGTGACCGTGGAGGACGATGTGGCGGACGTGGTTATCGACCGGCGGGAAAAACGCAATGCCCTGAACCTGGCCATGTGGGAGCGATTGGAGGAGGTTTTTGCCGATCTGTCGCTTAGGCGGGATGTTCGCGTGGCGGTTTTGCGCGGGACCGATGGAACATCATTTTCCGCCGGAGCGGACATCGCCGAATTTGCTCAACACCGCGGCAATCCTGAAGCGGCCAAGCGCTATGATGCGGCCATGCACCGCGCGGTCCGGGCCATCCAAGCGGTGCCTTATCCCACTGTGGCGGTTTTGGCCGGGTACTGTTTGGGAGGCGGAACCCAGTTGGCGATCGCGTGCGACCTGCGGTTTGCCGATGCCTCATTGCAACTGGGCATTCCGCCGGCCCGTTTGGGGGTGGTCTACCCGGTCGAACACACGGCTATGTTGATTGATTTGGTCGGTCCTTCCCGTGCCAAGGACTTGATCTATTCGGCCCGCTTGCTCACCGCGCAAGAGGCGTACGCCATCGGCCTGGTGGACCGCTTGTGGCCGGTGGGCGACCTATTGCCCGGGGCACGGGCTGCCGTGCGACAAATGGCGGACAACGCACCCAACACGTTGGCCGGTGCCAAAGTGATGGTGGGGGCACTGACCAGCCGCGCCGGGCTGGGGCAGCAGGAGCTTCAGCGGTTGGTGCAAGATTCCGTGACGAGCGCGGAATACCGCGAGGGAATCCGGGCCTTTATGGAAAAGCGTCCGCCGCGGTTTAGAACGGTGGATCAGCAAGTCCCCGGGAGGGGCTGGCAACAAAATGCTCCCGGTTCCAAACCGGCTGTGAATAATCCCAGCGATGAAACCAATACGGCGGATTAAGCCAGGCCGGGTTCTCCAATCTGTTCTTCGGCGCTGGCATCGGGACGAGGCCAACCGGGGCGTCGTGGGTCTCTTGGCGGAAAGCGCGTGGCGCGCGATGCTGCGGACGCTTTGGACAGTTGGAGCGCCCGGGCGGACAGGAAATTCCCCGGTTGCGCTTGGCGTGGAGGGGACGGCACACGGGAAATATCCTGACGGGCGCGGGCATGGGCGTGACCAAGCCGGTGCGCTGAACGGGCGGACGAGCCGGGTGTCGTCCCGGCTCAGGGTGCATTGGGCGTACGGCGGCGAAGCCAGCCGGGACGTGGGCGGGCCGTGCGGTAATCTAAGAGATGGCGGGCAAAGAGGCGGGATGCGAAACGCATGGCGATCCATATCGCCAGCGCTTGCAGCAGGATGTCGGCGGCGAGCAGGTACCATGGCACGGGGCCAAGTTGAAGGAGGGAGAACCCCGCAATCGGAGCCAAGAACGGGACATAGCCCATGACCATGACAATGTCTCGGAGCGTGCCGCCGGGGTGTCCGAGGGCGGTGGCGGCTCCAAAGTAGCCAATCATCAACAGCACCGTAACCGGCATGGTCGTCTGTTGGATTTCGTTGCTGTGGGTGGAGCGTGCCGCCAATCCGGCGTAGAGCGCGCCGTACTCGAGATATCCGATGACAGTCCACAGCACAAACAGAAAAAGGTCGCCGACCGGCAGCGCTCCGACATGAATGCGCGTCAGGCCGCTGGACGGATAAGTTGCCAGAGCGGCCGTAAACCACACGGTGATCTGCAAGAAGGCGAGTCCCCCAATCCCGGCGATTTTTCCCCACAAGAGGCGCAAGGCGGAAACCCGGGACAGCATCATTTCGGCGTGACGGGACTCTTTTTCCTCCACCACCGCCATGGCCAAGAGGAGGCCATAAAACATCACCATCAAGAAAATGATCAGGGCCAGACCGTAGACCGCCAAGGAGACCGCCAACTCTTGCGAGGACGGCGCCAGATATCGGATGCGGACGCTGTACCGTGCCTGCGCCCGGGCTATCGCCGCCAACACGGAGGGGGCGATGTGCGCCAGCATGGCCCGATGGTTGAGAGTTTGGATGAGAAGACTGGTGGTGGGGTCGGGAATCCCGGTGAATTGCAGGGTGGGGCCGGAGCGACTGAAAAAGCCGGGGATCTGTCCCGCTCTGACCTGGGCTTCGGCGGTGGCCACGGATGGTTCCACCATCACCCGCAGATCCGGCGCATGCGTATGGCGGGACTGGCTCGCCCGGTAGGCGGAGCGTAGCGCGGCGGGATTTACGCCCACGGTTCCCACCGTAACGGCCGGATGAATCAGGCTTCCGACGAGGCGCGGGCCTTGCAACAGGGCCACCACCACCAGAATCCCGATCACCGTGGTGACCCAATAGATGGGGCGCCGTGCGCGTTCGCGAAATTCTCTGGCCGCGACCACCCCAACTTGATGACTAGCGGTACCCATTGCCAATTTCCCCCTGGCCGTCATGCAACTGGCGGAAAATCCGTTTGAGGTCGTTTTCCGGCCGAACCGAGCGGATGACCACGGCTTGCTGTTGCAGGCGGGCGACGGCGTCCGCGAAATCGTCCGCGGCCACCACGATGGTGGTCACCGCCCAGCCCGGATTTTGATGCGTCTCGATGATGTAGGCGGACGGCGTCAACGGCGGCTGGTAGCGGTGGTAGCGTCTATCCGCCAGGATGTAGGTGCGTTGGGCGAGCTCTTCCAAATCGTCAATCTGATGAGTGGACAAAAGCACCGCGGTTCCCTCTGCTCGCAACTCGTCTACGACACGGCGCAGCAATTCCTGGTTCATGGCATCCAAACCGGAAAAGGGCTCGTCCCATAGCAACAACTCCACCGGGGACAGCACGGTGGCCGCCAACTGCACTTTCTGTTGATTGCCTTTGGAGAGGGAATCGATGCGAGCCCCCCGGTATTGTTCGAGCCCGAACCGTTCAATTTGTCTGCCCACCGCGGAGCGTGCGGCGGCGCCCGTCATGCCATCCAACCGGGCAAGAAATGCCAGATAGTCCCGCACCAGCATCTTACGATAGAGGCCCCGTTCTTCCGGAAGATAGCCGAGACGACGCCAGCGGCGCACAATGTTTCCCCGCGACGGGGTCAGAATTCCCGCGATAAGGCGCATCGTGGTGGTTTTGCCCGATCCATTCAGTCCCAGCAGACCGACGATTTCCCCCGGGGGAATTTCCAACGTTGCCTGTTCCAGAACCGGCTGCTTGCCATAGCTAAACGTGATCGCTTCCATCTGAATGACCATAAGCTGCCTCACCATTATAAAGCATAGCCTAAGCGGAACGACTGGTCCATGACCACCGGTGCCCGGTCCGGGTCGCCGGGGGATGGGCCTTTTGGCCCATTCTTTGTCCAAAAGACTCCCTCCATTGGGCATAAGCCAGGCATAATGGCGCACCACGGTGACATCCGATGGGTACATCACACCATCGTGCCATTATGGAATGGGGGACCAAAAAGACCGTCGCAACTTGGGGGATCGATGCGGCGGTTGGCGGTTGGCAGGGGCTGTCTCACGGGTTCGCGGTAAACTGTGCCGGGCGGTCCCTCCCGGGAAAGATGCGCCGACCCAGATTACCGGTGGCCAGCGCCGTTAAGCGGCGGTGGCCCTCCGCTTACGGGCGATCCGGGTGCGAAGGCCCAAAAAACCCTTGCCGGCCCCGCGTCGCCTTCACCATTGTCGATCCCTAGGATTGGTGCGCAAACTATTACCTGGAGCGGCCAGGGATATCAAAAGATGAGGGTTGCGCTAGACTGGGTGTGCCATCCACTAGTCGTTTAAGCCCATCTCGCATTTCCCTGGGGGTGCGTCATCCCGCGCGCGGAGCAGGTATCGTGGCAGGCTGGCTGGCTGCGGCTCTTCCGTTTAAAGGCCCAAGCCGGGTGTCCCATCGGGTTTGGCCCTTACGGCAATGGACTGCTTGGCATGGCGGCGTTCTTAACGGTTCCTGCCGGATCGCGCGGGAGCCGCTTTTCAGGGCAAAGGAGGACGGATGATGGACTCGGAGTCCTTGGTGGTGGTAACTGGCGGGGCACAGGGCATCGGACGGGCTATCACGGAGGAATTTCTCAGTGACGGGCGGTTGGTCGTGGTCGTGGATTGCGATGCGGACGCATTGGCAGAAATGCATCATCCGAATGCCATTTGCCGCGTCCTCGATGTGGGTGAACCGGATCAGATCGCGGGCTTTCGCGATTGGCTGGAGAGCGGCGGCCGCAAGGTCGACCTCTTGGTCAACAATGCCGGGATCGGATTCCAGCATCCCATCGCAACGGCCCCGGTGGAACTTTGGGACCGCGTGCTAGCGGTCAATCTGCGGGGCCCTTACCTGATGGTGCAAGCCTGTCTGGGGGCCATGACCCGCGCCGCCGGCGCCTCGGTGGTGAACATCGCATCGACCAGAGCCCTGATGTCGCAACCGCATACCGAGGCCTATTCCGCCAGCAAGGGCGGGGTTCTGGCCCTGACCCATGCGCTTGCCATCAGTCTGGCAGCGCAGCGGATTCGGGTCAATGTGGTGGTGCCCGGATGGATTGTCGTGGACGCTTGGCAAAAGGCCGCCCGGCGAACCGTTCCGCGGTTGACCGAGGCCGATCATAGCCAGCATCCAAGTGGACGGGTCGGTGAACCGGAGGACGTGGCACGGGCTGTTCGCTTCTTAAGCGATCCCGCCAACACCTTCATTAACGGCGCCCATTTGGTCCTGGACGGCGGCATGACGGTGAAAATGATCTACGCCGAATGAACGGGGCTGCCGGTTGCCACCAATCCAACCGTTCGGCGGCAACCAATCTCATGTCATGGAGTTGTGGCTGGCACCAGGTCCCCGCCGATTCGGGCGGTTTGGGGCACGCATCGCCGGTCGTCGTTCTGCCGGCGGACCAGCACCGCGACTGGATATAAGCTCAGCTCCCGGTTGCTTGGCTGGACGAGCCAAAGCCATCGCTTACGCCAAAGGCGCCTGGCTGTTTGGGCAGGCGCCGATGTCGATACCCGCAGGGAGAGCGGCGGCTAACCCTGATGCGGCGACTCGCGGAAACTCTCCCAGACCGGGGTGCCAAGCCTCGGCTCCCAGGCTGTAGGCAAAATGGGTACCTGGTTCCAACGCTGGGCCTCCTCGGTGCGGAACCAAAAAGCGTCGTCGGCATCGCGCTTGACCATCTTGTGCCATTCTTCGTCGATAGACGCGTGAATCTTTTCAATCGCCTCTTCTTGCCCGTTGCGAAAAAGATGCTGGAATCGCCCTTGCCTGCGAAGCCATTTGACCACCGGGATCCGCTCTTCGGGCTGATAGGTCAGCCGCCAATGCCCTTCGATGACTTCCACCAGCGGCCAGTAGCCCGAATCGACCGCCATGCGCACCACCGAGACGGAATCACTGGGTTCGTGGCCCCAACCCGGCGGACATGACGAGAGCACATTGAGAAAGGCGGGTCCGTCGGCGTGATAGGCGCGCTGCACCTTGTCGCTCAAATCCTGCCAGTGCGACAGGGCCGCCTGGGCCACATAGGGAATGCGGTGGGCCGCCACGATTTCGACAATGTTCTTGCGAGGTTCGGGTTTTCCAATGGTCTGGCGTCCGCCCGGGCTGGTGGTGGTCGCGGCACCAAACGGCGTGGCGCTAGAACGCTGAATCCCGGTGTTCATGTAGGCCTCATTGTCATAACACACGTAAATAAAGCGGTGGCCGCGCTCGAGCGCTCCGGACAAAGCCTGCAGGCCGATATCGTAGGTTCCGCCGTCGCCGGCGAACACGACCAGGGTTACGGGTTCGGCCAAGTTGCCGCGTGCGGCCAGCACGTGATAGGCGGCTTCCACCCCGCTGGCCACGGCGGCGGCATTTTCAAAGGCCACATGGATCCACGGAACTTGCCAGGCGGTAAAGGGATAACGGGTGGTGGCGACTTCCAGACATCCGGTGGCATTGATCACCACCACCCGTCCGGGAATGCTGGACAGTACCGTCCGCACGACGATGGGAATGCCGCACCCGCGGCAAAGCGAGTGGCCGGGGCCAAATCGTGGTTGTGCTTGTGCGCGCTGCGCCAGGTCTTTTATGTTGGCCATGGTTCATCCTCCTCGTCCCATGCCGGGCGTCCTTTCAGATACCAAGGCGTGGCTTGCGGAAGCCGCTGCTCAAGCAACCCATGATACAAGCCCGCCAGGTCGGCGGCCGGCACGTCGCGGCCCCCCAGCCCATAGATGACGCTGACTAACTGCCGCGGATGGCTGACGCTGGCGGCCACGTCCAGAAACAAAGGTGGCAATGTTCCGGGTGAACTGGCTTTATCCAGCACGGCCACCTGAGGGATGTCCGCCAACAAACGGCCGACCATTTCCCGCGGGAACGGCCGGTACAGGCGAATCTGCAAGAGCCCCACCGGGAGCCCTTGCGATCGCAGACCGTCGACGACGTCTTTGGCCGTGCCGCAATGCGAACCCATCATGACCAGGGCGGCTTGCGCACCGGCCAGGCGATACGGCTCCACGGCCAGATAATGGCGGCCAGCCAAATCGGCAAACGCCGCACTGACCTGCTCGAAAACCTCCAACCCGTTTTCCAGGGCGGCAATCTGCTGCCGTTTGCATTCAAAATAGCTATCGGGCATGGCAAAAGGCCCATAGGTTCCGACCTCGGGGCCCAACAGCGGATAGGGATAGGAATATGGGCCGACAAACGCCCGGACTCGCTCGTCGGGCAGCAGCGCGACCGGCTCCGCAGAATGCGTAATCGTGAAACCGTCCAATCCCACCATGACCGGCAGCAGCACCCGCGGGTCTTCCGCCACGCGGGTGGCGATAATGGTAAAGTGGTAGGCTTCCTCCGCGTTTTCCACGAAAAGTTGCACTGCCCCGCTGTCGCGCGCCAGCATGGCGTCAGAGTGGTCACCATGGATGTTGATCGGCCCGGACAGCGCGCGGTTGCCCACCGCCGTCACAATCGGCGCACGCATCGACGCCGCCAGATAAATGACCTCCACCATGAGCGCCAGCCCTTGCGACGCGGTGGCGGTCATGGTGCGCACCCCCGCCAAAGCCGCGCCGATGGCCGCGCTCATCGCGGAATGCTCGGATTCCACGTCCAGTACGTGCGTGTGGCACAGCCCGTCGGCGACAAATTGGCTGAGGGTCTGAATGATGGGCGTCTGCGGCGTAATCGGATAGACGGGGAATACGTCGGGATCGATTTGGCGAATCGCGTGGGCCACGCCCTGCGCCCCGGTGATGACCGTCATGGCGTCCAATTTTTGTCCCGGGGCATGAAATGGCAGTCGGTTCATGGCTCCTGCACCTCCCCGAGATGCCCTAATGTGTCCACTGGGGTATCTTCATCCACCATGACCACCGCGCTGGTGGGACATACCGCGCGACAGATTTCGCAACCCTTGCAGTAGTCGTACTGAAACCCGGAAAACCGGGGTCCGTCGAGAACCACCGCCGAATCGGGACAAAACTGCCAACACAGCAGGCAGTTGACACAGAGTTGCAGACGGACCGCCGGTTTCTTTCCCATCCGCCATCCGCCCGTATGCGGCGGAGGTCGGTCATCCGGTCGAATTAGTGCCCCGGGGCGTCCCCGCGAGATCTCTTGATGCTGTTTCAACATGTCGGTCTCCCTCTTTCGCTGTGCCCGCCTCGGGCTTTCGGCCATCTGCCGCCAGTCCATAAGCAAAGCCGAGCCGAATGGCTGCGCGGGCGCCCGCCCGCAAGGGCGGCGACAACCGCGCCAGCACCTCGTCCGCCGCGCTCAACAACTGGTCCAGCGAGGGCTCTCCCAGCCAGGCGCTGATCACGCCCGTCATCACCGTGTTGGTGTGGCGGGAGCCAGCCTCTTTGGCCAAGTCATCTCCGGGCACGCTCAGCACCGGCGCAACCACGCGGGAGAATTCCAAGACCCGGCCAGACTGTCCGCTATTGACGACTAAAAGCCCCTCGTGGCTCAGCCCGTCGGTGACATGTTGTTCGCGCAACAGCGACGGGTCCAATACCACGGCGAGGTTGGGGTGGATAATCGCCGAATGCGCGCGGATAGGTTGTTCATCGACTCGGGTATAAGCCAAAATCGGGGCTCCCGTCCGTTCCGGTCCGTATTCGGGAAATGCTTGCACAAAGCGTCCTGCCTTTAAGAACGCCACCGCGAGCAATTGCGAGGCGGTCTTGGCTCCTTGTCCGCCCCGTCCGTGCCATCGGATCTCCAGCATTAGTCCTCACCTGCCAAATATCGATGAATGGCTTGTGCCGCCCGTTTGGCCGACTGCACCGCTTGCACCACGCTCACCCCGCCGACCGCGTCGCCAGCGGCAAAGTAGCGGGGATTGTCGGTCTGGCCCGTGTTGTCGTCCACTGCCAGCCGTCCCTGCTCAAACCGCAATCCGGGCACCCACTCGGTGAATTGTGCGCGCGCGGTTTGGCCGATGGCTAATATCGCGTTCTCGGCGGCGATGCTAAAGAGGGCACCCGGCACCGGTTGCGGACGGACCCGCCCGTCTGCCCCGGTTGCCAACTCTTGGTATTGGCACTCAACCCTTTCCAACCAGGCGTCACCGACGAAGCGCACCGGCGCGGCCAGCCAATGAAACCGCACGCCTTCGGCTTCCGCTTCCGACACTTCGTAGGGATAGGCCGGCATGGACCGGCGATCGCGCCGATAGATGACGGTGACCTGGTCCGACCCGAGTCGAAGCGCCTCGCGAGCCGCGTCCAAGGCGGTATTGCCGCCGCCGATGACCACCGTCGAACGTCCCACCAGAGGCGGGTGGCCGTCCTTTAACGCGCGAATAAAGGGCAACGCTTGCCACACCCCAAAGAGGTTTTGTCCGGGCAATTCCGGATTCACGTCGGCCCCTAGACCAATCCCTAAAAAAATCGCGTCGCATTCGGCTTCGAGCGCCAAGAACGCGGAGCGACCGGTCAGCCGGGTATTGAAGCGAAAGGCCACACCCGCTTGACGCAGGGGTTCAATCTCGTCCTCAAGGGGCGCCACCCGCTGTCGGTAGGGAGCGATGGCATAGCGGATGAGGCCTCCGGGGGCGGGGTTTTCGTCATAGATGGTCACCTGGTGGCCCAAACGCGCGAGCTCGCTGGCGCAGACCAGGCCACTTGGCCCCGCTCCGACTACGGCGACTCGGCCGCCGCCGCCCGCAGGCGCCGTGAAAGCCGCGCGATTGGCCACCGCATCGGCCGCTGTCCGTTGCAACCGGCCAATCGCTACCGGCCGTTGGCCGACATGGCTGAGGACGCAAGCTCCTTCGCACAGAACCGGGGTCGGACAAACCCGGGCGCAGGTGCCGGCCAAGGGATTGGCGGAAAATACGATCTGTCCCGCCCGCTGGCTTTCGCCCCGCCGCAAAGCCTTGATGAATCCGGGGACATCGATTCCGCTGGGGCAGGCCACGCTGCAGGGAGCCGGGGCGTAAGGGCCCCCACAGTCCAAACATCGGCTGGCTTCCGTCTGCGCCTCCATCGGCGTAAACGGCGGTTTCAATTCGGCAAACGGTGCGTGTTCCACCAACGCCACTGGCTCCACCACCCATCTCCGCTTTGATCGGGCCGGCGAAGTCATCAACGGGCTGCAGCCTTCTTTGTAACCGGCCGCATTACCGGTCACGCGCCCCCCGTCGATGACAGAAACGAGTTCGGACAAGTCATTCGCGATTCCCTAAGCGGTTCCCGGCAATACCGCCATGTGACGCCACGATTCAATTCGACCCTGGCATTGGAAACATTCTACCATTTTTCGGCGTGGTCCCGATAGGGCCGTTGTGCCCCCCTGCGCGAGGGCCAAACCACCCTATCGCGGTCATCCGACGACGCGTTTATCGGTTTTGGGCGGGGCCGGTATAATAGGCGTGCCGGGGCGATTCGCGGGATATCGCGGGGTCGGTTCCGGATTTTGGCCTAGGCGGGACCCGATCCCGAGGCGATCGGTTCGCGCCCTGGGAGGAGAATGTGCAGTGGAGCCATGGAGGCCCGTGTCCCGCCAGTTTTTTGCACAGCCCACCGAAGTGTTGGCGGAGAACTTGCTGGGAATGATTTTGGTGCATGAGTCGGACGAAGGGCCCGCCGCCGTGAAGATTGTCGAGGTGGAGATGTATCGCGGGCCGTTTGACAAGGGGGCGCACAGTTACGGGGGCCGTCCGACCCCGCGGACGCAGGTTATGTTTGGACCGCCGGGCCATGCCTATATTTATTTCATCTATGGCATGTACTACTGCTTTAACGTGGTGGCGGCGGAGCCGGGGGCTCCCGAGGCCATACTGATTCGGGCCGGCGAACCGGTGCAAGGTCTGGCCCTGATGGCCCGGCGACGGCAGCTTCAAACGGTTCCCGTTCGCGAACGCGATCGCGTACAGTTGGCGCGTGGCCCCGGCCGTTTGGCCCAGGCCCTGGGGTTGACGAAGGCCCAATATGGCTGGCCCCTCTGGCAAGCCCCCCTTTACATCGCGCCGTCGATCACGCCATGGTCCGGCCAGGTGGCGCGAGGGCCGCGCATCAACATTGGTTACGCCGACGAGGCGCAAGCCTTTCCCTGGCGATTTTGGGTGAAGGGGCATCCCGCCGTATCCAAATAGCGGGGGGTGGGTCCGGCATCGGCAACCGGGGGAACGGGGAATTGCCCCGTTCCCGGCCGTTAGGCTATTCGAAGACGTAGACCTGTTCAATCTCGGGATGGGCCTTTAGCGCGGCCACCAAAGCCGGTGGTGCTGCGGTGTCGAGGGTTAGCACCATCAGCGCATTTTGTCCCATCTGATTTCGGCCCAGATACAGGTTGCCGATATTGACCTGGTGTTGGCCGACCAAGGTGCCCACCAACCCCACCACTCCCGGCGCGTCGCGATGCCGCGTGATGAGCGCGCGGTCGGGCCAGGGAAGTTCCACCGGAATGCCACCCAGCATTTTTAGGGTGGGAACCAGCTTGTTTAGGCCCACCACCACCGCGCTATCGGGTTCGCCTTCCCAGCGCAGGTGCAGCGAGGGTTCGCGATCTTCGGCGTATTCTTCTTCGACCAAGACCCGAATTCCTTGCTGTTCGGCCTTTATCAGGGCATTGACGGTATTGACCCGATCGTCCATCCGTTCACTGAGCAAGGCCGCCAACACGGCCTGCCGCATCCAGGGCGAGACCGATCCGGGAATTTGGCCTTTTAGCGACAGCACCAGACTGCGCCGGATTTCCGGGTTTAATATGGCAAATACCCGCCCGAGAATACGCGCCGCCTGATCCAGCCCGCGAAATTGCGCACCGTCCAGATCGGGGATGGGAACATTGACGATGTTGGGCGGGGTAAGTCCTTGCAATGCTTCAATAACACCCCGGGCGGTCATCATGCCGACTTCGGCCAGGGCTTCGTGCGTGGAACCCCCCAGGTGCGGGGTGAGGACGACATTGGGATGATTAAACAGCCGGAAGTCGCGGGGCGGCGGTTCAACCGTGAACACGTCGAGACCGACCCCGCCCAGATGCCCGCTGTCCAACAGCTCAAACAGGGCCTCTTCGTCCATGAGGCCGCCGCGGGCGGCATTGATGACCACCGCCCCCGGGGGCAAGCGCCGGAATTGTTCTTTGCCCAGGTGCGGACCCGTCTTGGGCGTATGCAGGGTGAGCACATCGGCCACCGGGAACAAATCGTCGAGCGTCTCGACCCGGGTGACGTTGTGGGCGGTAAAGATATCCGGCGTAATGAAAGGATCGTAGGCATAGATTTCCATCCGGAATCCATGGGCAATGCGGGCGATCTGCCGGCCCACCCGGCCGAGCCCGATAATCCCCAGCCGTTTGCCGTGCAGTTCTTGGCCCAAATGCGCCTGGCGGTTCCAACCCCCTTCACGGACGTGCAGATCCCCGCGGCGAATATTGCGCATAACGGCCAGCATCAGTCCGAAGGAGTGCTCGGCCGCCGCGATGGCGTTGGCTCCCGGCGCGTTGATCACGGCCAGTCCCAATTCGGTGGCGGCGGTCAGGTCCACGTTGTCCACGCCGGCTCCGGCCCGCGCCACCACCTTGAGCCGCGGGTGCCCGGTCATCAACTCCCGGGTGAGGCGATGTGCGCTGCGGATAATGACGGCGTCGTATTGGCCCATCAGCCCGGGCAGCTCGGCGGGAGGGAGCAGGTCGTGGGCGTCCACCTCGGCATGTTCTGCTAAATAGGCCAAACCCTTGGGGCCCAGCGCTTCGGTGACAAGAATCTTGGGGCGTGTCATGTGGATTCCTCCCAGTTGTTGTCAATACCTGTTAGCGTGCGGTTTTCCAGACGTCGAAGGCGGCGGCCAGGGCGGCCTCGGGTTGTGGCATATGGTGTGCCAGCATGCCCAGCCCAGCCCAAAGATCGCCGATGTCCAACGCCCCCACGTGGCCGATACGGATTCCGGTTTCGTGCCAGCGACCCAATCCCCCCGCGATTTCCAGTCCCTCCGCGGCAGCGGCTTGGCGGATGCGTGATGGGATGAGGGGGCTCGGTACGTCGTACGCGGTCACCGTCGGCGAGGCCACGGCCTCGTCCACCGGTAGCGAAAATCCGCCGGCCGCACCGAATGCGCGGACCATGCGGCTCATCAGTTGATGACGGGCGAAGCGCAGCGACTCGCCTTCTTGGATCAACAGGGAGAGCGCTTGGTCGAGCCCGTACCACAACGATATGGCCGGGGTGTAGGGGAAGTTGTTATCAAAATATGGCGTTAAGTCGAAGTAATACCGTCCGGGCCGATTGGCCTGCAGGTGTTCCCGGGCGCGTCCGCTGGCCGCCACGAAGGCCAGACCCGGCGGCACCATAAATCCCTTTTGAGATGCGGCGACGGCGACGTCAACCCCCCATCCCGCCATGTCCAAGGGTACCGAGGGAATCCCGCTGATGCTGTCCGCCACCAACAAGGGGCGGGCAGGGAGACTCTTCATCATGGCGGCCAGCTCGTTAAGCGGGTTGAGGACACCGGTCGAGGTTTCGTTGTGGGTGACCAGCACTGCCTTGACGGGATGGCGGTCCAGTTCCTCCACGATGGAGGCGGGGTCAAACGCCGTGCCCCAAGGGTGAAGCCATTTGCGCACCGTGAGTCCTACCGCTTCGGCGGAGCGGACAAAGCGCTGGCCGAACAATCCTCCCTCGACGACCAGCACAGGATCTCCGGGCTGCAAGAAATTCTGCACGACGGCCTCTAGTCCGCCGGTGCCTGACGCCGGCAGCACGGCTACCCGGCCATCCGGATCCAAATGAAAGAGATCGTGCAAGCGGGTTGGCACGCGTTGCCTGACCGCGTCGAAGAGGGCACCGCGATGATCCGACATGGAGGTCATCATAGCCCGCTCAACCGTTTCCGGAACGGGGGTGGGACCAGGGAGCAAGATGTGCGGCGAGTAAAACATAAGTGCCTCCTCTATGGCGGGGATGGAGACCGACCGGATTGTCCATCATTCCCGCAAAAAAATAAAACGCCCCTTCACATAGGGACGGTGAACGACCGTGGTGCCACCCTATTTGACGGGAAAATCCCGTCCACTCGTTGCCATAACGCTGGCAAGCGACCAACTCATCGCTGATATCCTCCGGGGCGGAATCGGGCTCAGGCAACCCGTCGGATCCCATCCTTCCGACTTTCTGGCAGGGTCGCGTGGCTCTTCCCAATCATTGGACCTGTTGGCGGTTATGGTAGCAGACAAAATGAGCGCTGTAAAGAGCCGACGGTGGCAAATCCGCCTCCGCGCAGCAAACTTCCGGTGGATGGGTTGGTGCCAACCGGGATGGGCACGGTACAATGGGGATGCCAGGGGCTGGCAGAGCGGGATCCGGAGCAAGGAGGTACAGCATGGAGCGGGCCGGAACCGTACACGGGGTGTGCCCGCATGATTGTTATGACACCTGCGGGCTTACGGTGACCACCACGGACGGGCGCATTATGGCGATCCAAGGGGATCGGCATCATCCCATAACCCGGGGATTTCTCTGTTTTAAGGTTAATCATTATCTCGACCGCTTGTACCACCCGCATCGGGTCCTCTATCCCCTGCGTCGGCTGGGACCCAAAGGCGCTGGAAACTTTGAGCGGGTGACGTGGTCTCAGGCCCTGACCGAGATTGGCCAGCGGATGCGAAACATCGTACGCGACGAGGGCGGTCAAGCCGTCCTCCCCTACAGTTTCGCGGGCAACCTGGGCGTGTTGAGTCATGCAGGGATGGATCGCCGGTTTTTTCACGCACTGAACGCGACGCAGTTGGACCGGACGATTTGTACGGCCGCCGCGTCCGCAGCCGCCCACTGGGTCTATGGGCAGCAACTCGGTCCTGACCCCGAATCCATCCCGTTCGTCCATGCGGTGGTGCTGTGGGGCGCCAATCCGGTCGCGACCAACCTGCATGCGGTCCCCTTGCTGGATGCCGCGATGCGGCGAGGCGCCGTCATTTGGACGGTGGATCCGCTGAAGACGGCGACTGCCCGCCGTTATCACCGCCACCTCGCGCTGCGCCCCGGGACGGACGTGCCCTTGGCGCTCGGTTTGGGCCGCTGGCTTATCGCGTCGCAGCAATATGATCGGGAGTTTGTGGAGCAATATGCCGAGGGGCTGGAGCAATACTGGCAACGCGCCCAATACTGGACGGTGGCGCGCACGGCCGCGGCGAGCGGAGTGGGGGAGGCCGAGGTCGAGGCTCTGGCCGAGACGCTGGCCCAGAGCCGCCCGCTGCTCTTTCGCACCGGATACGGCGTTCAGCGCCAAGACCATGCGGGGGAAGCGGTGTGGGCCATTTCGGCCCTATCCATTCTAACCGGATCGCATGCCGCCGTGGGCGGCGGCCATCTGTTGGGGAACTCCGAGGCGTTTTTACTCAATTGGGATAAGGTGGGAGGATCTCATCTGCAAAAGAACCCGGTGCGTCTTGTCAACATGGTGCAGTTGGGCCAGGCCCTGACGGAACTGGACAATCCGCCGCTTCGCGCCCTAATTGTGTACAACGCCAATCCGGCGGCGACCGCGCCCGACCAAGACCGGGTGTTGTCCGGTTTGGCGCGTTCCGATCTGCTGACCGTGGTCCATGAACAGATGATGACGGAGACCGCCAAGTGGGCGGATTACGTGCTTCCGGCTGCGATGGGAATGGAGATTTTCGACCTTCACATATCCTATTGGCACCGCTATGTCCAACTCAATACGCCGGCCGCCGATCCGCCCGGGGAAGCGGTATCCAACAGCGAGTTTTTCCGCCGAATGGCGCAAGCGGTGGGATTGGCGATGCCGGAATTGGCGGCTAGCGATGAGCAGTTGCTGGCTGACGCGCTCGATACCGACCACCCCTGGCTCCGCGGCATCACGCTTGCCAGCCTGCGCCGGCGTCCTGTGCAGAAACTCCGTCTGGCTATCGGCGACCGGCCTTTCGTTGATACCCCAATCAAGACGTCGAGTGGCCGGCTAAGATTGTCCCCGCTGCCGGTGCCAGGATACCCAACCGATACGGATAGCGGACGCGACGCGGAGTTTCCCATCTGTTTTTTGACGCCGTCCGCCCGTGAAACCATCAAATCGACGTTTGCCAATGTGGCAGGGGTGGGACCAGCGGGGCATCCTGAGTTGTTGATCCATCCGCAGGATATGGAGGCTTGGCAGATACAACCCGGGCAGACGGTACGGGTAGAGAATCAAAACGGTTGGGTTATCTTGCGGGCGGTCGCGAGCCCCGTCCCGCAGCCGGGAACGGTTGTCAGTTACGGCTTGCGGTGCCATGACCAAGGGCGCAACGTCAATCAATTAACCTCGCAGCGCTTGTCGGATTGGGGCGGGGGAGCCACATTTTACAGCGCGCGGGTTCGTATCGAGCCCTGTCCAAAGGAGACGTGAGCCACATGTTGGTGCAATGCGTGCCGAATTTTTCGGAAGGGCGGGACCCGGAGCGCCTCAGCCGCTTGCAGGCGGCCGCCCAAGCCACGGCCAATGTGCGAATTCTGGGATTTGAGGGAGACGCCGATCATCATCGCTCGGTGATGACCTTGGCCGGAGATGGCGAGGCGGTGCTTGACGCGGTGTTTCGCACGGCCGCCGTGGCCGTCGCCATGATAGACCTTAGAGAGCATCGCGGGGTCCACCCGCGGATGGGAGCGGTGGATGTCATCCCGTTCGTGCCGTTGGCCAATACCCCCATGGAATATGCGGTGGACCTGGCCCGGCGGCTCGGCGAACGCATCGGACGAGAGCTGGCCGTGCCGGTTTACCTTTATGAATTTGCCGCCACCCGACCGGAGCGGCGCAACTTGGCCGATGTCCGGCGGGGAGGGTATGCGGCTCTGCAAGCGCGAATGGCGCGAGATGCGCCGGATTTTGGGCCGGGGACTCCCCATTTCACCGCCGGAGCGGTGGCGGTGGGGGCCAGGCGCCCCTTGATCGCGTTTAATGTCTACCTGAACACCCAGGATCCCACCATCGCGGATCGGGTGGCGCGAGCCGTACGCGGATCCAGCGGGGGATTGGTCGGGGTCAAGGCGTTAGGCATGGATACCGTCACTCAGGGCCAGGTGCAAGTGTCGATGAATCTGGTCGATTATCCCAAGACTTCACTGCCGGCGGCGGTGGAAATGGTCCGCCGGGAGGCCGCCCGCTTTGGCGCGAGCGTGACGCGAACCGAGTTGGTAGGGTTCCTGCCCGTCTCGGCGGCGGTGGATAGCCTGCGGTATTATCTGCAACTGTCCGATTTCGATTCGTCGCGAATTTTGGAAATGGCGTTGGCTTATGAGCCAAGCGGCCCACGGGAGTAAGGGGACTTCACTCTGCGGGCTAAGGGACCGCATCCGTCAGCGACTCGCGGGGACGGATGTTGCGGGTAACAGGCTCCTGCCAAACCGGGTTGGGCCGCGGCAAAGACGCCCAATGAAAACACGTAATCATCCCCCCGGCCTAAAGTGCGCTGGGGGTCCTCGATGGGTCGGCGACACCCCACGACGACTTGGGTGTGTTTTCTGTCCCCGCCTGGGTTGCTGCGCGGGGCAGACCGCAAGCCGGCATGGGGTGACAAGACGTTAAAGCGGACTTCCTCCCGGCAATCCCGGAATGGCGGCAATGATTTGCCCCGCCCGCCGTGCGCAAGCTCTGATCCGAAAAATCCCCGCGGGAGAATGGCGTATGGGCGTGTCCACTCCAGCCCAGGTCTTGCCGGCGGTGCCGGGGCCGAAATTCCGCTCAGGATGCGGAGGTCAGCGTGACCTGGTAGCCGAAACTTTGCAGGCGTTTCACCGCCTGCCGAGTCACCCGGTGGTGGTCGCGATGGTCGAAGGACTCCACGCCAAGGTCGACAGCGGCTGGTTGCCGTGCGAGCCTGCACCAGAGGTCTACCACAAGAGGATGAACCACGATCACCGCGGCACGCTGTGCGTCTATCGTCCGGGCCATCCGGCGATATTGGGCGCCGTCCTGCGTCGCTTGCGTTGGCCCTGCCGCCTGAGCCGATACGCACTTTTTGTCCCGGATCCTGAACCACTCGGATGAACTTGACGCGATGAGTCACCACGTGCTTGACGACTTGCACGAGGTCTTACCGGGCTTGGGGGAACGGTTGGCGATGGACAGTAAAGCCATGGAGTCGTTTGCCAACCGTGGATCTCACGAAACGACGCCCGACGGGCGTCCCGATACGGATGCAGACTGGGGGAAGAACGCCGATTGCGGGGTCGACGCGCACGGCACAGCGTGGGAGAAGGTCATGGCCTGGTTTGGCTATAAGATCCATCTCCGCGTGGAGACGACGTACGAATTGCCGGTCGCGTGGACGATCACCCAAGCCTCCACCGCGGATATCACCGAAGCGCCCAATTTGTCAGGACAACTCCAATCCCAACATCCCCTTGCGCGGCAAGCCGCGGTATTTGACGGCCGATCGGGGCTACGATGCGACTTCGTTGGTGCCAAGCTTATGGGATGATTATGGCATCAAGCCCATCGTCGATGTCCGGAATCGGTGCAAGGATGGCGAGGCCACCCGATTGCTTCCGGGTCACACCGCCGTGACCGACCCCGCGCGGCATACCGTTTAGCGAAATCCATATAGTTTCCCCCGCATGCGCGGGGATCGTCTTGTGCCACCGTCCCGAGACGGGCGCGGCCCATCGGATGGCCAACGGCGGATTCGAAGCCGACCGGGACACCCTGAAAAAACGGTGTCCGGCGACGTGCGCGGGCATCCCCTGTGCTGCCCAAGCGACCTGCCCGGTCGCCCCAGGCATCTGGATTCCCTTGGCGACGGAGCGCCGCGTTTTTACCCCCATCCATCGACCGCAGTAGCTATGCCTGGGAGCGCGAATAGGCGCATCGCACGGTGGTGGAATGCGTCAATAGCCAGCCGCCTCGATGTCTTGTTTGGGTTTGAGCTCCATACCGTTCGTGGGAGGGCCAAGATGCGGGCCCGCAGTGGGTAAGCGCTGCTGGTCATGCTGGGCATGGCGCTGGGACGCACCTCGCAGCATCCCGACCTGCTCCGGAGTTTGGTCCGCAGCGCTTAAGCGCTGCGCGAGACAACCCCCAACTCGTTTACACTCCCGTGACACTCGCTGATCACCCCGGGTGTGTGTCGCGTTGCCTACCACTAGGAATAGTATTTATTACCATCCAATCTTTTGACGCCCCAGCCGTTCGCCCTTCACCAATCGGATTCACTCGGCGCAAAAGTGCTCTGCCATCGCGGGTTGAAATACCACAGCGCAAAAGGCTCCTCACGTATTTTTGTTGATATGACACCGCACAATACTATAATGGAGTGGGGATCGGAATTGCTCCGGTCGGCGGAGTGGCTACGGCAACTCCGCTTAATTTTTTAGAATATTTTTAACCCCTGCGACAGATAATGCGGGTATCCATATATACTCCTCACGTGTGACAATTGACGATTTAAGAGGCCGATTTGAAGACTTGGAATTTGAGTGTCCGTAGGGTGTTGAGCTGGGCTTGATGGCGGCCGCTGGTATCGGCCAAGACAGTCGACGATCGCCTGTTTGAATGGCCAAGACTTCGGATAGTACGGCCCCTGGAGGCACCACCAGTTCTCGCTGCATAGCTCGTCCGCCTGCACCAACTTCCAGAGCCGTTCGACGAGGTTGGGGGAATACGTCGGCAACCTGAGCAAGGTGATCTCGAGGCGTGCCGCCTCGGCCATCACATCGGGTAGAAGGTGCCCTTGCCGTGGCCCGTTAAATATCATATTCTGCTATAAATTTGGTGATCGATGGTGATCACCAAACTCTTCCTGCCCCGAAGCCGAGAGCAAGCTCTCGGGTGTCGCTTCGTGTCTGACAGGCGTAACTTTCCCGCCGATGTCGG
>JAJZZA010000128.1 GCA_021797825.1 Bacillota bacterium | reverse complement strand
AGCCGATCCACAAGGTGGCAACGGGGTGGCGACCTGTGGGTGAGTATGCCCTCCCTGCTGCCCTGCCCCATAAGTTGTATCTAGACGGCTCGCCCCTACCATATATCGTGTCCCGGGGTTTTTCAGAGCAGAGCAGGTTGAGTTTTAGGCGTTTTCCCGTTGGCGGTCGCCTAACACGGTCGAGAACGTGTGGCGGGCGTGGGTCAAAAATCGTTCGACGGCCAATGGGTCTTGTCCCAAAACGTGGCCTATCCGGGCACTCGGCCAATGATACCAGAGCGACAGACACCAGGCTTGGCGGATCTCTAGAGGCAAGGAGGCCAAAACTTGCGCGATGCGCCCGTCGTCACCGTCAATGGCGGGGAATATGATCAGCTTGTGCGGCACCCCCTGTTGGGTGAGCAACTGGTAGAGCAGGGTGAGGGAGTCGTCCGGTGCGGCTGGATGCCGCCAGACATAGTCCAGCGACTGTTTTACGGTGCGGCGCGCCCGTTGGCGTGACAATCCCGAGACCACCGCGTAGCGGAGCGCGAAGCTGCCATGGCAATTGATGAAGGGTGTCATCCAATCCGGCTCAGGCGGAGTGTGGCGGTTCTTTAACATTCCGACACCGACAGGTGGGGCTCTTGGCAAGCGTCACGGTTTCCGTCAAGCTGCCACAACAGGTGTTGGTAGCGCATGGCGCGCGCGGACAACCCTCCGGACGCCGCTGGGTGAATTGCGCGCCGCAGCAGACGCCGTTGCAACAGCACCGTAATCTGTTCGATGCGAATGTGGTAGACACGACCCCTACGCACCACCGTTCCGCCCCTTTTCCATGGTTTCGTATCGTGCCTTCCATAGTATGGGGCGGAACTGGAATTTAGCTGAGGTTCTGCTAAGAACTGGCTGAAGAAATGACCGGGCCGCTAGCGCAACCCCGCCAACGATTGGTACAGATCCGCCATCTCGATCGCGGACAAGGCGGCCTCGGCCCCTTTGTTTCCGGACTTGCCACCGGCGCGGTCTTCGGCCTGCGCCATCGTGTCGCACGTCAGGACGCCAAAGATGATGGGCATGCGGCTGTCCCGCGCCAGGGTGGCGATGGCGGTCGCGGTCTGCCCGGCAACGAAATCAAAGTGCGGAGTGTCTCCTCTGACTATCGTTCCCAAGGTGACGATCGCCGCGTAGGGGCGTAGCGCGAGTTGGCGGGTCACGCCCCCCAACTCAAACGCCCCGGGGACCCACACGACGTCCACGGCTTGGGCGCCAAGGCCGTGGCGCGCAAAAACATCAAGGGCCCCCGCTACCAGGTTCTCAGTGACGCGCTGGTTAAAGCGGCTGGCTACCACCGCATATCGCTGGTTGTCCTGAGCCAGGTACCGGCCTTGGTATACCGCCATCGAACGAATCCCCTCTCTTCGGATGATCTTTAGAACCTAGTCCACCCAGTGGCCCATTTTCGCGTGTTTGGTTTCCAGATAAAACGCGTTTTCGGGATGGGCTAGCGGCCGGATGGGTACCCGCTGCACAATCGTAAGGCCATAGCCCGCGAGGGCATGGTACTTCTTCGGATTGTTGGTCAGCAGACGGAGCTGGCGAACGCCCAGATCGGCCAGAATTTGCGCACCCACCCCATAGTCGCGCAGATCCGGCGGGAAACCCAGGGCCTGGTTGGCGCTGACCGTATCCAGCCCGGCTTCTTGCAGCGCGTAGGCTTTGATTTTGTTGGCCAGTCCGATGCCGCGCCCTTCTTGACGCATATACAGCAGCACCCCGCGTCCTTCCGCGGCGATCTGGGCGAGAGCCATGTCCAGCTGTTCGCCGCAATCGCAGCGCAACGATCCCAGCACATCGCCGGTCAGGCATTCCGAATGGACCCGCACCAACACCGGTTTGCCGTCGGCCACATCGCCCATCACCAAGGCCAGATGGGTGGTTTTGACCGGTTGCTCGGTATAGGCAATGGCGGTGAAGCGGCCATGCCGGGTCGGCAGATCGGCTTGGCCTTCCCGGGTAAAGAGCGTTGTCCGATCGCGCAGATACGCAATCAGATCGGCTATGCTGATGAGCAGCAGGCCGTGCTCGCGCTTGAAGTCGATTAATTCCGGCAAACGGGCCATGGTCCCATCAGACTGCATGATTTCGCAGATGACGGCGGACGGTTGCAAACCCGCGGCTGCGGCCAGATCGACGCTGGCCTCGGTGTGCCCGGGACGGCGCAAAACGCCGCCAGGCTTGGCCCGCAGGGGGAAAATGTGGCCGGGCCGGACCAAGTCGCTGGGTTGGCTTAAGGGATTGGTCAGGACGTGAATGGTGCGCGCGCGATCAGCCGCTGAAATCCCGGTGCTGACACCGTCGCGGGCGTCGACACTGACCGCAAAGGCGGTTTTCATGGAATCCTCCGACACTTCCACCATGGGTGGGATGGATAACCGGTCCAAGTGGTCGGAGGTCATGGGGACGCAAATTAATCCACGACCCCATTGCGCCATGAAGTTAATCGTTTCGGCGGTCGCCTTTTCGGCGGCCATGACCAGGTCGCCTTCATTTTCCCGGTCCTGATCGTCCACCACGATAATCATCTCGCCGCGGGAGATGGCGGCAATCGCGTCTTGCACCGAATCGAAGGCGCTGGCGAGCAGAGTCGAAGGCGCCGATTTATGGGCCATGGTGTGAAACCCCTTCCTGATGCAGGTGGTTAGGCGTCGCATAGGGAGCCAAGAGGTGCTGAACGTATTTGCCGAGGACATCAAATTCCAAGTTGACCGCCTGCCCTGCAATCGCTTCGCCCAGGGTGGTGTGGGCCAGGGTGTGGGGAATAATGGTCACCGTCAGCCAGCCCGGCTCGGTTGCAACCACTGTGAGGCTAATCCCGTCGACGGTAATGGACCCCAATGGCAGCACATAGGGAGCGAAACCGCGGTCGAACGAGATGGTGACATGCCGAACCTCCCCTTCCGGCTCGATCTGCGCGATGCGGCCGGTGCCGTCGACGTGCCCCAATACCCAATGCCCGCCCAAACGGGTGGCGGGAGTCACCGAACGCTCCAGATTGACGGATCGTCCCGTTTCGATGCCACCTAGCGTGGTGAGGCGGAGGGTGGTGGGACTGACGACCGCCTCGAACTGGCGGGAGCCAATACCCGTAACCGTCAGACAGACGCCGTTAACCGATACGGATTCCCCTGATACCAACTGTTCGCAGAAGGGGGCGGCAATCAGCAGCGTTTCACTGACACCGTCTCCCAAAGGGGTTCGGGATTGCATCACTCCCGTGCTTTCGATGATTCCGGTGAACATGCGGCCTTTCCCTCCTTCCTCCTGTTTTCGGGTTGACTCCATAACGCGGACGGGGCCGACCCGTCATGGCGCCGGGTTCTCGGCAAAATCGGCTTCGATTAGGGCATCCGGTCCGATTGGCTGGACCCGTTGAATCACCCAGCGCGACGCGTCGGCAAGATGGGCCACGCCGTCGCCCGCCACCGGAGTGGGTGCCGGGCCACCCACAATAAGGGGGGCGACGAACCCCAGCCACGAGTCGGCCAGACCGTCTCGAATCAAAGACGCGTGGACCGTGGGCCCGCCTTCGGCGAGGACCGAAAGGATCTGACGGTCGGCCAGGTGCGTCATCACCTGGTCGAGAGCCACCCGCCCGTCCCCCCCCAGCCCGACGGTAATCACCTCACCACCCGCCGAAAAAATCTCCCGCTCCCAAGCCAAAGACGCCCGCTCGGTCGCAAATACCAAAGTGGGGGCGGCCGAACCACTGTGGAACAGGCGGGCGCTCGCTGGGGTGCGTCCTCGGCTGTCGAGCACGACTCGTACCGGATCGCGGCCCTTTCGCGGCCCCCGGTAGGTGAGAGCCGGATCATCGGCCAGCACCGTGCCCACCCCGACCATGATGGCGTCGTAAGTCCGGCGGATCTCGTGAACCGCGGAGAGAGCACTTGATCCGGTCAAGTAGCGCGATTCCCCCGTGCGGGTGGCCACCTTGCCGTCCAACGTCATGGCGCTTTTCAGCAGGATGAATGGTCGCTGCCGTCGCGTCCAGGTGAAAAATGGCCGGTTAAGCCGCTCGGCCTCCGACGAACCATCTCCTAGCACAACGGTGACGCCGGCTTCCCGCAGCCGTTCAATTCCCTTCCCGGCCACATGCGGATTGGGGTCACGGCTGGCGACCACCACCTCTTTGATGCCCGCCCTGAGGATCGCCTCGGTGCAGGGCGGTGTTCGCCCGTGATGGTTGCATGGCTCCAAAGTGACAAACAACCGGCCGTTTTGGGCTCGCTCTCCCGCCCGTGTCAAGGCGATGACCTCGGCGTGCGGACTTCCCGCCCGCACGTGGTAGCCCTCCCCGACTACGCGTCCGGAGGCATCGACCACGACGGCGCCGACCATTGGGTTAGGGGAAGCCGAGGATGCGCCCCGACGAGCCAATGTCAAGGCGCGTCGCATCGCCGCACTGATCATTTGGCCAAGGCCTCCTCCCCATAAAAAAACATCTCCCGTTCGGGAGATGAGCAAAATAGGACAAACCCCGCAATGGCGGCCGTCACCTTCTCTCATCCAGACTGTACTGTCGGCGCCGGACTCTCACCGGACTCCTGCCTTGCGGCTCGCGGGCTGCTCCCCCATGCCGGGGGAGATGACCGCCGGTCGGGAATTGGGACACGATTCTGTCCCTCACCACGCCCCGAAGGTTTACGTGTCTATCCTATGAAATTTGCGGAAAAAAAGCAAATGGGATCGAGGGGGCGGATCCACCTCGAAATTGTGGTCGGGCTGCAATCCGGCGTCTTTGCTTCCGGTACATTCTGAACCTAAGGCCGCGAAGATTGGCATTTGTTGTCCGCCAGTCGCCCCCAGCCCCAAGATCTTGCAGCCGCTAAACGGGGGAAACCACTCGGCAGGCACTGATTTTGTGGGGGTGAGTACGACGTGCCACTCCCCTTGGGTCGCCTACACGAGGAGCCTGTCTATAAATTTCGAACAATCTCTTAAGACGCGCAATATATAGCGGTGTAGCAACAAATCAAATCTGTATATAGTGTAAGATTAGTCATTCAAAACAATTAATGGACAGGCTCCTCCCTGCCAGTGGCCGAATATCTCCCGCAGGTGGAACTTCCGCAAGGCCTGCAATGGCGGCCTCGAGACGTCGGCGGGTGGGCACATCTTACTTCTGGAAGTAATTGAGCGCCGACCGTCTAATGCGAACCTCATATACCATGGGGCTTAGATCCCGGCTCCCAGGATACAAACTCGGGATCCCGCAACTGACCGGCTTCCTCCGGGCTTAAGGGTTCGTCATCCGGTTCTTGTGCCTCGATATCGCGCCAGGCCTTGACCATGGTCTGATGACGGGCGCGTAGGAATTGGGCCAGGTGGTACACCGTCTTTCGATCAGACGGCGACAACTGCTCGATGACCTTGTACACTTCGTCGGCCGGAACACTCACGCTGGGCCCCCCTTTCTCTTTCTTCTAGTATAGTTCAGGACGAGACCCTCGCAATCAAACCAGTCTGTGTTCCCCAAACAGAAGAACCCCTGATGCGCTTACGCCCCCGTAAGCAGAGGATTTGCCTCATAAAGGAACTCGTCCGCGCAGGACCATGTTATTGGGTCGGTTCCGTGTTGGCACGATCGATGATGGTGACTAGCACCCGCTGCGTCGCCACTAAATGGGAAGAGTGAGGCAGGCGGTCAACCGGGCCGTCACCTGTTGGACTTTCTGACGGAGTTGGCCATGCAACACGGGCGTCAGGTGTCAGGGCGTCGGCAGGTCGGTCAGTAGGTTGCGGCTCTCCAGTGCTCCAATGGCGGCGTAGATCGTCTCGTCGTCCGCCTGACGGCCCTTGTCGTATTCGCGCTCATCCAGTTGAGCCTGGACCTGACCTCCCCGGCGAGTCCGTGTATGGGCGATGCATTGGATCACGGTTTCAAACGTCTCTGGGACCTCAAGGATTGAAGGAATTGGAATTGGCCCACAGGTTTCATCCGTAAGGGTGCTCCCTGTCGGCGAATCGGGGACCGAAAATCCCACGTTCACGCGTCCATGACGTCGCTGCGATGGTCAGGAGTCAGGATCTGTCGCCGCTCTCCCCCGGCGGACCGTCTATCGCGTCCCTCGGGCCGGACCGCATCCATCGGCTCTTGGTGACGCCGTGGTGCACTATAGTGGTCCCCAGAATCTAGCGGAAGTTTCCGGGTTAGGTGGTTAAATTAGCCTCAAAGCCAAGCTCTGCCTCAAATCATCGTTTATACAACTTGATTAGCGGTGCTATCGAGGGTA